>JALHTE010000152.1 GCA_022865595.1 Steroidobacteraceae bacterium | reverse complement strand
CTACTGCACTTACCCGCTGATCGAGGGCAGCAAGAGCCGCTTGCGCGATCCCGCTCAGGTGGCGGACGAGTTCATGGCACTTTGCGCGCGACAGGACGTCGGGCACCTCTTCATCGTGGACAGCGTCTTCAACCTGCCGTTGCGACACGCGAAAGAAGTCTGCCGTGAACTGGTGGCGCGCGGGAACCGCACTCCCTGGACCAGCTATGTCAACCCGGTCGCATTTGACGACGAGCTGGCGGAACTCATGGTCCGTGCCGGAGCCATGGGCATGGAGATCGGGTCCGACAGCGGCTGCGACGAGATGCTGGACCGCCTAGAGAAGGGCTTCCGCACCGACAATATCAGGCAACTATCGGCGATTGCCGAGGATCACGGACTCAGGGACTGCCATTCCTTCATCCTTGGCACGACCGGCGAAACGCTGGAACACGTCGAGCGCACGCTCGATTTCGTGGAAGACCTCGACCCCTTCGCCGCGGTGATGCTCGTCTGGGTGGGAGACCATGAGGTCGTGAACCGGGAGATTGCGCTCGATCGGCGGCAGTTCCGGGATGAGATCTATGAGCGGATCGGGCGACGTGCGGGGCGGCAGCCGCGCTGGATCGTACCCAAACTGGGGATTCGCTTCGACCCGCGAGCGTTCGCCGCGCTGCGCAAGCTTGGGCTGCGAGGCCCGCTCTGGCAGCACCTGGATCGCTTGCCAGCCCGCGAATTCGCTGCCGGCGCCGGGAATGCTCGCTCGTGACCGAAAGAGTTCGTGGCGCACGATCTCTTAGTTCAAGTAGTGACAGGATCGGCTCGTCCTCACTTCGACGACGGCGGCACCAGGCCAGCGCACTGCCGCTGACGCAATGGCCTACTGCCGGGAAATGATGAAGTTGCCGAAGGCGACCCCGACGTCCCAGCCGCGTCCGGTGCCGCTCAAGGCAAGCGACACCTCGCCCTTGGTGACCACCTGGGCCTTCGCCGATTTCACGGCACCGGCGTGGGCTTCCGCCGATGCGTAGGAACCGATCAGTTCGCTGATGTCGCTTACGCCCGAAAACTCGCCGCGGCCGTCGTCAATCGTCGACTTGCCGAACGTCAGCCCACCGCCCTTGGCCTCCAGCTTCACGGCCATCGACTGGCCATTCGAGCACTTGATCGTCCCGCTGCCGCTCGACTCCTTATAGAAGACCGACCAGCCCGACAGCTGAAAACTGAGTTGGCACGCCACGTCGCCCCCCGCGGTCGCGGTCGTCGGCAGCCCGGCCAGCATCACGCAAGCGCCAAGGATCATTCCTTCGAAGAGTCTGTGCACGTGAGCTCCTGGTCCAGCATCTGTCGTAGGCATTGCGCCCGCCGGCTCGTTCAGACCTGCGTATCATGCCTGCGCAATGGCGCAATAGACAGTCATTGCGAATTACGGGGCAAGAGCGCCAAAGGGACCGAACGCCTCATTCTCAACCAGGCCCCGACAAAAGCTGGACGAGGCAAGCGCCGCTCCCACTCGTGCACTGAAAAGACAGGCTTTGCCAGATCAATATGCGGAGTCGTAAGCTCGCTTATGACTTCCCCTCCGCGCTGTCTGCGCCGTCTCCTGATTTCCGTCGCCGTGCTGCCGCTCGCGGTCCTTTCGGCCGGCCATGCCTTCGCCGATGAAAAGCCGCTGTGGGAGCTGGGTATCGGCATGAGCGCCCTGTCCTTCCCCGACTACCGCGGTTCGGACGAGTCCAACCTGTACGCCATTCCCTTTCCATACGTCGTCTATCGCGGCACATTTCTCAAGGCGGACAAGGACGGGGTACGCGGCGCCTTGTTCGACAGCGACCGCATCGAACTCAACGTCAGTGTCGGCGCCTCGGTGCCCGTGAAGAGCGCCGATAACCGCGCCCGGGAGGGAATGCCCGATCTGCAGCCGACGGTGGAGGTTGGCCCGGCGCTTGAACTCAACCTGTGGCGCAGCGACGACCGGCGTTTCAAGCTGGACTTGCGCCTGCCAGTGCGGGCCGCTGTCACGGTGATGGGGGGCGTGGACGGCGCCGGTTGGGTATTTTCGCCGCGCCTAACCCTGGACGTCGCCGATTTTGCGGGGCTTTCCGGCTGGAATCTGGGGATGCTCGCCGGTCCCATGTACGGCTCGAAACGCAGCCATGATTATTTCTATTCGGTGGCGCCCAGGTACGCAACACCCGACCGTCCATCCTACGATGCCGATGCGGGCTACGCCGGCAGCCAGTTCCTGATGTCGGTGTCGAAGCGCTACCCGAAGTACTGGCTGGGCGCGTTCGTGCGCTGGGACAGTCTCAACGGCGCCGTCTTCGCCGACAGTCCGCTGGTCAAGAGCGAGAATTACTTTGCCGCCGGCGTCGCCTTCGCCTGGGTCCTCTGGGAGTCGTCGACCCTCGTCGAGGCGGTGGAGTGAAATGCGCCGTCCAGACACTGGTTAGCCCATGGCCAAGGCCTTTGCAATAAAGATTCTTGCGGCGCTCGGTGTGCTCGCCGCGCTCTGGTTAGGCGATGCCCCAACCTCATGGTGGATTGCCGGACTGATTGCCCTCTCGGCGATTTCGCTGATCGCCTGGGGCGTGTTCGACGTCAACAGTTCGCTCTGGGCGCCCACGCTGTGGCACGTACCAGGCGTCAACGCGGTTTCCCTCACGTTCGATGACGGACCGGACCCCGAGTTCACGCCCCGCGTGCTCGAAATCCTGGCACGCAAGAAAGTGACCGCCACGTTCTTCGTCGTGGGCGAGCGCGCCCGCGCTAACCAGGCCCTGCTGCGCGAAATTGACCATCAGGGTCACATGATCGGCAATCACAGCTTCAGCCACGCGTGGAACATCAACTTCGCGCTTCACGCAGGACTCACTCGCGAGATTAACGGCTGCAACGCTATTATTGAAGCCGCAATCGGCAAACGCCCGCAGTTCTACCGTGCCCCGTTCGGCTTCAAGAACCCCGCGCTCGGCGACGTGCTGGCGAAACAGGCCATGACCTGCGTGGGGTGGCAGGTTCGTGGCTTTGACGCCGTGCGCTCAAACGCCAACACAATCGCCCGTCGCCTGGTGCTCAAGGCCAAGGCAGGCGGGATCCTGCTTCTGCATGATGGTTCCGGCTTGCAGGGAACGCAGGACCGCAGCGCCACGCTCGAAGCCCTGCCCGTGATTATCGATGGCCTGCGCGCGCGCGGCTTTGAATTCAAGCGCCTGGACGAGCTCGCGCGATGAAACCGCGAGAATCGGCCGACGCAGGACTCCTCGAAGCGAACCGAGAGTTCTATGACACGCTGTGGATGGACGCTCGCCTGGTCGTTCCGGAGTCCTTCAATACCTGGCCGCTGGTCTGCTCTCTCGTCTCCCACTCGCGGCGCCGGCTGGAGGTCGCGCCAGGGCTCAGGCCGCGACTGCCCCTCGAAGGGACCGAGTTCGTGGATATGAGCATGCCGGCTGTTTCGAAGCTCCGGGCACGTGGAGCGAATGCCGTTATCGGGCTGGTGTCATCGCTGCCGTTTCCGGATGGTGTCTTCGATCTCGTCTGCGCGCTCGACATCGTCGAACACGTGGACGATGACGATGGTGCGCTGGCGGAATTGTCCCGCGTGGCCGCGCCGGGCGCGGCGTTTCTGCTCTCGGTGCCGCTGCACCCCTCGCATTGGTCCGCCTTCGACGATTTCGTAGGCCATCGGCGCCGTTACCAGCCTGAGCGGCTGCTCGAGAAACTCGCCGCGCACGGCTTCTCGGTGGACCAGAGCGCGATCTACGGAATGCAGCCCAGGTCGTCACGCCTGCTCGATCTCGGGATGTGGTTTCTTACGCATCGGCGCGAAAAAGCGATGTGGTGGTACAACCATGTGTTGATGCCACTCGGGACGCGCTTTCAGAACAAGCTCACGCTCGTTCCCGGCATGATCGACACTGAGAGGGTGGACGAAGTCCTCCTGGTCTGCAGGAAGGAATGACCATGGTTCCGGGTACTGGCGCGGGGTTGTTTCGGTCCGCTACGGATTCCGGTCCTGCCAGTCCACCCACTCGACGGGATTCGCCGCGAGATACGCGTGCACGGCCTCACCGATCGTGGCGTGGAAAGTCTGCTCACCGAAGTGGCTGAACAGCCCGAAGCGCTTCAGCTTGTCCTTCACCGGGTCCTTCATCTCCGCAAAGCACAGCAGGATGCCCGCTTCGCGCAGCGTATCCTCGAGTTCGGACAGTACGTCAGCCGCGGTCACGTCCACGCTGGTAACCGGCTCGGCCGTCACCACCATCCATCGCACCGGGGTCGGTGAACTCGCCACGGCGTCGAGCACACGGTCCCGGAAAAGCTCGGCGTTGGCGAAAAAGAGCGGCGCGTCCCAGCGAAACAGCACCAGCCCCGGGATGCGCTGTGCCTGCGGATAGCGCGTGACATCGTGATAGCCCCTGACGCCGTCCACACGCCCCAGCACGGCGAAGTGTGGCCGCCACCCATCCCAGAGGAACTCGATCACCGCAATCACGATGGCAAGCGCGATGCCCGGAATCGCGCCGAACACCGCCACGCCGGCGAAGCACGCCATCGACAGCCAGAATTCCCAGCGCTGGATCCTGTAGATGCGGCGCAGGTCCGCGATCTCGATGAGCCCGATCGCCGAGCTTATGACCACGGCAGCCAGTGCCGCACCGGGCAGGTATTCGAGGAGATCGGGCGCCAGGATCAGGAGCAGCGCAATGGCTGCGGCACCCACTACCCCCGTGAGCTGGGTCTTCGATCCCGCCGCTTCCGCCACCGGCGTCCGCGAAGAACTGCTGCTGATCGGGAAGCCCTGGAAGAAACCGGCGGCGAGGTTCGCGGCGCCCAGGCCCACCATCTCCTGGTTCGGGTCTACCCGCATCCGCAATCGCGCGGCGTAGGTTCTCGAGAGCACGCTGGTGTCCGCGAACGACACCAGCGCCACCGCGATGCCACCCGTGATCACGGGCACGAGGTCGTCCAGACCAATGAGAGG
>JALHTE010000151.1 GCA_022865595.1 Steroidobacteraceae bacterium | reverse complement strand
GGGTCGAACTTCTGCCCCTTGGCCTCGATCGGTTTTATGCCGAATTTCTGAAGTGTCTGGGCGAGGCCGCGCTCGGTCACCTCGACGCCTTCGATCAGCGCCGCGAGAACTGGGTCGACAGCGCCTTGCGAATCTCCCGGTATGGCGTCGATGGCCCGGCGCAGATTGTCGCTGACATTGAGCATGTCGCGGGCGAAATTAGCCACCGCATATTGCCGTGCATCGGCCATTTCGCGCTCGGTCCTGCGGCGCAGATTTTCCATCTCGGCCAGCGTGCGCAGCATCCGGTCCTTGAGATCGGCGACCTCGGCCTCGAGCGCGGCGCTCCGCTCCGCTCCGCAATCGGCCCCGGCTTCGGGCGCGTTCGTTTCGGTTTCGGGAGTGGTTTCGTCGGGCATGACTGTCCTGGATGTGAAGATTGAAGGGGCGTGCCGGATATCAGGTCTCCGGCCACAAAAATCAAGCTCTTGTGCGTGTTTGGCCAGGGGAATCGGGTGAAGCAATCAAGCGGCGAGGAGACTTGCGAGGAAGTCGTCGTCCCATGCGGCGACCTTTCGCTTGAGTCGGAGTGAATCCTTGCCCGGAGCCTTTCGGACCAGGTTGTAGGCCATGTGCTTCAGGGTGGTGAAGTTGGCGGGCGCGTGATCGGTGCGGACGCGGCATTCGTCGTCGCGAAAGACCATGTCCATGACCCAATGGAGGCTGTTCTCGATCGCCCAGTGGCTGCGGATCACGGGTCCGAGCCGGTCGGCCGGAGCCGCCAGGGAGGAGATGTAGAAGCGCGTCTCCTGCTCGGTCTTGTCGCCGATCTCGCGCGTGCTCTCGACCATGACGAGGCTGCTCAGTCCGGGCCAAGCGTGGCGTTCCTGGAGCCAGGCGACATCGTGGATCACCGTGGTGGTGCGGGTCTCGATGCGGCCGTGATCGCCATCGATGGTCTGGTGGCGACTGACCTCGGTATCCTTGAACCCATTGGCTTTCTGCTCGGCGGCGAACAGCTCCACGTCCTCTCGCAAGGTTCCCTGATTGCCCTTCAGGGCGAGCACGTAATCGGCCTTCTGGGCGAGGATTTGCGCGGCGATGTCGCGCTGGCATCCCATCGCGTCGATGGTGACGATCGCCCCCTCGATCACCAGCAGGGCGAGCAACTCCGGGATGGCGACGATCTCGTTCGACTTTTCGGCGACCTTGATCTGCCCGAGCACCAGGCGCTGGCGTGCCGCGAAGGCGGAGACCATGTGGACCGCCGCCTTGGCGCCCTTCCGGGAGGCGCGGCGCAGCGTCTTGCCGTCAATCGCGATCACCTCCGCCGGCGTGCCGGTCACCGCCGCCACCCAGGCGACGAAGCAGCGCTGGAACTGCGCGGCATCGAGGGTCGCGAGGATGTCGCCGAGATGGTCGTGCGACGGCGTGCCGTTCTCGAACCTTCGGAACCGGCAGAGCAGGTCGCGCTTCTTCTCGCCGAACCGCGCGATGTCGATGAACGTTTCGGCGCCCGCCAGCACTGCGAGCAGGCACAAGAGCAGAACCTCGTCGAGCGGATACATCACCTTGCCGCGCTGGCGCGGGTCCGGCATGTCCTTGAAATAGTCCAGGAAAACAATCGTTTCCCCGATCGCTCCAAAGTCCGCCACCGCTCCCGCCATCGCCTGTCCTCCGCATTCGAATCAGAAAACACGAGCGATTCAGCAATTCACTCCCTTGTCACGCCTTTGTTCACCCGATTGCCCTGGTCATGCCGGGCTCGCTGATCGTCCCCGACGATTGGAGCGGCTATGGTGGCCAGCGAGCGCGCGGCTATGACCATCACGCCATTGCCGAATGCGGCGATCCCGAGGTGGCCGAGGAGT
>JALHTE010000150.1 GCA_022865595.1 Steroidobacteraceae bacterium | reverse complement strand
GGCGAGGAGCGCTACGCGAATCGCATCGCGCGCGCGATCGTCGCGGCACGAGCCGTCGAACCCATCGAGCGTACCGCGCAGCTCGCGGCAATCGTCTCTGCGGCGGTGCCGACGCGGGAACCCGGCAAGCACCCTGCAACCCGCACCTTCCAGGCGATCCGCATCCACGTGAATGGCGAGCTCGAGGCGCTGCAGGCGGCGCTGCCGCAGGCCGTGCGCCTGCTCGCGCCCGGTGGCCGGCTCTGCGTCATCAGTTTCCACTCGCTCGAGGATCGCATCGCCAAGCGTTTCATCCGGCGCGAGGAGCAGGGCGATCCGGTGTACGCGGGCCTGCCGCAGGTTCCGCCGCACGCACGTCCGCGACTGGCGCGCGTCGGTCGCGCGACATACGCGTCGGATGTGGAGGTGGCGGCAAATGCGCGCTCGAGGAGCGCGGTGCTGCGTGTGGCTGAAAGGGTGGCGGCATGAGCACGAATGCGTGGCGATTCGCCACCGCCCTGCTCGGCCTGGCCGTGCTCGTCTCCGGGCTGGGCGTGGTCTATGGCAAGCACGAGGCCCGCAGTCGCTTCAGCGAACTGCAGCGCCTCACGCGGGAGCGCGACGATCTCGACATCGAATGGGGGCAGTTGCAGCTTGAGCAGAGCACCTGGTCGGCGAATGGGCGAGTCGAGAACGTCGCCCGCGACGACCTGCACATGGTCATTCCGCAGGCGAGTGACCTGCGCATCGTGCAGCCGTGAAACGCACCGCCACCAATGACCGCAGTGCCGGGGGCTACCGCTGGCGCCACTGGCTGGTCGTCGGCGTGCTCGGCGTGGCCGGTGCGTCACTGGTCGCGCGCGCTGTCTACCTGCAGGTGATCGACCAGGCCTTCCTCGAGAAGCAGGGCGACGCACGCATCCTGCGCAAGGCGAAGCTCTCGGCCAATCGCGGCATGATCCTCGACCGTAACGGCGAGGCGCTTGCCGTCAGCACTCCGGTCGACACGGTGTGGGCGGATCCCCGCAAGCTCGCGGAGGCACCACAGGACTTCCCGAAGCTGGCCAAGGCGCTGGACCGCGACCCGCAGTGGCTCGCGCGCCGCGTGACCAGCAGCCTCGATCGCGAATTCATCTATCTCGTGCGCCACATGCGTCCGCAGGACGCCGCGCGCGTCAAGGCGCTCGGCATTCCCGGCGTGGACACGTTGCGCGAGTACAGGCGTTACTACCCGGCTGGCGAGGTCACCGGCCACCTGCTCGGCTTCACCAACGTGGACGACGTCGGGCAGGAGGGGCTGGAACTCGCCTACGACCAGTGGCTGGGTGGTGTCCCGGGCGAGAAGATCGTCATGCGCGACAGCCTCGGTCGCACCATCGAGGACATCGAGCGCCTGAGCGCGCCGCGTCCCGGCCAGGACCTGCGCACCAGCATCGACCTGAGGGTGCAGTACCTCGCGTACCGCGAGCTCAAGGCGGCAGTGCAGGACAACAAGGCGCGCGCGGGCACGATCGTGGTGCTCGACATCGCCACTGGCGAAGTGCTGGCCATGGTCAACCAGCCGACCTTCAACCCGAACGACCGCGAGCAGTACGCGGCATCGCGTTATCGCAATCGCACGACGAACGACTTCCTCGAGCCGGGCTCGAGCATGAAGCCGTTCATCGTCGCGGCGGCGATGGAGACGGGCCGGTACCACGCCGACACGCTGATCGACACGTCGCCCGGGATGTTTCGCGTCGGTATCAAGACCGTGAAGGACCACAACAACCTCGGCACCATCGACGTCACCACCGTGCTCGCGAAGTCGAGCAACGTCGGCGCGGCGAAGATCGCGCTGTCGCTGAAGCCACAGGAGATGTGGAGCACGCTCGACGCGCTGGGCTTCGGCCGCGTGACCGGCTCCGGCTTTCCCGGCGAGTCCACCGGGATCCTCTCCGGCTACGAGCACTGGCGTCCTATCACGCAGGCGACCATGTCCTACGGCTATGGCCTGTCGGTGACGCCGCTGCAGCTCGCGCAGGCGTACGCGATCCTGGGGGCTGGCGGCGTTCGCAGGCCCATCAGCCTGCGGCGCGTGGACACTCCGCCGGCGGGCGAGCGGGTCTTGCCCGAACCCGTGGCAACGGAGCTGGTGCGGATCCTCGAGAGCGTCATCAGCAACGGCACCGCGCGTCGCGCGGCCGTCATGGGATACAGGGTGTCGGGCAAGACCGGCACGGCGTGGAAGGCCTCGCAGACCGGCGGCTATTCCACCAACAAGTACCTCGCGATCTTCGGCGGCGTGGTGCCGTCCAGCAATCCGCGGCTCGCGGCTGTCGTGATCATCGACGAGCCGAGCGCCGGCGCCTATTACGGCGGCGATGTCGCAGCCCCGGTCTTCGCATCCGTGATGTCGGGCGCACTGCGCCTGCTCGCGATACCGCCAGACGACCTGCAGCGCATGCCGGCGACGACACTGGTGCAGGCGCAGGACCCGTGGTGACGCATGGCCAGACCGGGGGAGTGAGCGCCGTGGCAGAAGTGGATTCCATGCCCGGCTACGAGGCGTCGCTTGCATCACTGCTCGCCAGTGTCGCGCAGCCGCTGCGCGACCTCGTGGTGACCGGCCTCACGATGGACAGCCGGCAGGCGGTGGCGGGCTGTGCTTTCCTGGCCTGCCAGGGTCGAGGCGGGCACGGCATCTCGCACGCCGCATCGGCCGTCGAGCGCGGCGCTGTGGCCGTGCTGTTCGAGCCGGTGCCGGGGCTCGAGCCGCCGGTGCTGCCCGCGCACGTGGCGGTCCACGCGATTCCCGGGCTCGGGCGCCGCGTCGGCGAGATGGCGGATCGATTCTTCCGACGCCCGTCGTCCGACCTCGAGGTCGCGGGCGTCACCGGTACCAACGGCAAGACGACCACCGCCTACCTGCTCGCGCAGGCTGCGGAAGCGGTAGGACGCAAGGGCGCCTACCTCGGCACCATCGGTTTCGGTCGCCCCGGCGCACTCGCCGCCGCGGGGCTCACCACGCCCGACTGTGTGACCGTGCACCGGCTGCTCGCCGAGGCCAGGGATTCAGGAGCGAAGACCCTGGCGCTCGAGGTCTCGTCGCACGCGCTGGACCAGGGCCGCGTAGACGCAGTGCGTTTCGACACTGCGGTATTCACCAACCTGACACGCGACCACCTCGACTATCACGGCACGCTCGACGCCTACTTCGAGGCAAAGCAGCGCATCTTCCGCGCGACCGGCCTGCGCCGTGCGATCGTGAATGTTCGCGACGAATTCGGCCGGCGGCTGGCCGATGCGCTCGACTCCGCGGGGGAGCCGGTGTTCTTCTCGACTTCGAACGACGTATGGGCGCCGCACGGTGCGGCCTGGATCCGCCTGCCGGAGCTGCGCGCCACCCCAGCGGGACTCACCCTGCACATCGAGAGCAGCTGGGGCGCGGGCACGCTGCGTTCGCCGCTGGTCGGCGAGTTCAATGCCGAGAACCTGCTGGCCGTGCTAGGCGTGCTGCTCGGCTGGAAAATCCCGCTGCAGCGCGCGCTTGCCGCGCTCGCGACCTGCGTGTCGCCGCCCGGGCGCATGGAGGCTTTTGGCGGTGGTGCGCAACCGCTTGCGCTGGTCGATTACGCCCACACGCCGGACGCGCTCGGCAAGCTGCTCGATGCGGCACGCGCGCATGCGCGTGGCCGCGTGCATTGCGTGTTCGGCTGCGGTGGCGACCGCGATCCTGGCAAGCGCCCGATGATGGGAGCGATCGCCGAGCACGGTGCGGACGTGGTGATCGTCACCGACGACAACCCGCGCAGCGAGGATTCCCGCGCGATCATCGAGCAGATCCTGGGCGGCATGCGTGATCGAAGCGCGGCGCAGGTTATTCCCGACCGGGCTGAGGCTATCCACCACGCGCTCGCGGACGCGGATGCGGGCGACGTTGTCGTGATCGCGGGCAAGGGTCACGAGGCAAGCCAGCTGGTCGGCAGTGAAGTGCGTCCGTTCAGCGACCGGCAGGTCGTGAAGGACGCGCTCGGGAGCGAGGCATGATCCGGGACCTCGCCGAACTCGCCCGCGTGACCGGCGGCAGGCTGGAGGGCGCGAACGTCGCGTTCGATGCCGTGTCCACCGACAGCCGCACCATCGGGACCGGCTCGCTGTTCGTCGCTCTCGTCGGCGAGAAGTTCGATGCGCACGACTACGTTCGCCAGGCTGCGGAGCGCGGCTGCAGTGCCGCGCTGGTCAGTCGCCCGGTCGAGGCGGCCGTGCCGCAGGTAGTAGTGGCCGATACGCTTGCCGCGCTCAGCGCGTTCGCGCGGGCATGGCGGGGCGACTACCAGGGCACCGTGGTCGGCATCACCGGCAGCAACGGCAAGACCACGGTCAAGGAAATGACCGGTACGATCCTTGGCATCTGCGGTCCCTGCCTGGTCACGCAGGGCAACCTCAACAATCACATCGGCGTGCCGCTCACGCTCGCCCGCCTGCGGCCGGAGCACCTGCACGCGGTTATCGAGATGGGCGCGAACCACCGCGGCGAGATAGCACACCTGGCTGCAATCGCCCGACCCGACGTGGGACTGGTGGTCAACGCGGGGCCCGCCCACCTCGAGGGATTCGGCGGCATCGACGGTGTCGCGCGCGGCAAGGGCGAGATGTTCGAGGCGCTGGGATCCAGTGGCACGGCAGTGATCAACGCCGACGATCGATTCGCCGGGTTCTGGCGCGGGCTCGCGCGGGCCGCCGGGCGTGTCGTCACCTTTGGCATGGACACGGACGCTGATTTCGCTGCATCCGACGTGGTCGAGCAGGCGACGGAACAGGGATTCACCACCGAATTCGACCTGAAGTGCCCGCTGGGCGGCAGGCGCCTGTCGATCGCTCTTTCGGGCAGCCACAATGTGATGAACGCGCTGGCCGCCGCCGCCGCTGCCTCGGCCGCAGGTGCCAGCCTCGATGCGATCGCCGACGGTCTCGCCTCGATGCTGCCGGTTACCGGGCGCCTGAGGATGCGAGCCGCGCTGAACGGCGCGCGACTCATCGACGATTCCTACAATGCCAACCCGGGCTCGGTGCGCGCCGGGCTGGAGTCACTTGCGAAGCTGCCGGGCGAGCACTGGCTGGTGCTCGGCGAAATGCGCGAACTCGGCGCCGACTCCGACCGACTGCATGCGGAAATGGGTGCGCTCGCGCGGCAGAGCGGCGTGAGCCGGATGCTCGCGATCGGTGACGAGTCGAGGCACGCGGTCGAGGCTTTCGGCGTGGGCGGCCAGTGGTTCGCCGCCGTCGATGACCTGGTCGCGGTCGCGCGGTCGGACCTGGGCAAGGACGTGACGCTGCTGGTGAAGGGATCGAGGTCGAATCGCCTCGAGCGCGTCGCGGATGCGCTTGCTGCCGACGGCGGCAGCGCGAGCGGGGGAGGCCACTAGCATGCTGCGTCATGTCGCCGAGTGGCTCACCCAGTATTACTCGGGCTTCAATGTATTCAGCTACCTGACGCTGCGGGCGATCCTCGCGGCGCTGACCGCGCTCACGATCTCGTTCGTGGTCGGTCCGGGGATGATCCGCACGCTGGCCGAGCGACAGGTCGGCCAGCGCGTGCGTTCCGATGGCCCGCAGAGCCACCTGTCGAAGGCCGGCACGCCGACGATGGGCGGCGCACTTATCCTGGTGGCAATCGTCGCCGGCACGCTGTTGTGGGCCGACCTCGCCAACCGGTTCGTGTGGATCACGCTCGCGGTGACCGTGGCGTTCGGCCTGATCGGATTCTGGGACGACTACCTGAAGCTCGTGGTCGGCGATTCGCGCGGGCTGATCGCGCGCCACAAGTATTTCTGGCAGTCGGTGGCCGGCCTGGGCGCAGCGTTCGCGCTCTACCTCACCGCGCAGACGCCGGCTGAAACCACGCTGATCTTGCCGTTCGTCAAGAATTTCGTGCTGCCGCTCGGGCCGTTGTTCGTCGTGCTGTCCTACTTCGTGATCGTGGGCTCGAGCAATGCGGTGAACCTGACCGACGGACTCGACGGGCTCGCGATCATGCCCGCGGTGCTGGTCGCCGGCGCGCTCGGCGTGTTCGCCTACGCCTCCGGCAACGTCGTGTTCGCCAACTACCTGGCGATCCCCTACGTCGCCGGCGCCGGCGAAGTGCTGGTGATCTGCTCGTCGATCTTCGGAGCAGGCCTTGGTTTCCTCTGGTTCAACACCTACCCGGCCCAGGTGTTCATGGGCGACATCGGCGCGCTGGCGCTCGGCGCCGCGCTCGGCGTGATCGCGGTGATCGTGCGCCAGGAGATCGTGCTGTTCATCATGGGCGGCGTGTTCGTGATGGAGACCGTCTCCGTCATCCTGCAGGTGGGCTCGTTCAAGCTGCGCGGCAAGCGCATCTTCCGCATGGCGCCCATCCACCATCATTACGAACTCAAGGGCTGGGCCGAGCCGAAGGTGATCGTGCGCTTCTGGATCATCACCGTGATCCTCGTGCTGATCGGGCTGGCGACGCTGAAGCTGCGATGAGCGCTCACCCGAACAGCGTCATGCCGCTCGAACCCGGGACACGGGCCCTGGTGCTCGGCCTCGGCCGCACCGGGCTCTCGGCCGCGCGCTACCTGCATCGCAAGGGCCTCACGCTCCGCGTCGCCGACACGCGTGCCGAGCCGCCCGGGATCGAGGCACTGCGCCGCGAGCTGGCCGGGATCGAGCTCCGCACCGGCCCGTTCGAGCTGGCGCTGCTCGACGACGTGTCGCAGGTCGTCATCTCGCCCGGGCGTTCGCTGCGTGAGCCAGTCGCGGTCGAAGCGGCGCGGCGCGGGCTGCCGGTCGTCGGCGACATCGAGCTCTTCGCGCGCGAGGCCGTCGCGCCGGTGGCAGCGGTCACCGGCACCAATGGCAAGAGCACGGTGACCGCGCTGATGGCGGTGCTTGCGACCGCGGCCGGGCAGGCGGCGATTGCCGGTGCCAACCTGGGGGAGCCTGCCCTTGACCTGCTGCAGCATTCGACGCCGGACCTGTACGTGCTCGAGCTGTCGAGCTTTCAGCTGGAAACCACGCACTCGCTGCGCACCGTGACAGCCGCGGTGCTGAATGTCTCGCCGGACCACATGGATCGCTACGATTCGCTGGCCGACTACGCGGCGGCCAAGGCGCGGATCTTCGACGGCTGCGAGACGGCTGTCGTCAATGCCGATGACCCACTGGTTCGCGACATGCCGCGCGCGGGCCAGCGCGTGCTTTCGTTCAGCCTCCAGGATGCCGGTGCGGATTACTGCCTCGACGGGGGCGCGCAGCCCTGGCTCGCCTGCCGCGGAAAGCCGCTGCTGCCCGTCTCCGCGATGCGACTCACCGGCCGGCACAACGTAGCCAACGCGCTTGCCGCGCTCGCGATGAGCGAGGCGCTGGACCTGCCGCGCGCGCCGGTGCTCGACGCGCTCGCGGAATTCGGCGGGCTCGCGCACAGGGCGCAGTGGGTCGCCGACGTGGCCGGCATCCGTTTCGTCAACGATTCGAAGGGCACGAATGTCGGTGCCACGGTCGCCGCGGTCTCGGGCACGGACGGGACGATCGTGCTGATCGCAGGGGGCGACGGCAAGGGACAGGATTTCGGCGCGCTGCGCGAAGCATTTCGCGGCAAGGTGCGACACGCGGTGCTGATCGGCCGCGACGCCCCGCGGCTTGCTGCAGCACTCGACGGTGCCTGCAGCACGGAGATCGTGGCGGACATGCCGACGGCCGTCCGCGCCGCGCGTGCCGCCGCGCAGCCGGGCGAGACCGTGCTGCTCTCGCCGGCCTGCGCCAGCCTCGACATGTTCCGCGACTACGCGCACCGCGGCGAAGAATTTGCCGCCTCGGTCAGGAGCCTGGCCGCATGACCGCCACCACCATGTCCTACGCGCGCTCCAGCGGCCAGCCGCGGCGATTCATGTTCGACACCTGGGTGGTCGGCACCGTCGCAGCGCTGCTGCTGATCGGGCTGATCATGGTTGCCTCGGCGTCGATCGGCGTCTCCGATCACGAGTCGGGCAACCCGTTCTTCTACTTCGAGAGGCAGTTGCTGTACGTAATGATGGGCCTGGTTGCCGCCTTCATGGCGATGACCATCCCGACCAGCGTCTGGGAAAAGCACTCGAAAGTGCTGCTGGTGGGCGGATTCGCGCTGCTGGTGCTGGTGCTTTTGCCGGGCATCGGCCACGAGGTGAATGGCAGCCGTCGCTGGGCACGCCTGGGAATCATGAACTTCCAGGTATCGGAGCTCGCCCGCGTGATGCTGCTCACCTACCTGTCGAGCTACGCCGTGCGGCGCTCGGAGGAACTCAGCTCGAGCTTCCAGGGGTTCATGAAGCCGGTTGCCGTGCTGGGCGCGGCGGCGATACTGCTGCTGCTCGAGCCCGACTTCGGCGCGGCGACGGTACTGATGGCCACCGGGCTCGCGATCCTGTTCCTCGCGGGCGTACGCCTGCACCACCTGCTGGTGCCGGTCGTCGGCAGCGTCGCCGCGATGGCGGTGCTGGCAGTGACTTCGCCCTACCGGCTGCGCCGCCTGGTTGCGTTCCGCAATCCCTGGGAAGATCCGTTCGACAGCGGATTCCAGCTCGTGCAGTCGCTGATCGCGATAGGTCGCGGGGAGTGGTTCGGCGTCGGCCTCGGCTCGAGCGTGCAGAAGCTGTTCTACCTGCCCGAGGCACACACCGACTTCGTGTTTGCAGTGCTCGCCGAGGAATTCGGGTTCCTCGGCGTGTGCGTCGTGATCGGCCTGTTCGCGGTGCTGGTCAGCCGGGCGCTTGCGATCTCGCGCCGGGCCGCCGACGCCGGGCTGCAGTTCCAGTCCTACCTTGCCGCCTCGATCGGCATCTGGCTCGGCCTGCAGGCCTTCGTGAACATCGGCGTGAACATGGGCCTGCTGCCGACCAAGGGCCTGACACTTCCGCTGCTGTCCTACGGCGGCAGCAGCATGCTGGTCACGCTTGGCGTGCTCGGGCTGCTGCTGCGGATCAACCACGAGACGCAGGCGGCCGATCGACCCGCGGCGGCGTCGCGCGAGGTGTGTCGCGTATGACACGTCCCACGGCAATGATCATGGCGGGTGGCACCGGCGGACACGTCTTCCCGGCGCTCGCGACTGCGCGCGTTCTACGCGAGCGCGGCTACGACCTCGTGTGGCTCGGCACCCGCCGCGGAATCGAGGCGCGCCTGGTGCCGGCCGCGGGCATTCCGGTCGAGTGGCTGAGCGTGAGCGGCCTGCGCGGCAAGGGCATCGGTGCGTTGCTCGCCGCGCCGTTTCGGCTGGCAACCGCGCTGATCCAGGCGCTCCGCGCGGTGCGGCGCCACCGGCCCAGCGTGGTGCTCGGCGCGGGCGGCTTCGTTTCCGGGCCGGGCGGGGTGGCCGCCTGGCTCACGCGCACGCCGCTGGTCGTGCACGAGCAGAACGCCGTCGCGGGAATGACCAATCGCCTGCTTGCACACATCGCCGATCGCGTGCTGGAGGGCTTTCCTGGGAGCTTCGGCGACGGCGTGAAGGCCGAGCGGGTCGGCAACCCGGTGCGTCGCGAGATCGCGAACGTAGCGCCGCCGGAGCGCCGCTACGCGGGGCGCGAGGGCCCGGTGCGCCTGCTGGTGTTCGGCGGCAGCCAGGGTTCGTCGCGGCTCAACACCGTCGTGCCCGCGGCGATTTCCGAACTTCCCGAATGGCTGCGTCCGGAAGTGCTGCACCAGACGGGCGCGCAGGGTGCCGAGGAGACAGCCGCGGCCTACCGCGCGCGCGGCATCGTGGCGGACGTGCGCGCCTTCATCGACGACATGGCCGGCGCCTACGGCTGGGCCGACCTCGCCGTGTGCCGCTCAGGCGCGCTGACCATCGCGGAGCTCGCGGCGGCGGGCGTTCCTGCGGTCCTCGTGCCGGTCCCGGCGGCCGTGGATGACCACCAGACCCGCAACGCACAGTACGTGGTCCGCGTTGGCGCGGCAGTGCTGCAGTCCGAGTCGGGACTGACGCCGGTGTCGCTCGCGGCGAAACTGCGCGAGTTGCTCGAGGCCGGCCGGCCGCGGCTCGAGCGTATGGCGCGTGCTGCGCGTGCCGCGGCCATTACCGACGCAGACGTGCGACTTGCCGATGCCTGCGTCGCGGCGGCAGGAGGCGCGGCATGAAGGACCGGATGCGGCGCATTCACTCCATCCACTTCGTCGGCATCGGCGGCAGCGGCATGTGCGGCATCGCCGAGGTGCTGGTCAACCTGGGCTACTCGGTGCAGGGCTCCGACATCAAGGCCGGAGATGCGACGCGACGCCTGGAGAAGCTCGGCGCGCGGGTGATGATCGGTCACAGCGCCGGCAACGTCGCGGGCGCCGACGTCGTTGTCGTCTCCAGCGCGGTCAACGAGGAGAACCCCGAGGTCGCGCAGGCGCTCGCGCAGCGCATCCCGGTGGTCAAGCGCGCCGAGATGCTCGGCGAACTGATGCGCTTCCGCTACTCGATCGCGGTGGCCGGGACGCATGGCAAGACCACGACCACCAGCCTGGTGGCGAGCGTGCTGGCCGAGGGCGGCGAGGACCCGACCTTCGTTATCGGCGGACGCCTGAAGAGTGCGGCTTCGAACGCGCGGCTGGGTGCGGGTCGCTACCTCGTCGCAGAGGCGGACGAGAGCGACGCGTCGTTCATGCACCTGCAGCCGATGATCGCGATCGTCACCAACGTCGATGCGGATCACCTTGGCACGCACGGCGGCGACTTCGGCCGGCTCAAGTCGAGTTTCGTCGAGTTCCTGCACAACCTGCCTTTCTACGGCCTCGCCATCGTCTGCGTCGACGACGCCGAAGCGTCGAGCCTGGTGCCGCTGATCGCCCGTCCGTACCTCACCTACGGGTTCGACGAGCCGGCGGACGTGCGCGCGGTCAACGTGACGCGCCGTGGCGGGCAGTCAGTGTTCGACGTGCTGCGCCCCGGGCGTGATCTGCTGCCGATTTCGCTCAACCTGCCGGGCCGGCACAACGTGCTGAATGCGCTCGCCGCGATCTGTGTCGCGACCGAGCTCGAAATCGACGACGGCGCGATCCAGCGCGCGCTCACTGGCTTCCAGGGCATCGAGCGACGCCTGCAGTGGCTCGGCGACGTCGACGTCCCGGCCGGGCGAGTCACGCTCGTGGACGACTACGGCCACCACCCGACCGAGATTGCGGCGACCATGGAAGCGGTCCGGCAGGGCTGGCCGGACCGCCGGGTCGTGCTGGTATTCGAGCCCCACCGCTACACGCGCACGCGCGACCTGCTCGATGACTTCGCGCAGGTGCTGTCGGGCGCCGATGCGCTGCTGGTGGCCGAGGTCTACGCCGCGGGCGAGCCGCCGATCGCAGGCGCCGACGGCAAGGCGCTGTGCCGCGCGATCCGCTCCCGTGGCCGCGTCGAGCCTGTGCTGCTCAAGTCGCTCGACGAACTGCCGCAGGCGCTGTCCGACCTCGCGCGCGACGGCGATGTGGTGCTGACCATGGGCGCCGGCAGCATCGGCGCCGCGTCGCACGACCTGCCCGGCGCGCTCGCCCAGATGGCCGCGGATGGGGGGCGCACATGACGCTGTCGCCAGCCCGCATCCGGGATCCGCGCGACTTCGGACGCGTCGCCGTGCTGATGGGCGGCACGTCATCCGAGCGCGAGGTGTCGCTGGATTCGGGCCGCAACGTGCTCGAGGCGCTCGTCGGCCGCGGCGTGGACGCGGTGGCGGTGGACGGCATACCCGCGCTCGTCGCCGCACTCACGGGATCCGTGGGCCGGCGCTTCGAGAGGGTGTTCAACATCCTGCACGGCAACCGCGGTGGTGGCGAAGACGGCGTGCTGCAGGGCCTGCTGGAAGCCCTGGGCGTCCCGTACACGGGCTCCGGCGTGCTCGGCTCCGCGCTGTCGATGGACAAGATCCGCAGCAAGCAGGTGTGGCAGTCGCTCGGGCTCCCGACGCCGGGCTATGTGAGCCTGGAGCGCGGCGACGATGTCGTGGCCGCCGCGCACGAGCTCGGCCTGCCGGTGATCGTCAAGCCGGCATGCGAGGGATCCAGCGTCGGAATCAGCCGCTGCTTCAGGGATGCCGATCTCGCCGCGGCGGTGGAACTCGCGGCCCGCTACGAGGGCCCGATGCTGGTCGAGAAGTTGATCGAGGGCGATGAGTACACCGTCGCCGTGCTGGGAACCGACGCGCTGCCCTCGATCCGCATCGTACCGGCGGGTGAGTACTACGATTACCACGCGAAATACGTGGCCGAAGACACGCAGTACCTCTGCCCGGGTGCGACCGGGCTGGTCGAGCAGGAATTCGGCAGCCTGGCGCTGGCGGCTTTCCTGGCAGTGGACTGCAGCGGCTGGGGTCGCGTCGACTTCATGCGCGACCGCGCGGGCCGATCGTGGCTGCTCGAGGTGAACACCGCGCCCGGCATGACCAGCCACTCGCTGGTCCCCAAGGCCGCGCGCAATCTCGGCATCGAATTCGACGAACTCGTGTGGCGGGTTCTCGAGACGAGCCTCGCGCGACCGACGCCGGGGGCCGCGTGATGCTGGCATTCTGGAAAAAGCGCAACCGCCGGCAGGCGCGCAGCGGGACAGCGACTCCCGCGCCGGTCGTGAACTGGCGCGTGGCCGGAGTCACGGCCGGCGTGGTGGCCAGCTTCGCCGTGGCCGCGCTGCTGCTGATGCTGGCGCTAGACCGCCCGGTGCGGCGCGTGCTAGTCGAAGGCGCTTTCCAGCGGGTGTCGCCGCCTGAAATCGAGAGTGCGGTCGTCGATGTAGTGCACGGCGGTCTTGCGTCCGTGAACCTCGACCAGGTCCGCGACAGTATCGAGCGCATCGAATGGGTGGACCGGGCCGTGGTGCGCCGCCACTGGCCGGATGCCATCCGGGTCATCGTCACCGAGCAGGTGGCGGCAGCGCGCTGGAACGAGGCGGGACTGCTGAATGCGCGCGGCGAACTCTTCATCCGCAACGCGCGCTATGTGCCGCCCGAGTTGCCGCTGCTGCAGGGTCCCGATGGCAGCGAGCGCATCGTCGCCCGGCTGTACCTCGAGGCGCAGGGCCGACTGCTCGAGGCTGGACTGCGCCTGACCGGTGTGCAGCTCGATGAGCGTGGCGCGTGGCAGCTCGAGCTGGCCAACGGCGTCGCAGTGAAGCTCGGGCGGCAGTCCGTCGACGCGCGCCTCGAGCGATTCATCCGGCTCGCGAGCCCGCTGGTCGCAAAGCGGCTTGCCGAGATCAACTACGTGGACATGCGCTACACAAATGGATTCAGCGTCGGCTGGAACTCCCGTTCCGCCCTCGCGGTCGCTCCGCAGGAGGTCGCGACACCCGATGGTTAAAAAGACTGAACGCAACATGATCGTCGGGCTCGATATCGGCACGTCAAAGGTCGTGGCGATCGTCGGCGAGCTGGGCCTGGACGGAACAATCGAAGTGGTGGGCCTGGGTTCGCACCCCTCGCGCGGCCTGAAGAAGGGCGTGGTGGTCAACATCGACTCGACCGTGCAGTCGATCCGGCGCGCGGTGGAAGAGGCGGAGCTGATGGCCGGCTGCGAGATCCACTCGGTGATCGCCGGCATCGCCGGCAGCCACGTGCGCTCGCTCAACTCGCACGGCATCGTCGCGATCCGCGACAAGGAAGTGATGCAGGGAGACGTCGACCGCGTGATCGACGCCGCCCGGGCGGTGGCGATCCCGGCCGACCAGAAGATCCTGCACATCCTTCCCCAGGAATTCATCATCGATTCGCAGGAGGGCATACGCGAGCCGGTCGGAATGTCCGGCGTGCGCCTCGAAGCGAAGGTGCACATCGTCACCGGCGCCGACAGCGCCGCGCAGAACATCGTCAAGTGCGTGCAGCGCTGCGGTCTCGAGGTCGAGGACGTCGTGCTCGAGCAGCTGGCCTCTAGCTACGCCGTGCTCGCCGACGACGAGAAAGAGCTGGGCGTCTGCCTGGTGGACATCGGCGGCGGCACGACCGACATCGCGGTGTTCTCTGGTGGAGCGATCCGGCACACGGCGGTGATTCCCATCGCCGGCGACCAGGTCACCAACGACATCGCGGTCAGCCTGCGCACGCCGACGCACCACGCGGAGGAACTGAAGGTGCGCTACGCCTGCGCCCTGTCGCAGCTCGCGAATCCGGACGAGACGATCGAGGTGCCGAGCGTCGGTGACAGGCCGGCGCGCCGCCTTGCGCGCCAGACGCTCGCCGAGGTCGTGGAGCCGCGCTACGAGGAACTGTTCGCGCTGGTGCACGAGGAGCTGCGACGTTCCGGCTTCGACGAGTTGATCGCTGCCGGCGTCGTGCTGACGGGTGGCAGCGCAAAGATGGAGGGCGTCATCGACCTGGCCGAGGAAGTCTTCCACGCCCCGGTGCGGCTGGGACTGCCGCAGGGCGTGAGCGGGCTCGTGGACGTCGTCCGCAACCCGATTCATTCGACCGGCGTCGGGCTGCTGCTGTTCGGGCGTGAGAACCACATGCGACACAGCAGGAAGATGCCGGTCGGCAAGGGCATGCGCAGCGTCCTCGAGCGGATGGAGGACTGGTTCAAGGGAAATTTCTGACGGGCGGAGAAACACTGGACGGAGAAAGCGTGGCGCGGAGCGGGGTGGAGAGTCTTGATTTTGTAACGGAAGCCGGCGGCGCGGTCGGCTTCCACGAAGCACTGATTACTGGTCATTAGTCACTTCTTATCGGAGCAGCAAAAAATGTTCGTACTTGCAGACACTGAAAATCAGGGGGCCATCATCAAGGTCATCGGCGTCGGCGGCGGCGGCGGCAACGCGGTGACCCACCTGGTCAGTTCGGGAATCGAAGGCGTGGACTTCATCTGCATCAACACCGATTCCCAGGCCCTGAAACACTCGAAGGTGAAGATGAGCCTGCAGATCGGTTCGAACATCACCAAGGGACTGGGCGCGGGCGCCGACCCGGAAGTAGGGCGCCAGGCCGCGCTGGAGGATCGTGACCGCATCGTCGAAATGGTCGATGGCTCGGACATGATCTTCATCACCGCCGGCATGGGCGGCGGCACCGGCACGGGCGCCGCGCCGATCGTGGCGCAGGTCGCGAAGGAACTCGGCATCCTCACGGTCGCCGTCGTCACCAAGCCGTTCGAGATGGAAGGCAACAAGCGGCTGTCGCTCGCCGACCAGGGCATCGCCGAACTCGGCAAGTACGTGGACTCGCTGATCACGATTCCCAACCAGAAGCTGCTGACCGTGCTCGGTGGCGACACGACCCTGCTCGACGCGTTCAAGTCCGCCAACGAAGTGCTGCAGGGTGCGGTGCAGGGCATCGCCGAGCTGATCACCCGGCCGGGCCTGATCAACGTCGACTTCGCCGACGTGAAGACGGTGATGGCCGAGACCGGCATGGCGATGATGGGTTCGGGCCGGGCGACCGGTGAGAACCGGGCGCGCGAGGCAGCCGAGGCCGCGATCTCCAGCCCGTTGCTCGAGGACGTGAACCTGTCGGGCGCGCATGGCCTGCTGATCAACGTGACGGCCGGCATGGACCTGCGCACCAGCGAGTTCCACGTCGTCGGCGACGCGATCAAGCAGTACGCTTCGGAGGATGCGACCGTGGTCGTCGGCTACGTCATCGACCCGGAAATGACCGACGAGATCCGCGTCACCGTGGTCGCGACCGGCATCGGCCGGCCGGCGGCGGTCCGTGGGCTTCCGGCGCGCGAACAGCCGAAGGTCGAGGTGGTTGCGGGCGGTCGCGCGAATCGTCGCCCGGCAGAAAGCTACTCCGACTACGAGACGCCCGCCAACCTGAGGCGGCGCCAGCGTGCGGTCGGCGACGATCTTCGTGCGGACGCGAGCGGCGAGACGTACCTGGATATCCCGGCGTTCCTGCGGCGCCAGGCGGACTGAGCAAGGCTGCGCGACCCCGCCGCGAAATCGGCGGGGCGGCAGGTCGGTCTGGCGGGCGGTAGTCGTGCCGCCAGCGGTCCTTCGGGTGGGCGCGAGGAGCGACGGTAATGTCATTGTTAATCAATATGTTAAGTTGCTCCATCGGTCCTGTGATATTCTTTCCCGCTAACAATTCAAGGGGACGCGCACCAGGCGCGGCTACGACCCCGGCATGCTGAAACAGAGAACGCTCAAGAACTCGATCCGTGCGACCGGCGTCGGCCTGCACACGGGCAAGAAGGTGCTGATGGTGCTGCGGCCGGCCCCGGCCAACCACGGCATCTGGTTCCGTCGCACCGACCTCGACGTGCCGGTGGACATTCCCGCACGCGCCGAAAGCGTCGGCGAAACGACACTGGGCACGACGATCGTGAAGGACGGCGTCAAGGTCTCGACCATCGAGCACCTGCTCTCTGCCCTGGCCGGCCTCGGCATCGACAACGCGATCATCGAGCTTTCCGCCGGCGAAGTGCCGATCATGGATGGCAGCGCTGGTCCGTTCGTGTTCCTGCTGCAGTCTGCGGGTATCGAGGAACAGAATGCGCCGAAGAAGTTCGTGCGCATACTGAAGAGCGTCAAGGTCGAGGACGGCGAGAAATGGGCTCGCTTCGATCCTTATGACGGTTTCAAGGTTAACTTCGAAATCGAGTTCGTCCACCCGGTGTTCAAGCGCCGCTCGCAGGTCGCGTCGATGGATTTTTCGACCACGACGTTCCTGCGCGAGGTGAGCCGCGCACGGACTTTCGGGTTCATGCGCGACCTTGAGTACATGCGCTCCCACAACCTGGCGCTGGGCGGCAACCTCGACAACGCCATCGTCCTCGACGACTACCGGATCCTGAACGAGGACGGCCTGCGCTACGAGGACGAGTTCGTGAAGCACAAGGTGCTCGACGCGATCGGCGACCTGTACCTGCTCGGCCACAGCCTGATCGGCGAGTTCAGTGGCTACAAGTCGGGCCACGGACTGAACAACCTGCTGTTGCGCACGCTGATTGCGGACAGCGCCGCCTGGGAAGACGTGACGTTCGAAACGCTGCAGGATGCGCCGATTTCGTACGTGGCGGCCGCGGCGGCGCCGGCCTGACCGCCACTACGCTGTCTTCTTCTCGCGTCCCCTCACGCGCACCCTGACCTTCCCGGCCACCGGCTCGCCGAGCGAGGCGAGTTGCTCCTTCATGCGTGGTCCGGCGTAGCGTACGCGAGCCGCCCAGGCAGCCGAATCGACGATGATGACCAGGTCGTCGTCGCGCCGGACGGCCGAGACCACGTGGGCCCCGAGTCCTCCGGGCAGTTCACGCTGCACCATGGTCGTCAGCGAATCGGCTGCGGCCGCGCGCTTCGCGAGCTGCTCGAGCCCGAGGTTCGAGCCCCCAAACAAGGGTTTCAGCGTATTCGCCATGCGGGATGCACTGTATACAAAAAGCTAACTATTGATTGCCAGCCGAAGACGATTCCTTCATAGTGTGCGGCCTCTCGGCTGGGTGGGTCTACCTTCCGGTCGCCAACAACAAAGACGTCGGCGGCGGGTTGGTACTTTCACGCTCTGTCGGGTATCTGGTTCGAATCGCCGAGCAGCGTTGCCCGTCAGCACGGGCGCCGACTGCTCTGACATCGGCAGCCACGGGGTTCCTTGCCGCGATGAAATTCAAAGTCGTCTCGAGCCGCACCGGAAAAGTGCGGCAGCTTGACCTGTCGCGTCCAAGAGTACTGGCACTGGTCGCCGGTATTGCGCTGCTGGCCGTTTCGCTGCTGCTCGGGGCTGGTGTCTCCATTGGCTTGTTCGTCGGCGGGCCGATGGAGAGCGAGCAGCTCGCACGCACGCTTGGGCAGCAGCGCATGGACATCGAGGCAGCGCGTGGCCGGCTGCAGGGCAACGTCGATGCGCTTGCCTCGCGCGTCGGCATGATGAATGCGCACCTGATCCGGCTCGACGCGCTCGGTCGCCGTATCACCGACCTGGCCAATCTCGACCGCGGCGAGTTCAACTTCGACAAGCCGCCGCCGGCCGGTGGTCCCGAGGGCGGCGAGCTGCCGTCGGGTTCGGCGCAGGTGCCGGAGCTCGCGATGGTGCTCGACGCGCTCGAGAGCCAGCTCGCCGACCGCGAGCGCCAGCTGACAGTGCTCGAGAGCCTGATGTCCACGCGCCAGCTTGGCGAACGCATCCTGCCCGGCGGCCTTCCGGTGATCGGCGGCTGGATATCGTCGCATTTCGGTTTCCGGTCCGATCCGATCAATGGGCACACCGCGTTTCACAGCGGTGTCGACGTGGCGGCGGAACCGGGCAGCCACGTAATCGCCACCGGTCCCGGCGTCGTGTCGTTCGCAGGGTTCAGGACCGGTTACGGAAACGTGGTGGAAATCACGCACCCGACCGGTTATGTCACGCTGTACGGCCACAACGCCCGTAACCTGGTCCACCAGGACGACACCGTCGACAAGGGCCAGGCGATCGCGATCATCGGCAGCACAGGGCGTTCGACCGGCACGCACGTGCATTTCGAGGTCGAGCGCAACGGCCGAGCGGTCAACCCGACGCCGTACCTGGGGAACTGATTCCCGCGGCGAGTCGGCGCCCTGAGGGCGGCAGGCCGCTTGTGGCCGCCGGTTTTGCCCTCACTATCCGGTAAATACCGGCTGCATTGATGTAAAATTCCCGGCTTTCCCCGCAGTTTTCTTCCTGGAGCCCCTGTGGCCAATTGGCTCGCCCGAATCTTTGGTAGCCGCAACCAGCGGCTCATCAGCCAGTACAACGGCATCGTCCGCAAGACAAACGCCCTGGAGCCCTCGATTCAGGCGCTCTCCGACGCCGAGCTTGCCGACAAGACCCGCCAGTTCCGCGAGCAGCTGGCCGCGGGCAAGGCGCTCGATGACCTGATCCCTGAGGCCTTCGCGGTGGTTCGCGAGGCGTCACAGCGCACGCTGGGCCTGCGGCACTTCGACGTGCAGCTGATCGGCGGCATGGTGCTGCACGCCGGCAAGATCGCCGAGATGCGTACCGGCGAGGGCAAGACCCTGGTCGCGACGCTCGCCGCCTACCTGAACGCCCTGCCGGGCACCGGCACCCACATCGTCACGGTCAACGAATACCTCGCGAGCCGCGACGCCGAGTGGATGGGCCCCATCTACCGCTTCCTCGGGCTTACCGTGGGCGTGGTCAAGGCCGGCCAGTCTGCCGATGAAAAGCGCGAGGCCTACGCGTCCGACATCACCTACAGCACGAACAACGAGCTTGGCTTCGACTACCTGCGCGACAACCTGGCGTTCCGGCTCGAGGACCGCATGCAGCGGTCGCTCGCGTTCGCGATCGTGGACGAGGTCGACTCGATCCTGATCGACGAAGCGCGCACGCCGCTGATCATCTCCGGCCCGGCAGAGGAAAGCACGGAGCTCTACACCCGCATCAACGAACTCGTTCCGCGCCTGAAGGCGCAGGAGTCCGAGGAGGGCGAGGGCGACTACTGGGCGGACGAGAAGGGCAAGCAGGTCCACCTTTCGGACGACGGCCATGAGCACGTCGAGCAGTTGTTCCTGAAGGCCGGCCTGCTGCAGGAAGGCCAGAGCCTCTACGACCCGTCCAACATCCGTCTGATGCACCACCTGAACGCGGCGCTCAGGTCGCACGCGCTCTACCGCCGCGACGTCGAGTACATCGTCAGGAATGGCGAGGTGATCATCGTAGACGAGTTCACCGGGCGCACGATGCCCGGGCGGCGCTGGTCGGACGGCCTGCACCAGGCGATCGAGGCCAAGGAACGCGTGAACGTGCGCGAGGAAAACCAGACGGTCGCCTCGATCACGTTCCAGAACTACTTCCGCATGTACGCCAAGCTCGCCGGCATGACCGGCACCGCGGATACCGAGGCGTTCGAGTTCCAGGAGATCTACGGGCTCGAAGTCGCCGTGATCCCCACCCACCGGCCGATGGTCCGCGACGACGCGCCGGACCTCGTCTACCTGACGCAGAAGGACAAGTTCGACGCGATCGTCGAGGACATCCGCGAGTGCTCGAAGCGCCGCCAGCCTGCGCTGGTCGGCACGACCTCGGTCGAGACGTCGGAGCTGCTGTCCGGCGAGCTGACCAGGCAGGGCATCGCGCACGAGGTGCTGAACGCCAAGCAGCACGAGCGCGAGGCGCAGATCGTCGCCCAGGCCGGCCGCCCCGGCGTGGTGACCATCGCGACCAACATGGCAGGCCGCGGCACCGACATCGTGCTCGGCGGCAACCTCAAGGTCGAGCTCGCGCAGCTCGAGAATCCCGTCGAGGCGACGGTCGAGCACGTGCGCGCGGAATGGCAGAAGCGCCACGAGGAAGTGGTTGCGGCCGGCGGCCTGCACATCGTGGGCACAGAGCGTCACGAATCGCGCCGCATCGATAACCAGTTGCGCGGCCGCTCGGGCCGCCAGGGCGACCCGGGCTCGAGCCGGTTCTACCTGTCGCTCGAAGACAACCTGATGCGCATCTTCGGCGATCCCGATCGCACCAAGCGCTGGCTGACGACCGCGGGCATGAAGGAAGGCGAGGTGATCGAGAGCCGCATGCTCTCGCGCCAGATCGAGCGCGCCCAGCGCAAGGTCGAGGCCTACAACTTCGACCTGCGCAAGAACCTGCTCGAGTACGACGACGTCGCGAACGACCAGCGCAGGGTGATCTACCAGCAGCGCACCGAGATGATGGCGGCGGAGAGCATCTCCGATGCGATCACGGGCATTCGCGAAGAGGTCGTCAACGGCATCATCGACCAGTACGTCACGCGCGAGAGCGTCGAGGGCACCTGGAACCTCGACGGGCTTGCCGAGGCGATCGCCCGCGAGTTCCAGGTCGAGGTGCAGCCGAAGGCCTGGCTCGAGACTGACCACGAGATCGCCGAGGCAGGACTGCGCGAGCGCATCGTCCAGGCGGTCGAGGCCTCGTATCAGCAGAAGGTCGAGCAGGTGGGCACGCCCGTGATGGTGCACCTCGAGAAGGCCGTGATGCTGCAGGAGATCGACAAGCACTGGCGCGAGCACCTCGCGGCAATGGACTACCTGCGCCAGGGCATCCACCTGCGCGCCTATGCGCAGAAGAACCCGAAGCAGGAGTATAAGCGCGAGGCGTTCGAGCTGTTCGGCGCGCTGCTCGACCGTATCAAGCACGATGCGATCTCGCTGCTGTCGCGACTGCAGGTTCGCAGCGAGGCGGAGATCGAGGAGCAGGAACGCGAGCGCTAGCGCCAGATGGCGCGCAAGCTGCAACTCCAGCATGCCGCCCCGCAGACGGTGATCTCGAGCGACGCCGGTGCGATCG
>JALHTE010000149.1 GCA_022865595.1 Steroidobacteraceae bacterium | reverse complement strand
GGCTGGGACACGCCGTATCCTCACGCCTTCGAGTGGGAATACTTTCCGGGCCCGGCCCGCGTCGCAACCGGGCTCAAGGCCGTGATGGAGTCGCCATGACCCGCTACGTGTTCAAGATGCCCGACCTCGGCGAAGGAACGGTCGAGGCGGAGGTCGTGGCCTGGCACGCCAAGGTCGGCGACGTCGTTGAAGAAGACCAGGTCATCGCCGAGGTGATGACCGAAAAGGCCGCGGTGGAGGTGCCCTCGCCGGTGAGCGGGCGCATCGTGTCACTGACGGGCGCGCCGGGCGACATGGTGCCCGTGGGCGCAGAGCTGATCGTGTTCGACATCGACGCCACCGACGACGAACTTACAGAACCCGCGTCGGCCGCAGCGGCACCCGCACCGGGCGATGCGGGAGCAAGCGTTGCTGCGGCTGAACAGGGAGACAGCGCGCCGGCTGCCGTGGGCACGCCAGCGTCGTCGGGCAGTGCGCGGACCTCGCAAGGCGGGGCGAAGCGACAAGGGCGCGTGATGGCCTCGCCAGCAACGCGCCGGCGGGCGCGCGAGGCTGGTATCGACCTTGCAACGGTCGAAGGCTCCGGCCCGAGTGGGCGCATCACGCGGCAGGATTTCGAGTCGGCACTCGGCGGCGCCACCTCGCCGAAGGCGGCTGCCGCGCCAGCACGGGCTGCAGGCCCGGCGAGGCGTACCGGTACCGAGGAGGTCAAGGTCATCGGCGTGCGTCGCGTCATTGCGACACGCATGACCGACGCGAAGCGCAACATCCCGCACTTCGCCTATGTCGAGGAAGTGGACGTCACCGAGCTCGAGTCGTTGCGGCAGCACCTGAACGGCCGGCTGCCTGCCGGGGCGCCGACGCTCACCTTCCTGCCATTCATCGGCGCGGCGCTCACGCGCGTGCTGGTCGACTATCCACAGTGCAATGCGCACTACGATGCCGAGCGGAACGTGCTGACCCGCCACCATGGCGTGCACCTCGGAGTCGCCACGCAGACTCCCGATGGCCTCAAGGTGCCGGTCGTGCGCCATGCCGAGGCGCTGACGCTGTGGGATCTCGCCGGCGAGATTCGCCGGGTGTCGGAAGCCGCGCGCGCCGGAAAGGCGTCACGCGAAGAACTTTCCGGATCGACGATCACGATCACGAGCCTGGGCAGGCTCGGCGGCATCGTCTCGACGCCGATCATCAACGCGCCCGAGATGGCCATCATCGGCGTGAACAAGGCGATTGACAGGCCGATGGTCGCGAACGGCGTGATCACCGTCCGCCGGATGATGAACCTGTCGTCGTCGTTCGATCACCGTTACGTGGACGGCTACGACGCCGCCGCAGTGATCCAGGCGCTGAAGGACCTGCTCGAGCACCCCGCTACCATCTTCATTCCCGCCTAGAGAAATGCATGCCCTCGAATCCGATCGACAACTTCAGGACCCCACACGCATGAGCACGAACCCCCAGGCACGCCCGGCCTTCGGCACGGTACTGGCCGACGAGATGGCGATCGCGACCTTTCGCGGAGGCAAGTGGAGCGCGCACGAAATGCGGCCCACTGGTCCTATCGAAATGCACCCCGCTGCGCACGTGCTGCACTACGCGAGCACCTGCTTCGAGGGTTTCAAGGCATATCACTGGGCGGACGGAAGCGTGCGTGTGTTCCGCATGGACAAGCACATCGAACGCCTGCGGCAGAGCGCACGACTGCTGGCTCTGCCCGTGCCGGACGCCAGCCAGCTCGCAGACATGATCCTCACCGTGATCGACCGTGTGCGTGCCCAGGTTCCCGAGCCGCCGGGAGCGCTGTACATGCGACCGCTGCTATACGGCACGACGCCGAACATCGGCGCAGCCTCGGCACCGCCGGACCAGGCGACGCTGATCGTGCTGGCGAGCCCTGTGTGGGATTATTTCTCGGGCGGCGTGAAACCGCTGCGCATCTATGTCGAGGACAAGAAGCATCGAACTGCAGACCACCTCGGCATGGTGAAGACCGGCGGCAACTATGCTGCGGCCATGGGTCCGACGCTCGCCGCGCGCGAGAAGTACAAGGTCGACCAGGTGCTGTTCTGCCCGGACGGTTCGGTGCAGGAGACCGGGGCCGCGAATTTCCTGCTGATCCGCGAAGGGCACATCCTCACACGCAGTCTCGACTCTACTTTCCTGCACGGCGTCACACGCGACTCGCTGCTCGCGATGGCGCGGGAAATGGGGTTCAAGGTCGAGGAGCGCCTTTTCGACGTCGCCGAGATGCTGGAATGGGTGAAGACCGGCGAGGCGGCGCTCTCCGGCACGGCGGCCGTGCTCGCGGGCGTAGGCACGCTGGTGCACGGTGGGCAGGAGCACAAGGTCGGCAACGGCGAGGTCGGTCCGGTGACTTCGAAGCTGCGCGCCGCGCTGGTCGCGATCCAGAACGGCGAGGCACCGGACACGCACGGCTGGACGACGCGCGTCTGAGCAGGCGCCGGGGCGAGTCGATGCAAGGCCGGCAAGGCTCGCGAGGCCGGCAAGGCCGCCGCCGAGGCACACTCGCAATCTGGTCCGGGAGTACCGATGAGCACGATGAAGTCCGCGCGCATTTCCAGGTACACGCAGAATCCCGGTGATATCCGCATCGAGGACGTCCCGGTGCCGGAGCCCGGTCCCGGGCAGGTTCGTGTACGCATGATCATGAGCCCGGTGAATCCATCGGACCTGAATTTCCTGCGCGGTACTTACTCGCAGGCACTGGAGCGGATCGTCTGGAACCAGGGTCGGCACGCAGCCGGCCTGCCCTTGTATTTCGATCCGGGTCTCTCCAATCCGTGTCCGAAGCCGCCATACGCGCTCGGCGGCGAGGGCGTAGGCATCGTCGATGCCTGCGGAGCCGGGTTGCTCGCGAGACGGCTGCGCGGCCGGCGCGTCGCGGTGGCGAGCGGCCCGCCGAACGGGACCTGGCAGCAGTGCACGGTCGTCGATGCGAAGCGTGCCGTCGTCATGCCGGAGTCGGTTGCGGACGAGCAGGCAGCGATGTACTTCGTAAATCCAG
>JALHTE010000148.1 GCA_022865595.1 Steroidobacteraceae bacterium | reverse complement strand
GCAAGCGCCAGGTCGCGCTCCATCGCAAGCCCATCTGCCTCCCGCCCGGACGCGATCATGGTGCGTGCCAGCAGCATCTTCGCCGGCACCCAGTACGGCGCCAACCGCACCGCCTCCTCGGCACTCGACATCGCCAGCGCATAGTTTTCCGAGCGCAGCGCGGAATTGCCGAGAGCGTTGTATCCCTCTGCCACCTTCGGATGCAGGGTCGAGAGCCGCCGGAAGAGCTCGGTCACGTCGGGCGCGGTCGCCTCGTCCATGATTACAGGCAGCAGCGCCAGGAAGCCGGCGGCCGGACTCACGTAGGCCGTCTCGACCAGCGTGCTGAAATGCGACTCAGCGGCGTCCAGCCGATGCAGGGCCAGGGCCGCCACACCGGCGTACCGTTCCGCCTGCTCGCTCGACGGGTTGATCTGCAGCCACCGCTCCGCCGACAGCAGCGCGTCGGTCAACTGGTAATTGTCGAAGGCGACCCGGCTCGCCTGCTCCGCGACCGCCTCGTCGTCGGAAGCCTCGGCCGCGAGCCGATAGGCCCGCGCGGCGGCCGGCAGGTCCCCGAGCTCGAGCGCTGCTTCGCCTTCGGCCAGCAGGGCCGCGGGATCGGGCCGGGAATCGGACGCTGCGGCCAGCGCCCCGGACCAGGGACCGAGGGAGACTGACAACAGGAGTAGCACCGACACCAGCGGGTGCCGGGCGAGAATCAGGGGTTTCCGCATGGTCTGCCCACTATAGCGGAAGAGCCGTCGAGCTTGTGTTGCCACTGGGCATCACCCAGAATTTCGCGATTTCGCTGACCGGATACCGGATGCCCCTAGTCGTCGTCGGCATTAATCACCGCACCGCGCCCATTGAGTTGCGCGAGCGCGTGGTATTCGACCCGGCGCGGCTGCCGGAGGCGCTGCGCGAGCTGGCGACCCTGCCGTCCATCCAGGAGTCGCTGATCGTCTCTACCTGCAACCGGACCGAGATCTACTGTGCGACCGAGTCCGACGAAGCGAGCCTGGCCGACTGGCTTCAGCGCTACCACCAGCTCGGGGTGAGCCTCCACCACTGCCTGTACCGCCACGATGACATGCGGGCGGTTGCCCATGCCTTCTCGGTTGCCTCCGGGCTCGACTCGCTGGTGCTCGGGGAGCCACAGATCCTCGGGCAGCTGAAAGACGCATATCGCATGGCGCAGGAGGCCGGCACGACCGGCCCGATGCTGAATCGACTCTTCCAGGCGACTTTCTCCGTTGCCAAGCGCGTCCGGACCGAGACCGAGATCGGCGCAAATGCCGTGTCGGTGGCCTACGCCGCCGTGCGCATGGCCAGGACCGTGTTCTCGAGCTTCGAGAACAGGACCGCGCTGCTGGTCGGCGCCGGCGATACGATCGCACTCGCGGCACGCCACCTCCATGCCGATGGCCTGCGCCGCATGATCGTCGCCAATCGCAGCGTCGACCGCGCACGCGAACTCGCGTCCGAATTCCAGGGTTTCGCCATCGGCCTCGACGAGATCCCGTCGCACCTGAGCGAGGCGGATATCGTCGTCGCATCAACGGCGAGCCCGAACCCGATCATCACCCGTACCATGGCCAAGGATGCGCTGCGCGTACGCAAGCGGCGGCCAATATTCATGGTGGACATCGCGGTTCCCCGCGACATCGAGCCGGAAGTGGCCGAGCTCGAGGACATCTACCTGTTCACCATCGACGACCTGCAGACGGTCGTGAACGAGAACATGGAGGGACGCCGGCAGGCCGCGCGGGCGGCCGGCGAGATGATCGTGTCCGCGGTCGATCGCTTCGAGATGCAGATCCGCAGCCGGCAGGCGGCGCCTACGATCCGCCGGCTGCGCGAGCAGGCCGAGCAGGCGCGACGCCACACGCTCGACCAGGCGCGGCACATGGTCGCGGCAGGGCGCAGCGCGGACGAAGTACTGGAATTTCTTTCGACGACCCTGACAAACCGACTGATCCACGCGCCCAGCCAGAGGCTGCGCGACGCCGCCGAGACCGGCGACGGGACGATCATCGAGACGATCGCCCAGATCTACCACCTCGATCGCGACTGATGAAAGATTCCATCCGCCGGATGCTGGAGACGACGGTGGAGCGCTTCGAGGAAGTGGGCGCCCTGCTCGCCGAACCGGATGCCGCCGGCAAGCCCGGTCGATTCCGTGACCTGTCGGTCGAATACTCGCGGCTCGAGCCGGTTGCGACCCGGTTCCGGGAATTCTCGCGCCTCGAGGCCGAGCGGCGCACGACGGCCGAAATGGTCGCCGGCACGGACGCCGAGATGCGCGAGCTCGCCGAGCAGGAACTCGAGGAGCTCGACGCGCGGCTCGAGTCCGAGTCGGCGGAACTCGCGAAGCTGCTGCTGCCGAAGGACCCCCGCGACGACAGCAACACATTCCTGGAGATCCGCGCCGGAACGGGCGGCGACGAGGCCGCGATCTTTGCCGGCGACCTGTTCCGCATGTACGCACGCTACGCCGAGCGACAGGGCTGGCGTGTCGAGATCCTGAGCGAAAGCCCCGGCGAGCATGGCGGCTACCGCGAAGTGATCAGCCGCGTGGTCGGCAAGGGCGTGTACTCGAGGCTCAAATTCGAGTCGGGCACGCACCGTGTTCAGCGGGTGCCCGCCACCGAGGCGCAGGGACGCATCCACACCTCGGCCTGCACGGTGGCCATCCTGCCTGAGCTCGAGGAAGTCGACGAGGTCGCGCTCAATCCCGCGGAGCTGCGCGTCGACACCTACCGCGCCTCGGGCGCCGGCGGGCAGCACGTCAACAAGACCGACTCGGCGATCCGTATCACCCACCTGCCGACCGGAATCGTCGTCGAATGCCAGGACGAGCGTTCGCAGCACAAGAACCGCTCGCGCGCGCTTTCGCTGCTGCGCGCCCGCCTGCTGGAGGCAGAACAGCAGAAGCAGGCCGCGCAGCAGGCACGGGAGCGAAAGCTGCAGGTGGGCAGCGGTGACCGCTCGGAGCGCATCCGCACCTACCACTACCCGCAGGCCCGGGTCACCGACCATCGCATCAACCTGACCATCTACCAGCTTCCGGCGGTGATGGAAGGCGCGCTCGACGAGGTGATCGGGCCGCTGCAGCAGGAGTGGCAGGCCGAGCAGCTCGCGAGCCTGCAGTGAGCCCCGCGGCCCAGGCGCATGGCGACCGAAATCCGCGCACTGGTTGACGAGGGCGCCGCGCGACTCGCGCGCGTCGCGGACAACCCGCGAGTCGAGGCGGAGATCCTGCTCGCCGCTGCGCTCGCCAGGCCCCGCTCGTACCTCGCCGCGCATGCCGACAGCCAGGTGCTCGATTGCGAGGCCACCGACCGCTTCGAGGCGTACGTCACACGCCGCGCGCTCGGAGAGCCTGTCGCCTACATCCTTGGCGAGAAGGAGTTCTGGTCGCTGCCACTCGCCGTGGCGCCTGGCGTGCTGATTCCGCGGCCTGAAACCGAGCTGCTGGTCGAACGCGCGCTGGCTCACCTGCCGCCGGGCACGGATCTTGAAGCGCTGGACCTTGCGACCGGCAGCGGCGCAATTGCGCTCGCGATCGCAAGCGAACGACCGGCCTGCCGAATGACCGCGACCGACCTGTCGCAGGTGGCGATCGGAATCGCGCGGCAGAACGCGAGGCGACTGCACCTCGATCGAGTCGAGTTCCTGGCAGGCTCATGGTACGAACCCGTGGAGGGACGCGACTTCGACCTCATCGCGAGCAATCCGCCCTACATCTCGAACGACGACCCGCGCGTCGAACGTGAGGTCCGGCGCTTCGAGCCGCATGCGGCCCTGTACGCCGGCCCGACCGGGCTGGAGGCGCTCGCGGCAATCGTCGAGGGCGCACTGCGGCACCTGAGACCCGGCGGATGGCTGGTCCTCGAGCATGGTGACACGCAGGGCGAACCCGTGCGTGCGCTGCTGACGCATGCCGGGTTCGACGGCGTGCACACGCACCGCGACCTTGCGGGTCGCGAACGCTGCACCGAAGGCGTGATGAATTCACCTCCGGCGCGGTGATAACCGCCGGGTTACCCGCGGTCGTGGCACAGGTCGCGGCTGGCGCAGCAGTTCCTCAGGAGTTCCGGGTAAGCGAAGCAAGCCGCCGCCGCTGCAGTTTTCCGGAAGCCGTCCTCGGCAGGCTGCCGACGAACCGGAATTCGCGCGGCCGCTTGTAGCCGGCAAGGCGATCGCTGCAGTAGGCCGAGAGTGCCGCCGCGTCGGCCGCGACTCCATCACGCAGCACGATCCACGCGACGACTCGCGCACCGAGATCTGCATCCGGCAGGCTGGCCACGCCGGCTTCTGCAACCGACGGGTGTTCGAGCAGCACCGCCTCGACCTCCGCGGGATACACGTTCTCGCCGCCGGACACGATCAGGTCGTCGCGTCGGTCCAGGACGTGAAGCCCACCCTCCGCGTCCAGCAACCCGACATCGCCGGTGTGTAGCCAGCCGTCACGGCTCACGCGCGCAGTGGCCTCCTCGTTTCCCAGATACCCGGCCATCACTGTCGGACCACGCACCAGTATTTCGCCGGGCTCCCCGACCGCTGCACCGCGACCACCCGTGACAACACGCACGTCGGTGCCCTGTAACGGAAACATCGGTGGAGACTCAGCCGTGGCCACAGCACGCGACCGCGCAGTCGCAACCTGGGAGGTGGCCTCCGTGAGCCCGTAGGTGCTGAACACCGGATAGCCGAGGACTGCTGCGCGCGCGAGCAATTCGGGCGGTGCAGCCGCGCCACCGAGCAGCAGCACTTCGAGGCCGGCGGACGCCGGTCGGCCGGCCCGATGCTCGAGCAGGCGCGAGAGCATCGTCGGAACCAGCGAGACGCCTGCGATGTCCCCTGAATCCAGCGCGTCGCTGACCTCGGTGACCTCGAACCTCGATAGCACCCGGACCGGGCCACCGTACAACATGCCGCGCACGAGTATCGACAGCCCGCCGACGTGAAACAGCGGCATGCACGACAACCAGCGCTTGCCGACCGCGGGCCCGAGGCGCTCGAGTGAACCGGCCGCACTGGCCGCGAAGTTTCCCCAGCTCAGACATGCACCCTTCGCGCGCCCGGAGGTACCAGACGTGAAAAGCACTGCAAGTGTGGATTCGCTTGTGGCGGCCTCGCCCGGCAGGTGAGCCGCCGTTACCGGCAGCGCATCGAACGCCGGGGTTTCCACCGCAACCAGGCCCGGCACCTGCGCACGGATCTTCGCAAGGCGCGCATCGTCAGCGTCGCAGATCAGGTACTGTACCCGCGCATCGTCGAGTTGCTGCACCAGTTCTGCCGCCGTGAGTCGGGCATTGAGGGGCAGCACTATGCGGCCCGCGAGTGCCACCGCGCAGAACCATGCGAAGAATCGCGCATCCCCCGGCATCAGCATCGCGATCGGGCCGTCGCCAGGCGGTGCCGCAGCAAGCAGGTGTGTCGCGCCCCGTGCTGAGCGGTCCGCCAGGTCGGCGAAGGTCCAGCACTGTTCGCGAGACTCGATCGCGATCGCAGCCGGGTTCTGCTCGATGCGCGACCGGAGTGCGAGCGCCAGGTTCACAGCGTGATCCCCAGGCCAGGCGAACTGGCAACCACTGCAACGCCTTTGCGACAGGCAACCGGCTCCGCGATGTCGTTCACGAACAGGCCGGCCGTGCAGAGCCCGTGGCAGGCAACAGGATCGGCCCAGGCCGCCGCACAATGCAGGGCGTGACGCGCGCCGACGGCGCTCTCGAACGCGTGGGAGAACACGACGTCGCAGCCGGATCGGCGGGCCAGATTCGCGATTTCGAGTGCCCGCGCCGGACCGCCGAGCATCGCCGGCTTCAGCACCAGAACGTCCACCGCGCCTGACTCGACCAGGCGCCGTGCGTCGCGCCCCGTCGCAACTGACTCGTCTGCCGCGATTCGAACCAGGCCAAGCCGGCGCAACCGGGCAAGCGCCATCTCGTCGCCCGGCGCGACGGGTTGTTCCAGGTATTCAAAACCGAACTCGGCGAGCGACTGCAACGCCTGTCGTGCGTCGCTCTCGGTCCACGCGCCATTCGCGTCGCCCCGCAGGCGAAAGCCTTCTCCGAGCCCTTCGCGGGCGGCGCGCGCGCGCGCGCAGTCCTCGTCGAGGCTCCCGCCGCCGAGCTTCATCTTGGCGGCTCGGTATCCGGCGGCTCGCACGCTCGCCGCCTCGCGACGCAATGCGTCCGGCGATCTCTCGATGAGCAGGGCACTCACTGGCACTTCGCCGAGCGCTGCTCGGTCGGCCACACCGTCACGCCTGGCGAGGGGCGCAACGCACGACTCGACAAGGTGCGCGGCGAGCGAGCGCCCGGCGCGCCGCGCGGCGAGATCCCATAGCGCGCCCTCAAGAGCGGCGCGCGCTGCAGGCGCATTGCCGAGCCGGCTCGCCGCAACGACCGGACACTCGCCGGGCTCGACATCGGCGCCGGCCAGCAATTCGGCCACGTCCTCGAGCGCCGCAAGCGCCTGGGCTTCGCTCTCTGTTCCAAAGCCCGGCCACGGGGCGGCCTCACCGTATCCGCAGCGGCCTTCCAGGTCTTCCAGCGCAAGGATCACGCTTCCGCGCGAAGTGAACTCGCCGTGCGACGTGAACACGGGCCGTGCGAACTCGAGTCGCGCCATGCGCGCCCGGGCCGCAGCCAGTCTCACAGCGCGAGGCCGACCGCGAACAGCAGGCCGAAAACGACCTCGAGTCGCGCGGTCTTCACCAGGCAGCCGTTCAGCGCCAGGCCCCGTTCGTGGCGCATGCGCCCCGCAAGACTGAGCGCGAGCGGCAGCGACAGCCAGGGCAGCATCACCCAGGCGCCCGCGAGCCCGCGAGCCCACAGCAGCGGCGACACCAGGTACGCGACCGCCAGCAGCAGCAGGTAGTAGTTGCGGGTTGCGCGCTCGCCCAGCCGCACCGCCAGAGTGTGCTTGCCCGCTCGCGCGTCGGTCTCGATATCGCGGAGGTTGTTGACCACCAGGATCGCAGTGGCCAGCGCACCGATCGGCACCGATGCCCAGAGCACCAGCTGCGACACCGCCTGCGCCTGGACGAAGTAGGTTCCGGCGACTGCTCCGAATCCGAAGAACAGGAACACGCTCAGGTCACCGAGGCCGAGGTAACCGTAGGGCTTCGGCCCGCCGGTGTAGAGGTACGCTGCGGCGATCGACAGCAGTCCCAGCGCCATCACCGGCCAGCCGGCTACGGACGTCAGGTAAACGCCGATCACCAGCGCACCTGCGAAAGCCGCCCACATCGCACGCTTCATCTGGGCGGCGGTGATCCAGCCCTGCTGCGTGGCGCGCTGCGGCCCGAGCCGGTCCGCGTTGTCGGCGCCGCGCTCGAAATCGAAGACATCGTTTGCGAAATTCGCACCGACCTGCAGCAGTGACGCGCCTACCAGTGCCGCGAGCACCGGACCCGCGGCGAACACGCCATCAGCCCATGCCGCACCGGCGCCGACGAGGACCGGCGCAGCAGACGCGGTGAGCGTTGCCGGCCGGATCGCCAGCCACCAGGCCGAACGCGCGCTTATGGACGCCATGGGAATCTCGAGAAGTCGGGCGGCCGCTTCTCGTTGTAGGCATCGCGGCCTTCCTGCGCTTCCTCGGACATGTAGAAGAGCTGCGTTGCATGGCCCGCCAGCTCCTGGATGCCGGCCTGCCCGTCGAGCTCGGCGTTGAATGCAGCCTTGAGGCAGCGGATCGCGAACGGACTGTGCTGCAGGATGCGCCTCCCCCAGGCCACCGCAGTCGCCTCAAGGTCCGCGAGCGGCACGACCTTGTTGACCAGGCCCATCGCGAGCGCCTCCTGCGCGTCGTACTGCTCGCAGAGGTACCAGATCTCGCGGGCCTTCTTCTGCCCGACGATGCGCGCAAGGTACGAGGAACCGAACCCGCCATCGAACGAGCCGACGCGCGGACCGGTCTGCCCGAAGCGCGCATTTTCCGCTGCGATGGTCAGGTCGCACACCACGTGCAGCACGTGCCCGCCGCCGATGGCATAGCCTGCCACGGCCGCGATGACTACCTTCGGCAGCGAACGGATCAGGCGCTGCAGGTCGAGCACGTTCAGTCGCGGCACGCCGTCGTCGCCCATGTAGCCCTCGTTGCCGCGGATGCGCTGGTCGCCACCCGAACAGAAGGCCAGGTCACCTTCGCCAGTGAAGATGATCACGCCGATCGTGCCGTCCTCGCGCGCTCGCGAAAACGCGTCGATCAGTTCGAACAGCGTCTTCGGACGGAATGCATTGCGTACCTCGGGGCGGCAGATCGTGATCCTGGCGAGGCCGCCGTCCCTCTCGAAACGGATGTCTTCGTAGGCGCGCACGGGCTGCCAGTTCGGCATGCCCCCCAGCGCCCCGGTCGTGTCGGTCATTACGCGGTCTCCTGGTCGGGATACGAATGCGTGATCTGCACCGGGCTCGATGCCCGGCGCAGGAAATCCATGGCAACGCGCACGAAGGCGTCGCGCTGCTCGAGGTGCACGGCGTGGCCGGCGCCCGCGACCTCCAGGGTCTCGGCTGCCGGCAGGCGTCCGGCCAGGTCACGTCCGGCATCCACGAAAGCGCGGTCGAGCTCGCCCGCGACCAGCAATACCGGCACCGTGACCCTGGCGAGCTCATCGAACAGTGCCGGCTGTGCCGCTGGTCCGAGTCCACGCAGGCTCGCTGCGAGTTCATGGGCATCGTTCGCCAGCCGCGTGCGACGCTGCTCGTCCACGAATGCCGCGCCCAGCCGCTGCTGCGATGCGATGAGCGGCATCGCCATCCATTGGTCCACGAACGCCTCGACACCATCGGACTCGATGCGCCGCGCCAGCAACTCGTCCTCGCGCCTTCGAGCCTGCCTGGCTGCCGCATCGGCGATGCCGGCGCGCGCACCGATCAGCACCAGCGATGCAACGCTGTCGGGATGGCGCACGGCACAGCCGAGCGCGAGCCGGGCACCCATCGAATAGCCGAGCCAGTGCGCGCGTTCATGACCGGCGGACTCGAGCGTCGCGACGAGGTCGCGCAGGCAATGCTCGAATGCGTACTGTCCATCTTCGGCGCGTCCAACCGAGCGCCCGTGACCGGGCAGGTCCGGCACGATCGTTTCGAATTCGCCCGCAAGCGCCTGCGAGAGCTCACGCATGCTGCCTGAGCTGCCGGTGTAGCCGTGCAGGATCATGAGCGCAGGACCCTTCCCGCGGCGCTCGAAATGCAGCGCTCGCCCGCTCACCCGGTGATCTCCCGGTCGAGTGCAGCACCAACGGCCGCGTGCAGCGACAGGTGGAACGCGGTGTTGACGGCGCGATCCACCTTGACCTCGATCACGTGCCGTCCACCCTTGAGCGCGCGCGACAGCGCGGCACGGAATGCGGGCACGGACTGGACACACTCCGCATTCCACCCGAGGCCCCGCGCGAGGCCGCACAGGTCGAGGCCGTGCGGCGTGGCGAACACGCGTTCGAACAACGGCCGTGGAACCGTCCGGGCCGCGGGCAGGTATTCGAATATCCCGCCGCCATCGTCGTTGGCGACGACGATCGTGAGGTCAGCCTGCTGCATGCTGCCGGCAAGAAGGCCGGCGACGTCGTGCAGCAGCGCAATGTCTCCGCACCACAGCACGGTGGGCACGCCGAGCGCCGACGCAGCGCCGAGCGCCGACGACACCAGTCCGTCGATGCCGTTCACACCGCGGTTCCCCATCACACGCAACGCGTCGCTGCGTGGACCGGCGAATGCGTCGATCTCGCGGATCGCCATGCTGTTGGCGACATACAGCGCGGCACCGGCAGGTACCTGTCTCCAGAGCTCGTCCGCAAGATGGGGCACGAGGAAGCGCTGCTCCGCCGCAAGGGCGGCATCGGAAGCGGCCCGCGCCACCCGGTCGGCGTGCTCCCACGTGCCGAGCCACGAGCCTGCCCGCGCGCCCGGCATCGCGGCGCTCGAATCCGCGACACCGGGCTCCACGGCCGACGACGTTGCCGCTGCCGCTGCCGCTGCGAGCGTGCAGAATGGCCGCGCGTTTGCCCGGATCGAACGTGTCGCGCGATGCTGGGGATCCTGGAACCCGCCGGCTTCGTCGACCAGCCACAACTCGGCGGACTCGTGACGCGCAATCCACTCGTTGACCGCCTTGCTGGTCGAGGGCCCGCCGAATCGAACGACGAGGTCGGGGCGCAAGGCCTTCGCGACCACCGCACTTCGAAGCAGCAGGTCCGCTGCGTGGATCAGGCCGCCATCCAGCGCGTCACCCGCGCGCAGACCGGACGCGGGATCGGCCAGCACCGGCCATCCGAGTGCGCGGGCCAGTGAATCGGCGGCAGCGGCCAGCGACGGATCCCAGGTACCGGGACCAAAGACCAGCACGCCCCGCGTGGCGCGGCCGAGTCGGCAACCCAGTTCGTGAGCCAGTTCGCGGCCTGGCTCCCAGGACGGTTCGCACACGGGCCCGCCACCCGGGGCGCTGCCTGGGTGGCGCTGGGGCCCCGCGCCCGCGTCGCGATCGCCGCCCGGGCCCGGGACCTCCGCCCTCGGGTCCGGCTGCACGAACCCCTGCGTATCGACTACGGCAGGCAGCAGCGGCTCGCGGAATGGCAGGTTGAGGTGGACCGGTCCCGGCACAGCACCGGACGCCGCAGCGACTGCGCGTCGCCCCAGCGCGCTGGCATATGGAATCTCGCCGCGGCGCTCGCCCGGACAGGGTGCTTCCTCGCTCCAGCGCGTGAATCCTGCATACAGGAACCGCTGCTCCATGGTTTGAGGGGCGCCCCAGGCGCGCAGTTCCGGCGGACGATCGGCGGTCAGGACGACCAGCGGAACGCGTGCATGGCAGGCTTCAGCCACGGCGGGAAGGAAGTTCGCGCCGGCCGTACCCGAGGTGCAGAGGAGCACGACGGGCCTGCCGACCGCCTTCGCGTACCCGAGCGCCTGGAAAGCCGCGCCACGCTCGTCCACTTGAACGCCCTGCAGCAGTCCCGGCCGCTCCGCGAGCGCCAGTGCAAGCGGCGTGGAGCGCGAACCCGGGCAGAGAAATGCGGCGGCGACGCCAGACTTGTGCAGGCTCTCGACCAGCGCCCGCGCAAAGTCCAGGTTCGACCTGCCCACGTCGATCGCACCGACGTTGTCGCTCATCAGGGCGCCCCCCACAGCAGCGGGCCCAGCACGGTCCGCAACTTCAATTCGGTCTCGGTGAATTCGGCCATGGGCTGCGATCGCTCGACGATTCCGGCGCCCGCCCACGCTGTGGCGTTGCGCCCGCGCACCAGGGCCGAGCGCAAGGCTACCGCAAACTCGCCATCACCGTCCGACTGCACGAATCCCACCGGACCCGCGAACCAGCCGCGCTCGGTAGCCTCGTTCTGATCGAGCCAGCGCAGCGCCGCCTCGCGCGGGGCACCGCCAACGGCAGGCGACGGATGCATGCGACCGACGAGTTCCAGGAACGCAGCGGGAGACCGCTCGCGACGACGCGCCTTTATCTCGGTACAAAGGTGCTGAACCGTGCGGGTCCTGAGCAGGGCAGGCTCACGGGCGACCTGCACGTCGTCGCAGCACTCGTCCAGCACCGATCGAAGGTACTGCACGACGACCGCGTGCTCGGCGCCATTCTTGCTGCTGTCGCGCAGCGCCTCGCCCAGCGCATGGTCAGCCGTCCGCGACGCGCCACGTGGTGCAGTGCCAGCGAGCGCGGCAGTCTCCACCCACTGTCCCTGCGCACTCAGCAGTCGTTCCGGGCTCGCGCCGAGGAATACGGTCGGCCCGTCACCGACGGCAAACAGCGTGCAGGTGGGGAATCGCTCGCGCAGCGCGACCAGCCACGCGATCGGGTCGATGTCGGAGCCGGCCGTGACGTGCACGGCCCGCGCGAGCACGACCTTCTGCAACTGTCCGGCGCGAATGTCGTCGAGGATCCGCTGCACCTGCTCGACGTAGGCGTCACGACCACCGTTGACGATCTCGACCACGCCGCGCACCGGGTGTCCGAGCGCGACAGGTCGCGGACGCAGGTTGATCCAGGCACTGCCCGCGCGCGAGACGCGCGTGGATCGGTTCCCGTCGCTCCAGAACGCGACCTCGGGCAGCCGCAACTCACCGTCGGGGAAGCCCTGCCACAGCCCTCCCGGCGTCTGCGACGGCGCGAATGCAAAGCCGCCGAGCAGATGAGCGACGCGCGCACCGTCGCCTTCCCAGCTGATCGTATCGAACAGTTCCTGCGCCGCGGTCCCGGCCTCGCGGAACCGCCCGGCGCCCGCAGATGTCAGCCGGGCGGCAGTCCCGACGCCGACTCGATAGCGGCCCGCCGAGGGCTGCTCCCAGAAGAAACGCGGCGCGGTTCCGGCCGCCGCGAAGACCTCGAGCGGGTCGACGACGGCGCAGGATTCGGAGCGCATGTGGAGAGGCTGTCTCGTCACGGTCGACACTTTACCTGCTGGCACGCCCGGCATAGTACGCAGGCTCCGAAGTCCGCCGCCGGGCGTGACATCCGGGCCGCGTCCATTCAATATTCCGGCCCCGCCAGATACTGCACGGACTCCAGCCATGATTCGATTCGAGACCACGCTAGGCAGCTTCACGATCGAGCTTTTCGAAAAGGAAGCCCCTGTTTCAAGCAAGAACTTCCTCGACTACGTCGACTCCGGGCACTTTGATGGCACGGTGTTCCACCGCGTGATCCCCGGATTCGTGATCCAGGGCGGCGGGCTCACCGCCGACATGCGCCAGAAGGCCACGCAGGCACCGATCCGCAACGAGGCGGACAACGGCCTCAAGAACCGGCGCGGAACGCTCTCCATGGCGCGCACCAGTGACCCCCACAGCGCCACCGCCCAGTTCTTCGTCAACCTGGTGGACAACATGTCCCTGGACCCGGGCCGCGGCGGCGCCGGATACGCCGTGTTCGGCCACGTGACCGAGGGCATGGACGTGGTGGACAAGATCGCGGCCGTGAAGACCGGCAACAAGGGCGGCCACCAGGACGTGCCGGTGACGCCTGTCGAGGTGACGAGCGCAAAGCGGGTCGCGGCAGCAGGCTGAGCGGCGGGTCCGCCGAGCCGGCATTTCCGAGTGGCCAGGCGCCGCAAACCCTTCGTGCGGCTGTTGCGCGGGCTCGGGCTCGCGCTCGCCGCCTGGGCCGCTGTCACTGCAGGCGTCGTGGTGGCATTGCGCTGGATCGATCCTCCATTCACGTCCTTCATGGTGCAGAGCCGGGTCGCCGCGCTCTTTTCTGACCGGCCGGGTTACGACTTCGACTACCAGTGGCGGGACTGGGACCAGATCTCGCCAAATGCAGCGCTGGCGGTGGTCGCCGCCGAAGACCAGAAGTTCCCGCTGCACCACGGCTTCGACTTCAAGCAGATCGATAAGGCGCTGCAGGATCGCGAACGAGGCAGGCACGTGCGTGGCGCCAGCACGATCTCGCAGCAGGTGGCCAAGAACCTGTTCCTGTGGCCCGGGCAGAGCTGGTTCCGCAAGGGTCTCGAGGCCGGTATTACCGTGCTGATCGAACTGGCGTGGAGCAAACAGCGCATCCTCGAGGTGTACCTGAACCTGGCCGAATTCGGCCGCGGCAGCTTCGGCGTGCAGGCAGCAAGCCGTCGCTTCTTCCACAAGGACGCCTCGCGCCTGACGCGCGCCGACGCGGCGCTGCTGGCCGCGGTGCTGCCCGCGCCGAACCGCTTCCGCGTGGACGCGCCGTCAAACTACGTGAGGCGACGCCAGGCCTGGATCCAGCGGCAGATGGCCTCGCTCGGCGGCACCAGCTACGTGCAGGGCCTGGAATAGGAGCGATGTCCCCATGACTGCGTCGACACGAGTAGCAATCATCGGTGCGGGCCACTCCGGCATCTGCCTGGGGATGCTGCTGAAGCGCGCCGGCATCGACGACTTCCTGGTCCTGGAAAAGGCGCCCACGCTGGGCGGCACCTGGCGCGAGAACACCTACCCGGGCGCGTCCTGCGACGCGCCGTCGTTCCTGTACAGCTTCTCCTTCGCGCAGAAGACCGACTGGAGCCGGCGTTTCGCGCTGCAGCCGGAGCTGCTCGGATACTCGGTCCAGTGTGCAATCGAGGCCGGGCTGCTGCCCCACTGCCGGTTCAATGCAGAAGTCGCGTCGGCCCGGTTCGACGATGCCGCCATGCGTTGGCGCATCGAGCTCGGCGACGGCTCGTCGATCGCGGCGGATTTCCTGGTGTCCGCAGTGGGTCAGCTCGATCGCCCCTCGATCCCAGATCTGCCGGGCCGCGGCGACTTCGCCGGACCGCAGTTCCACTCGGCGCGCTGGGATCACTCCGTGGACCTGGCCGGGAAGCGCATCGCGGTGATCGGCAATGCGGCCAGCGCCGTGCAGTTCGTGCCGCAGATCGCACCGCTCGCGACGCAGCTCACGATCTTCCAGCGGTCGGCCAACTGGCTGCTGCCGCGCAACGACAAGCTCTACGCGCCACGGCTGCACCGTGCGATGCAGCGCTGGCCCTGGCTAGCGCGGCTGCGGCACGACTGGCAGTGGTTCTTCTTCGGCGAAATGATGCTCACACCGCTGATGAAGCGGGTGCGCATCGCACAGTGGGCCGCGCGGCACCGGGCGCTGGCGCACCTGCGCAGGCAGGTCCACGACCCCGCGCTGCGCGCGAAGCTGGTGCCCGACTATCCCGTTGGCGCGCGACGGGTGCTGTTCAACGACGACTATTACCCGGCACTTGGCCGCCGCAACGTACGGCTGGAGACGGAATCCATCGAGCGCATCGAGCCGAGCGGCATCCGTACGCGCGACGGCGAACTGCACGTGGCTGATGTGATCGTTTTCGCGACCGGATTCAAGGCGACGGAGTTCCTGGCGCCGATCCAGCTTACCGGGCCGGGCGGTCATGCGCTTGCGGCGGAATGGCAGCGCGGCGCGCATGCATACCTGGGCGTGACTGTGAGCGGGTTCCCGAATTTCTTCATGCTCTACGGGCCGAACACCAATCTCGGGCATAACAGCATCCTGGGGATGATCGAGGCGCAGGCCGGCTACATCGTCCAGGCGATCGAGATCCTTCGGAACCGGGGCCTCCGGCGCATTGACGTCAAGCGAGAGGTGATGGAGGAGTACAATGGCAGCCTGGCGCAGGATCTCGCGAAGTCCGTCTGGGCCGACGCGAAGAGCAGCTGGTACAAGCTCGCCGATGGAACCATCACGAATAACTGGCCGCACAGCACGATCCGCTACCGCCGGCTGCTGCGGACGGTGGATCTCGACGACTACGAAGTCGGTTGAACCAGCGGAACTTCCGTGCCCTGCGCGGTTCGAATCACATGCAGCCCACCCCGGCAGCACTTTCTGGAGATAACCCCTTGTCCATGCAATTGAAACGCCCGCAGACCCACACTTCCCTCGTCGGCCTCGCCGTCCTCGCCGCCCTGGGGATCGCAGGCTGCGGGAAGAACCCCGCCCCGGCGCCGGTTGAAACGGCTGCGCCGTCGACGGAAATTACCGCCCAGCAGGACGCGGCCAACGACGCCGCCCAGCAGCAGGCCGAAGCACTTGCCGCTAAGGAGCAGGAACTCGCGGATCGCGAGGCGGCCGTCAAGCAGCAGGAAATCGAGGCCGAGCTCGCCCGGCGCAACGCCGAATCGGCCCAGCAGTCGGCTGCCGCATCAGCCGCGGCCGCCAAGAAGTCTGCAGCGCAGGCCAAGGCTGCCAGTGCCGCACCACCCGCCAAGGTTGCAGCCGCGCAGCCCCAGCAGCCGCCCGCGCCGCCCCCGCCGATCGTGATTCCGGCCGGCACGCCGCTCTCGATCGAGTTCGTCTCAGCGGTAAACACCAAGAACACCGCGGTCGGGAACGCCGTTCAGGGCCGCCTCGCCTCTGACCTCGTCGTGAACGGACGGCTGGCAGCACCCGCGGGTTCCACGGTCACCGGCACGGTCACCGAGGCCGTGTCCGGCAGCAACCAGATTGGCGGTATGCCGTCGGTGGCGGTCACGTTCAACAGCCTTTCAACCGTCAGCGGCCCGGTCGCGATCAGCGCACGCGTCAGGCAGCAGGGTGCGAGCGAAACCGGCAAGGACGCGGCCAAGGTGGTCGGCACGACAGCGGCTGGAGCCGTCATCGGTCACCAGGTGAGCAGCAAGAACGGCGCTGTGGTCGGCGGCCTGATCGGCGGCGCGGCCGGCCTCGGGATCGCGAAGAAGACAGGCGGCGACGTCAAGATTGCGGCGGGCACCGTCGTGAACGTCCCGCTCGACAGCGCCGTCCAGGTCAGCGGCGGCTGATCACCGGGCCGGGCGGCCGGTTCGCGGCACTCAGGCCGCGTCGGCCGCCGGCTCGTAACCGATCGATGGCGCGAGCCAGCGCGTGGCCTCGGCCAGCGTGATCCCCTTGCGGCGCGCGTAGTCTGCGACCTGGTCCGCGTCGATCTTGCCGACCGCGAAATAAATCGCTTCCGGGTGCGAGAAATACCAGCCGCTCACGGCTGCGGCCGGGTGCATCGCGTAGCTTTCGGTGAGGCGGATACCCGCGTTGCGCTCGACGTCCAGCATTTGCCAGAGGGTGCCCTTCTCCGTGTGATCCGGGCAGGCGGGGTAGCCGGGCGCGGGGCGTATGCCGCGATACTTTTCGCGCACCAGGTCATCGTTCGTGAAGCGCTCCTCGGGCGCGTAGCCCCAGAATTCGCGCCGCGCCCGCTCGTGCATGCGTTCCGCCAGCGCCTCGGCGAGCCGGTCGGCGAGTGCCTTCAGCATGATCGCGCCGTAATCGTCGTGGCGCGCCTCGAACTCACGCACCTTCTCGTCGAGACCGATGCCGGTGGTCACCGCGAACGCACCGATCCAGTCCGCCACGCCGGAGTCGCGCGGCGCGACGAAGTCGGAGAGCGCGAAATGCGGCTGTCCGGCAGGCTTCGGCTTCTGCTGCCGCAGGTGATGCAGCCGCCACGCGACCTCGCCGCGTGACTCGTCGGCGTAAACCTCGATTTCCTCGTCCACCGAGTTGGCCGGAAAGAAACCGATTACGCCGCTCGCCCGGACCCAGCGTTCCGAGATCAACTGCTTCAGCATCCGGCGCGCGTCGGCGTAGAGATTGCTCGCCGCCTCGCCCACGACCGGATCGGTGAGCACGTCCGGGAACTTCCCCGCGAATTCCCAGGCATTGAAGAACGGCATCCAGTCCACGTAGCGCACCAGTTCCTCGAGCGGGACGTTGTCGAAGCTGCGCACGCCCGCGAACTTCGGCACCGGGGGACGGTACGCGGCCCAGTCGCAGCGGTAGCGGTTTGCACGTGCCTCGACCAGCGAAAAGGCCGGAGCCTTCACCTTGCGCCCGCGATGCTGCTCACGCTTGGCCGCGTGCTCGGCCTTCAGGCGCCGCGTGGTCTCCTCACGCTGGTCGGGGGTGGCCAGCGACTGGCACACGCCAACTGCGCGCGAGGCGTCCTTGACGTAGGCAACCGGCCCTTCGTACTCGGGATCGATCCGCACCGCGGTGTGCGCCGGCGAGGTAGTCGCTCCGCCGATCAGCAGTGGCACCTTGAATCCCTGGCGCTTCATCTCTCGCGCCACGTGCACCATCTCGTCGAGCGAGGGCGTGATCAGTCCCGAGAGCCCGATCATGTCCGCGCCTTCCCGCCGGGCGGTCTCCAGGATCCGCTCTGCCGGCACCATCACGCCGAGGTCGATCACCTCGAAGTTGTTGCACTGGAGCACGACGCCGACGATGTTCTTGCCGATGTCGTGCACGTCCCCCTTGACGGTGGCCATGACGACCTTGCCGTTGGTCTTCCTGGCGCCGCTCTTTTCCTTCTCGATATAGGGCACCAGGTGCGCGACCGCGCGCTTCATCACGCGGGCGCTCTTCACCACCTGTGGCAGGAACATCTTGCCCGCGCCGAACAGATCGCCGACGACGTTCATGCCGTCCATCAGCGGCCCCTCGATCACGTGCACCGGATGCTCGGCCTCGACGCGCGCAGCCTCGGTATCCTCCACGATGAACTCGTCGATGCCCTTGACCAGCGCGTGCTCCAGCCGCTTCTCGACCGGCCAGCTCCGCCATTCGGCGTCCTGGGTCTCGGCGACCTCGCCGGTCCCCTTGAACTTCGGCGCGATCTCCAGAAGCCGGTCGGTCGAATCGGGCCGGCGATTGAGAATCACATCCTCGCAGGCGTCGCG
>JALHTE010000147.1 GCA_022865595.1 Steroidobacteraceae bacterium | reverse complement strand
GACGGCGGCTCCGGCGGCAGCCAGCGCCATGTCTTTCTGCGCGTCCCAGGCATCCCCCTGCGTTCCGAGGTAGGCCATGCCCAGATCGCCGCCGAACAGTGCCGCGGCGAGCCACTCGATCAGTTCGTAGATCACGGAATGTGAAAGCACGAACAGCAGCGGCATCAGCCAGCGCCACAGGCCCTGTGGTGACGCACGCGCCGCGAACAGTTCCCACGCGATCGGCAGCATCAGCAACCCGTAGCAGAAGTGCACCAGGCGGTCGTAGTGGTTGCGGCCCGGTGTCGCTCCGGCCTCGTGCCCGAAGACTGCGAGCCAGTCGCGCCACGGTACTTCGCTGTAGGTGTAGTGAGCACCGATCTCGTGCAGCACGAGGAAGAGGAAGAGGCAGGTGTACGCCAGGTCGGAAAATCGCAGCCGGCGGCAGGTGAGCGCGAACAGTGGCACGGCAATGAACACGATGACGTTTTCGAGCAGCCAGTCCTGCGGGTACCAGGGCGCGATGGCGAGCGCAATGAAGATCGCGACGAAAGTGACCAGCAGTGCCAGCGGGTATCGGTATCGCGCGTCCATTTCAGTTCCCGACGATACTCCATCCGGAGCGGCCTGGAGTCGCAGCCGGAGTCGTATTGCGCTACGCTGAAAACCGCACCGCCCAGCGTCGGGCGCCGACTCACGAATGCAGGAATGAAGACAGGAGGAGATCCTACATGGCAGGCAATCCCGTCCGGTGGTTCGAGATTTACGTGCAGGACATGGCGCGGGCAAAGGGCTTCTACGAGGCCGTGCTCGACCTCAAGTGCGAGAAGCTGAATTCAGGCGACATCGAGATGTGGGGGTTTCCCAGGGACCGGACCCGATCCGGTATCGGCGGCGCGCTGGTTCGCATGCCCGGCGTGAAATCGGGGGGCAACAGCACGCTGGTCTATTTCGGCTGCGATGACTGTTCAGTCGAAGCGTCACGGGTCGTTGCCGCGGGCGGCCGGGTGCATCGGGACAAGATCTCGATCGGCGAGTACGGCTACATCGTGCTGGCGGTGGACACAGAAGGAAACATGTTCGGTTTGCACTCGCTGGCGTGACGGACAGGCCGCCATCTGCCCGGTACGCAGGGCGTACCGGGGGCGCCCTGGGCCCTGCTCAGGCGGGCCTCGTTACGCCGCGGCCGCGGCCTGTTCGACGGCGGGAAGGCGCATCAGGTGGTCGAATGCGCTGAGTGCGGCCTTCGAACCTTCGCCCATCGCGATGACGATCTGCTTGTAGGGCACCGTGGTAGCGTCGCCGGCTGCGAACACCCCGGGTACCGAGGTCTGGCCGCGCGCGTCCACTTCGATTTCCCCTCGCGGACTCAAGGCCACCGTGCCCTTGAGCCAGTCCGTGTTGGGCAGCAGGCCGATCTGCACGAACACGCCCTCGAGGTCGATGCGGTGGAGTTCGTTGCTGCCCCGATCGCGATAGGTGAGCGCGTTCACGCGACCGTCGGCGCCGTGCACCTCGGTCGTCTCGGCGGAGACGATCACCCGGACGTTGGGCAGGCTGCGCAGTTTCCGCTGCAGGACTTCGTCGGCGCGCAGCTTTCCGTCGTATTCGACCAGGGTTACCGACGAGACCAGGCCGGCCAGGTCTATGGCAGCCTCGACCCCGGAATTGCCGCCGCCGATCACCGCGACACGCTTGCCCTTGAACAGCGGCCCGTCGCAGTGCGGACAGTACGCGACGCCTCGACCGCGGTATTCGCGCTCGCCCGGGACATTCATCTCGCGCCAGCGGGCACCGGTTGCGAGCACGACAGCCCGGCTGCGGAGGCTCGCGCCGCTCTCGAGACTCACGGTCAGGAGGCCGGTCTCGTCTGCCGGCAGGAGTCGCGTGGCGCGCTGCAGGTTCATCACGTCCACGTCATAG
>JALHTE010000146.1 GCA_022865595.1 Steroidobacteraceae bacterium | reverse complement strand
CGTGGTGATCACCGGCGACCACGGCGAGGAATTCTTCGAGCACGGGATGTGGGGCCACACCGGGAACTTCACCAAGACCGAGGTGATGGTACCGATGGTGATGCGCGGCCCCGGCGTGGCGCCGGGCGTCGAACGCGCGCCCAGCAGTCACGTAGACGTGGCACCGACCCTGCTCGAAATCCTGGGCGCCGATCCGGCGATGCGCGAAAAGTGGACCGTGGGCGAGAACATGTTCTCGCTTGCAGAGAAGCGCAACCGCGTGGTTGCCGGGTGGGAAGTGGTTGGAACGTGGACGCCGGACGCAATTGTCATGCTGCCGCTCAACGCATACCGGGGCATGCCGGACGTGTACGACTACGACTGGAGGCCGGTCCCGGACCCTGACGCAGTTTTGCGCAGCAATGGCGAGGCGCTGCGCGAGTTGATCGAATCGACGCAACGATTCATGCAGTGAACGCTCCACGCGGAACCACGTGGCGCGCTGGTTCCCGAGCCACCCTCGGCAACAGCCCAGCCGCACGACGCAGCGTGGTCATTTACTCGTTGCAGCGAAGACCTGGCCGCGGCGCAGCGCGTGCCCGGCTCCCTCCACGACGATGACGTTCTGCCCGAAAGCGACGCCACGCAGCGCGGGGTCCCATCGATAGGTCCTGAGCGTCCGGATCGGCTCCTCCCCCATGCGCTCGCCGGTCTGCTGGTCCGTGGTCGTGACGACGCAGCGCGTGCACGGCTTGACGAACCTGAGTCTTACTCCCCCGCACTCGATTTCGTGCAACAGGTCCTCACCGAAAGCCGGCAGTCCGTCCAGCACCAGGTTGGGTCGGAACCGCTCCATCGGCACGGGAGCCTCGAGTCGCGAGTTCAGGTCATCGAGCGACGCCCGGGATACTGCGAGCAGCGGAAACCCGTCAGCGAAAAGGCTGAACGCCTCGAGCTCGCCCGTCCACGCGGTGTCGCTTCGCCGCGATGAGGCAGTATCGAATCGAAGCAGCCTCACCTCACGACCAAGCAACGCAGATGCCCACTCGGCCGCAACACTGCCCTGGTCAATCGCATCGCATGGATCGCCCCACACCCTGGTACGCATGCGAGGCCCATTGAGGCCCACCGGCACGGCCACCCCGCCCGCGCCCGCGGCCGACAGGTGCAGCACCTCGCGCTGGACCGAGACGCTGACAGCCGCGAGGCGCGGTTCGTCGCGTTGCGTGAGGAAGCGGCCTTCCGGTGTCGCGAACATCCATTCGCGATCGTGCTCGAGCCCGGCGGCCGTGAGCAGGGCCGACTCGTGCGCGATGGCGCGGCACGACTTGACCGGATAAGAATGGAGTGAGACCAGCGTGACCACGGCACAAAGATAGCGGAGATCGGCGTTTCACTCACGCCTGGCGCATGCGGCCCGGCGGCGGGCCCGGCCCGCCGGGCACGTCAGCCCGCAAGCGCCAGGGGCTGCGGCCTCCCGACCTGGTAGCCCTGCACGAAGTCCACGCCCATCCGGCGCGCCGAGTCCAGCGCGCTCATGTCCTCGACATGCTCGGCCACGATCTGGAAATTCAGCGAGCGCGCCAGCTTGATCATCGCGGTGACCATCGCCTGGTTGACGTTGTCGGAGGCGAGGTTGCGGATGAAGTACCCGTCGATCTTCAGGTAGTCCAGCGACAGGTTCTTCAGGTTCGAGAACGAGCTGAGCCCGCGCCCGAAATCGTCCAGCGCGAAGCGGCAGCCCATGCCGTGCAGCACGCCGATGAAGCGCCGCGCGTGCTCGATGTTGGTGATGACCGAGTTCTCGGTGACCTCGAAGCAGACCCGGTCAGGCGCGACGCCGGTACGGTCGAGACAATCGACCACGAACTCGAGGAACGCCGCGTCGCCGAGGGTCTGCCCGGACAGGTTGATGCACAGGCTGCGGCCCGATGCCAGGCGCACGGCGCCGCGGCCGAGCGCAGCCAGCGAGGTCTGCACGACCCAGCGGTCCACGTGCGGCATCAGGCGGTAGCGTTCCGCGGCCGCCATGAACTCACCCGGTGCGATGATGGAGCCGTCCTCGTCACGCAGCCTGAGCAGCACCTCGAGGCCCGGCCCGCTCGTGGCCTGCGCGTCCACGGCAACGATCGGCTGCGCGTGCAGCTCGAAGCTGCCGTCCTTCAGCGCCGACTGCAGCAACTGCAGCCAGTGGATCTCGCCACGCTGGCGGGCGGCGGCCTCGTCGCGCGCAGAATAGACGTGCACGCGACCGCCCTGCTTCTTTGCGACGTAGCAGGCTGAGTCGGCGGCCCCGATCAGGTCCTCGAGCGACCCGCTCTCGCGCGAGACTTCGACCAGGCCTACGCTCACACCCACGTTGAAGATCTTGTCCTTCCAGACGAAGCGAAAGTCACCGACCGCACGCACGATGTCATCGGCGATCTGCCGGGCCTTCTCTAGCGGGCACCCGACCAGCAGGACGCCGAATTCATCGCCGCCGACCCGCGCCACCGTGTCAGAGTCGCGGACCTCTTCCTTGATGAGCGCGGCGACCTCTCGCAGCATGCTGTCGCCGGCCACATGACCGCATTCGTCGTTCACCGCCTTGAAGCGATCCAGGTCGAGATAACAGAGGACGTGACGCGCTGTTCCGCTGTGCGCGGCCTCCAGCGACTCCTGCAGCCGGTTCTCGAATTCGCGACGGTTCACCAGCCCGGTGAGCGCATCGTGGCTCGCCTGGTAGGACATCTGCCGCGTGAGGCCGCGCAGGTCACTTACGTCTCGCAGCGTAATCACCGTGCCCGATACGACGCCGTTCGCGTCGCGCAGTGGCGAGACGGTGAGCTCGATCGAGCGCTCGCCGCCGCTGTCGTTCGACACCACCATTCCACGCCGGCCGATGTGCACTCTCGCGCCGGTGCCCAGGCACTGCCGAACCGGGTCACCGAGGGCCTTGCGGTCATCCTCGTCGACCAGGCTGATCACTTCCTGCAGGCTGCGCCCCAGCGCTTCCGCCGCCGGCTTTCCGATCAGTTGTTCGCCGGATTGATTGACGTAGACGATCCGGCCCTCCGCGTCGGTGGTGATGACCCCCTCGCCCAGCGCGTCGAGCGCCTCCCAGGCGGTACCGCGTCCGCGGTTGTCGGGCCCGGCGTCGGATCGCCCGCTCATTTCGACCGCGGAAACCAGCAGCGCGCGCTGGCCCTCGTAGTTGGTGGGCTGGAACGCGAACTCGAGACGCTGGCCCGGGCCGTCCGTCGAGCGCAGTTCGGCCTCGAAGCGCTCGGGCGAAGGCTCGCCGGCGCGATGCCGGCGCAGGATCTCGCCGAGCAGGTCCGCGAAATCGGGATGCACGAGATCGACCAGCTGCCTGCCCACCAGCTGTGCCGGCGATGCCGCACCGCAGAGTTCTGCGAAGCGGGCATTGGCGAGCGCAATGCCGTTGCAGTCGACGGCGATGCCTTCGTGCATGGCTTCTGTCAGGCGCCGGTATACGTGCTCGCGTTCAGCGCGCGCG
>JALHTE010000145.1 GCA_022865595.1 Steroidobacteraceae bacterium | reverse complement strand
CGGCGAGGCCGGCGACCCTGCCTGTGAAGTCGAGCAGCCCCCCGTACGGCTGCTGCGGAAAACGCCGACGACGGAACGCGAACTCGCCGATGAACAGCGCCGCGACAAGGAGGTAATTCAGCACGTTCGCGAACAGCGACCACAGGCTGAGCGGCACAGTCACCGCCGGCTGCACGCCGAAGGTGAGCAGCAGACCGCCGGGTTCCGCGCACAGGGCGAGCGCTGTGTTGACGACCGCCAGTACCACGAGCAGCGCCGTCCACACGCCGGTCAGCCGACGGGCGTAGCTGATGATTTCCTCGTTGAGGTCGTCCTGCGGCCCGTTCAGCGCGCGAATGATGCTTTCGATCAGCGGCGTCCGGCCGCGCCGCAGCGTATGCCCGAAGTCCCATGCCATGAATCCGATCATGAGAACGGGCGGCAGTAACTGCAGGAGCCGGGGAGCCGTCGAGCCGGCGATCGCGTACAGGCCGACGCACGCTGCCGCCAGTGCAGCCCAGGCCGCAGGGCTGCGTCGCTGAAGACCCGGCAAAAGAGTGAGCACGAGTAGCCATCCGATGCTGGCTGCGATCAGGCCCGGCCGGCCGCTGAGCGCGGCCACATGCGCGAGCAGCGGGTAGGAAACACCCATCAGCATCATTGCGCGCACGGGTCCGGGTTTGCGGCTGGCTTTGCTAGCGGGCGTTTTCATGCTTGTGATGCGGGCGACGTCGCGCAGGTTAGCACGCGCATCAACTGCCACCGCCCGTGAGACTGCGGGTCACGGCCCAGTCGCAGTGGCGCGCCTGTGGCCACTCGAACGTGCCGATCGGCGCGTCCAACTGTTCGGGCGCGTCGGCGATGAGGGCCACCGCCAGGCGCAGTTGTGGTCGCGGAGCGAAAACCATCGCCCGCCAATGTCGAGTCGTCGGGACGTCTGCGCGACGGTCGAGCCCGGCGTCAACGAAGCGGCATTGTTTTAGTGCATCCACCAGCGGCAGTTGCAAAGCTTTGGCGAAAGCTTCCTTCAGCGTCCACAGCTCGTAGAACGTTGCACAGAGTTCCTGTGGGTCGTCGAGCGAGGCCAGAAGGGCGCACTCCGCCGCGCAGTAGGCAACGCTCGCCATCCCACGGAAATCGCGCGGCGCCAGCCACTCGAGGTCCACGCCCACCGCGACCGCGCGGGGCGCGAGAGTCAGGGCCGCGTAGCCGTGGGTGTGCGAGAGGCTGCTCGTCTGGTCGCTGGCGACGGCGGCGGCACTCAGCAACGCGCGGCTCGATGCCCAGTCGCGGCGCCGGCGGGCGGTCTGCAGGGTCGACCATTCCTCGCGGTCGCGTCCTACGAGTCGTGACGGATCGACACGGTCGGCAGCCTCCGGCGTCGCCAGCCAGGCCTCGGTCCCGCGCGATTCGGAGGCGCCGGCCATCAACGGCTCCCCGATTCCGGGCCGGCTTGCATCGGCGCGCAGTCAGCCTCATCGTGCCCGTTTGGTCGGAGACGCCGACCGGCGACGAGAGACGGGTTCCCCGACGGCATGCAGGAACGCCAGACGTATCTTTGGCGGATATTCGCCACCGGCGCGAGCTTCACCCTGTTCGGCATGGGTGGACTCATTCTAGGTGTGCTCGTGTTCCCGGCGATGCTGCTCCTGCCGGGCGGCCCGGCGCGCCGTCGTGCACGCATGCGCGGCCTGGTCCAGCACGCCTTTCGCCTTTTCGTCCGGTTCATCAATGGCATCGGGGTCATTTCCTACGAATTCCATGGCAGCGAACGGCTTGGACGACCCGGGCAGCTCATCATCGCCAATCATCCGACGCTGGTGGACGTGGTCCTTATCGTGGCCTTTACGCCGGCACCCTGCTGCGTGGTCAAGGCCGCCATGTTTCGCAACCCGTTTACCCGGGCGGTCGCGCGGGCCGCAGGATACGTCAGCAACAGCCCCACGGACGAGATGATCCACGCCGCCGCCGCCGCGCTTCGCTCTGGCGACTCACTCGTCATGTTCCCGGAGGGCACTCGCACTCGGCCCGGCCAACCACTGCAGTTTGCGCGCGGGACGGCCAGCATCGCCGTGAACGCTGCAGTGGTTCTCACGCCTGTGTATGTCCATTGCGAGCCGCTGCTGCTGCCCAAGTTCGTGCCTTGGTACCGGGTCCCCCCGCGACGGCCGCACTATACCCTCGAGGTAGGGGAGGACATCGACCTGGCGGCCTACCGCGGCCTGCAACCGCCTCGGGCGTCGCGACTGTTAAATGACTGGCTCCTCCAGCATTTCACCGAGAGGCTCGGAACCCCGGGTGGCTATAATGCGACGCTAGGGAACTGAGGGGCCGAATGCAGACTAAGGACGAAATTCTGGAGCAGGTCAGGACATCGCTCGCGGAGCTGTTCGAACTCGATCCTGCCCGGATCACGCTCGCGGCACGGCTGAACGAGGACCTGGAAATCGACAGCATCGACGCCGTGGACCTGATGGACCGGCTCCGGCGCCAGACGGGCAAGAAGATCTCGGCGGACGACTTCCGCTCGGTGCGCACGGTCGGTGATCTCGTGGAAGCCGTCTACAAGCTCGTGCAGGCGTGAGCGCCGGCCACGCCGATCCGACGCCGCTCGAAGCACGGGTCTGTTCGCATGAGTGGGTGGCCGAGGCCCGTCTGTCCGGGCGATGGATGCTGGTCGTTCCCAGTGCTACTGGCGTCAAGGTCCTGCGCCGTTATGGCAAGAGGCATCTGGTAGCCGAATGGCAGCGTGGCATCGGCATGGAGCCCCCGGATGCGACGGCCGCGCTGGAGTGGCGGCTGCTCGAGAACCTGCCGCCCGCGGGCAGCGAGGCCGAAGCCCGCTGCAGCGAAACCGTCCGCAGCCCGCTCGTCACCGGGCTGGAGCACCGCGAAGCGTCTGGATTGGGCTGCAGTGTCCGCGTGCCGTACGATCTGGCAATCTTTGACGGTCACTTCCCGACGATTCCCATATTGCCGGGCGTGGTGCAGGTCGACTGGGCAGTGGGTCTCGCGCGCACACACTTGCGGGCGGGCGGACAGTTCAAGGGCATCACGGCGACCAAGTTCCGCCGCCTCGTGCAACCCGGTATGAATCTCGCCCTGACCCTCGAGCACCGGCCGGAGTCTGGAGAGTTGCGCTTCGAGTACCTGCTCGGGGAGGCCCTGGCCTCGACCGGCCGCGTGCTTTTTCGGGGCACTGATGATTAGTGTCTGCGCCGTCGTCCCGGTCTATGACCACGAGCATGCCGTTGGCCGCACGGTCGAAAGCCTGCGCCAGCTGGGTCTGACCGTGTTTCTCGTCGATGACGGATCCGGACCGCCCTGTGCCGCGGAGCTCAAGCGGCTGGCGGATGCCGATGCGAGCGTGGAATTGCTGCGCCTGCCGGAGAACCAGGGAAAGGGCGCCGCCGTGATGGCTGGCTTTGCGGCCGCCGCGACGGCAGGATTCACGCATGCGCTGCAGATCGATGCGGACGGCCAGCACGACCCGTCGGACTTGCCGCGATTCATCGCCGCCGTGCACGCCGACCCTCAGGCGCTCGTCTGCGGACGGCCGGTGTTCGATGCCTCGATACCGCGCCACCGGTTCTACTTCAGGTATCTCTCGCACGCGATGGTCTGGCTGAACACGCTCTCGTTCGACATCCCCGACTCGATGTGCGGCCTGCGCGTGTACCCGTTGCTGGTTGTCCTGCCCATTCTGGCTACGGAACCGCCGGGACGGCGGATGGATTTCGACTCCGATGTCCTGGTGCGGCTCTACTGGCACGCGGTGCGGATGCAATGGCTGCCGATCCGGGTGCGCTACCCCCTCGACGGCGTCTCCCATTTCCGCCTCGTCCGCGACAACTGGCTGATCACCCGGATGCACACAAGGATGTTTTTCGGGATGCTTCGCCGGTCCCCGCGTCTGCTCGCGCGCAAGCTGAGGGCGACGGCATGAGAGCGCAGGGCGTCATCACTGTCGATATCGAGTTCGACGTCGCTTTCCACGACGTCGACATGGTCGGCGTGGTCTGGCATGGGCACTACCTGCGTTACCTGGAGAATGCCCGGTGGGCGCTGATGAACCGTCTCGACTACGGCCTCGACCGGATGCTCGCTTCGGGCTACGCGTGGCCCGTCGTGGACCTCCAGGCCAGGTACGTGAATCCGGCGCGCTACGGGCAGCGCCTGCGGGCGCGCGCGTCGCTCGTCGAATGGGAGCAACGGCTCGCGATCAACTACATGCTCACTGACGTTGCGGACGGCAAGAGGATTCTGCGGGCTCGGACGGTGCAGGTGGCGGTCGATGGTCGCTCGGGCGAGTTGCAGTTCGCCTGCCCGGCGGAGTTCGTCGAGTGCGTGCATGCCGCAATGGCAAAGGGTGGGGCATGAGCATCGAGCCGCTGCCGTCGCCCGCCGAAGCGATCCCGCACAAGCACGACGCCGTGCTTATCGACAAGATCCTGCACGCTGACGCCAACCGGGTGACGGCGGTCGCCACGGTTCGGCCCGGAACCGCGTTCAGTGATGCGGCCGGCAACCTGCCGGGATGGGTCGGCCCGGAAATCATGGCGCAGGCCGTCGCGGCTTTCTCAGGCTGCCGATCGCTGCGCGAACGCGGCGAATCGGCCGAGATCGGCCTGTTACTTGGTATTCGAAATTACGAGAGCGCGGCAGCTGAATTCCGTGTCGGGGATCAACTCCGGATCGAGGTCGCGCGTTCGTCTGAAGACGAAGAAGGGCGAGGGGTGTTCGATTGCAGCATCTCCATGGCCGGCGCCGTGGTTGCAGCCGGTTCGCTGACGGTATTCGAGCCCAGGGATGGGTCGTATCTCGAGGCTGAGAGGGCTCGTAATGATTGATAAAGGTACGGTGCTGGTCACGGGCTCGAGCCGCGGGATCGGTCGCGCCATTGCGCTCACCCTCGCGCGCGATGGCTACGACGTCGTCGTGCATTGCCGTTCGCGGATCGCCGATGCGGAGGCCGTCGCCGCCGAAGTAGTCAACCTCGGCCGGTCCGCACGCTGCCTTCGGTTCGACGTTGTCGACCGCGAGGAGTGCGCTGCGCGGATCGCCGCAGATATCGAGGCGCATGGCGCCTACTACGGCGTCGTGTGCAATGCCGGGCTGGCGTACGACACGGCGTTTCCGGCCATGAGCGGTGACGCATGGGACTCGGTCATCCG
>JALHTE010000144.1 GCA_022865595.1 Steroidobacteraceae bacterium | reverse complement strand
GGATCGTTCGGTCGCCGTGCTGCCGTTCGTGGACATGAGCGAGGCCCGGGACCAGGAATACTTCGCCGACGGGATTTCGGAGGAGTTGCTGAACCTGCTGGCGAAAGTGCCGCAGCTGCGCGTGATCGCCCGCACCTCGTCCTTTTCGTTCAAGGACAAGGAAGTGGACATCGCCGAGATCGCGCAGAAGCTCAACGTCGCCAACGTGCTCGAAGGCAGCGTGCGGAAGTCCGGCGACACGCTGCGCATCACTGCACAGCTGATCCGGGCATCGGACAGTTCGCACGTATGGTCGCAGACCTACGACCGCAAGCTGACCGACGTGTTCGCGGTGCAGGACGAGATTGCTGCGGCTGTCGTCGAGCAACTCAAGGTGACGCTGCTTGGCGACGCGCCGAAGGCGCGCGCCACGGACCCGGAGGCATATGCGCTCTTCCTGCAGGCGCGCGAGGTTGGTCGCCAGGCCAGCCCCGCGGCCTATGAGCGAGCGATCGCTCTCTACAAGCAGGCGCTGGCGATTGATCCGTCCTATGCGCCCGCGTGGGCCGGCCTGGCATTTGTCTACTTCCGGCAAATGGATCTCGGCCAGATCTCGATGGACCAGGGGCTTGAGCTTGGCGATCAGGCGATCAAGAAGGCGCTCGAGCACGATCCAGCCTATGCACTGGCGTACGCGTACATGGCGATGTTCGAAGGGGTCCTCAGGCGGGATTACGCCGCATCGGCACGGCACCTCGAGCAGGCCCTCGCGCTCGATCCGGCGAACGTCGAGATCATCGGCATAGCTTCCGCGATTGCCCGGCGCCTGGGCCGGCTGGAGCAGGCCCAGGCGCTTGCCGAATACAACGTTGCGCAGGACCCGCTGAGCGTCGGTGGTTACGATGGGCTCGGCCTCGCATACCGCTACACAGGCCAGTTGGACAAGTCAATTTCGACCTACCGCAAGCTGCTGAGCATTGCGCCGGACGCCGGATGGGAACACACGGCTCTGGGAGACGTGCTGATGCAGACGGGCGATGCGAATGCCGCGCTGGCGGAATACCAGAAGGAGCCCGTCGAGGTATTCCGTCTCAGCGGCCTCGTGGTGGCGTACCAGGCCCTTGGTCGGAAGGCTGAGTCAGATGCCGCATTCGCAGAGCTGACCAGGAAGTACTCTGATACGAAGCTGTTTTCGCTGGCGGCCGTGCTGGCGGAACGCGGCGACTTCGAACGGGCCTTCGCGACGCTGGAGAGGGCTGCCATGCAGCATGATCTCGATCTTGGTGCGATCGCCGTGTACCCGTCCTTTGCGCCGATGCACGACGACCCGCGCTGGCTGGCGCTGCTGCGCAGGCTGGGAATGGCGCCGGAACAGCTCGCGGCGATCAGGTTCGACGTCAGCGTTCCGAAGCAGTAGGTGCACTGGAACGCGCGCTCAAGCCAGATTGCGCCCCTCGCGCGCGGTCATTCCGCCGGCCGCGTCTTGACCATCATCAACGAACGCAGCTTGAGCACCACCGTGCCGTGCTGGTTGGCCAGCACGCCGTCAAAAGTGACCAGGCCGCGGTCCGGCTTCGATTCGGAGGCGCGCTTGTCTACGCAGGTCATCGTCAGCGTGAGCCTGTCGCCAGGCCGCGCGGGGTTCGGCAGCTCGAGCTCGTGCTTGATCGAGGCGATGCCCGCCGTGGGCTCCATCCTGTTCAGGAGCAGGGCCGCAACGGCGTAACTGTGGACGCTCGAGGCCGTGAGGCCGTTCATCGGCGAGCGCTCGGCCGCCTCCGGGTCGACGTGCCAGGGCTGGGGATCCCACTGCCGCGCGAACGCAATGATGTCCTCGGCGTGGAGTTCGTGGGTTCCTGCCGTCTGTGCGGAACCGATTCCGATATCTTCAAAGTAGCGCATGGCTCCCCCGGTGCCATGCTAACCGGTGCAAGCAGTCCGATCACGCGTCGCCAGCCACGGTCCAGGCGGCCCGGCGCGGGGCCGCTCAACGAAGAGCAAGTGGCCGGGCCGGCGACCTCGCGGCTACCCGCTACTTCCGTCGAAGGGGCCACCCGGGGCGGGCTGCGTTATCATCCCGGGTCCACACCGCGCTCACAAAAGGGCTAGCCATGACCGTACCCGCCTCCGCTGGAGCCCGGCTCCGGGCCGCACTGGCCGCCGAACGTCCCCTCCAGGTCGTCGGTACGGTAAATGCCTTCAGTGCATTGCTTGCCGAGCGGGCCGGGTTCAGGGCCCTGTACCTTTCGGGCGCTGGCGTGGCGAACACGTCGTTCGGCCTTCCGGACCTCGGCATCACCAGCCTGAACGACGTCTGCGAGGACGTGCGACGGATCTGCTCCGCCACTGAGCTGCCGTTGCTGGTGGACGCCGACACCGGCTGGGGCGCCGCATTCAACATCTCTCGCACCATTTCGGACATGATCCGCTCAGGCGCGGCCGGATGCCACCTCGAGGATCAGGTGCAGACCAAGCGCTGCGGTCACCGACCGGGCAAGGCGCTGGTGACCGGCGAGGAAATGGCGGATCGCATCAAGGCTGCGGTGGACGGCCGCACCGACGCGCAGTTCGTCATCATGGCGCGCACCGACGCGCACGCGGTCGAAGGCCAGCAGGCCGCAATCGACCGTGCCTGCAGGTATGTCGAGGCAGGGGCCGACATGATCTTCGCAGAGGCGCTGAACACGCTCGATGAGTACCGGCAGTTCACGGCCAAGGTGAAAGTGCCGGTGCTGGCCAACATCACCGAGTTCGGCAAGACGCCGCTGTTCACGGTCACAGAACTGGAGAGTGCCGGCGTGCAGCTGGTGCTGTATCCGCTCTCCGCATTCCGCGCCATGTCCAAGGCTGCGGAGGCGGTGTACGGCGCGATCCGCCGCGACGGCACGCAGAAGAGCGTGCTGGACCGGATGCAGACCCGCGCCGAGCTCTACGAGGTGCTGGGCTACCACGAGTACGAGCGCAAGCTCGATGAACTCTTCAGCCGCGAGGGCTCCGAAAAGTAGCGATTCGCACAACGCACGACCGGTAGTCTTCCGCACACGACATTCACACACACCACACAGACCGCGACGAGGAGCCAAAAATGAGCAGCAAACCCCCCGCCACTGGCTTCAAGCCCAAGAAATCCGTCGCCCTGTCCGGCGTAACTGCCGGCAATACGGCGCTATGCACGGTCGGCCGCAGCGGCAACGACCTGCACTACCGCGGCTATGACATCCTCGACCTCGCGGAAGGCTGCGAATTCGAGGAAGTGTCCTATCTGCTGGTACACGGCAAGTTGCCCAGCAAGGCCGAGCTTGCCGGTTACAAGGCGAAGTTGAAGCGGCTCCGTGGCCTCCCGAAAGCTGTGCGCAAGGCGCTGGAGGCGCTGCCCGCTGCGAGCCACCCGATGGACGTGATGCGCACCGGCGCCTCGGTGCTCGGCTGCGCGCTCCCGGAGAAAGATGACCACGGCACCGCTGGCGCGCGTGACATTGCCGACCGGCTGATCGCGAGCTTCGGCTC
>JALHTE010000143.1 GCA_022865595.1 Steroidobacteraceae bacterium | reverse complement strand
GATCGGGCTGGGGATCACCGCAAATATCGAGATCCCCGGGAAACTGAGCTTGTCGATGTTATCGAGGTCGAATGAACCGGGCTCGACCATGCTGGCAACAAAAAAGATGGACTTGCCGTCATCACGCGCGCGGTGATAGATCGAGTACTTGCCGAAAGTCAGGCCCTCCGACTCGAGCGCATCCGTGACGGCACGGCCGGGCCAGCGGTCTGCCGACGCTATCAGCCGCAGTGCCACGATCTTCTGCCGCCCCGCGGCCTGTGCTTCCGTCATCTCCGCGTCGGCGGGTTCTTTCGCCTCGGAATCAGCGCCCGACACGTCGTCTCGGCCTTTACGACCCATCACCTCGTCCCGATCGAGCGGCTGGGTGCGGACCCAAGGCTCGAGTTGGTCATCCTCGGCGCGCTTGTCGCGCGGCAGGTCACGAAGGTCCGCGGGCAGCTCGTCCAGCTGGGCCCGCATGCTGCGGTAGGGAACCTTGGGTGGAACGAATTCGTCATCCCGGGCCGGTCCCAGTTCCGGATCGGCATCCGCCGGAATCTCGACGATGGGCGGGTTACGCCCCGCTGCCCCACGCTCACGACGGCTCGCACGGATCGAAGGCAGGTCCGTCGCGGGATCGGCCGAACCCGCTTCCATGGGTTCCTCACCCGACCGATCGACGCCCTCATCGCGCTCATGGTCGCCCAACGCGGGCGACGCTTCGTCGGGTTCTCGCAGTCGACGTGACTCCCACCACCACAGTCCTGCCAGCAACAGCAGGCCCGCACCGATCAGGATCCATCGCAACTCGGTCATCGACGCTCCTTCGCTAGCTTGCAGCCATCCTGACCGCCTCATCGACGTCAACGGCCACCAGGCGTGAGACACCAGGCTCGTGCATGGTCACGCCGATCAGCTGCTGCGCCAACTCCATCGTGCTCTTGTTGTGGGTGATGAATATGAACTGCACACGCTCGGACATGTCACGAACGATATCGCAGAATCTGGCCACGTTGTGGTCGTCGAGGGGCGCATCCACCTCATCCAGCAGGCAGAACGGCGCGGGATTCAGCTCGAAGATCGCAAATACCAGCGCGACGGCGGTGAGCGCCTTCTCGCCGCCGGACAACTGACTGATCGTGGCGTTGCGCTTGCCGGGCGGCCGCGCCATTACCGCCACACCCGCTGACAGCGTATCTTCGCCAACCAGTTCGAGGTAGGCGCTGCCGCCGCCGAACAGGCGCGGGAACTTCTCCTTCAGGCCAGCGTTGACGCGGTCGTAGGTATCCTGGAATCGCGACCGGGTTTCCTTGTCGATCTTGCGGATGGCCTCGTCGAGCGTACTCAACGCCTCGGTCAGGTCGGCGAACTGCCTGTCCAGGTATTCCTTGCGCTCGGTCTGTTCCTTGAGCTCGTCGATCGATGCAAGGTTCACCGCGCCCAGGCGCTCGATCCTGGCGGTGACCTCGGCCAGCGAGACCTCCCATGCCTCGACGGTCGCCTCGGGCGAAACTTGTCCGCGAACTTCATCGAGGTCCAGGCGCGTGGCGGCGAACTGCTCGAGCAGCGACTCGCGCCTGACCCGCGCTTCCTGGACGCCCATACGAACCTGTTCCAGCGCCTCTCGCGCCGCTTCCACGGTCGTCTCCTGCGTCATCCGCCGCTGTTCCTGTTCGCGGATGTGCGCGTCCGCTTCCTCCAGAGAACGGCGGGCCTCGGTCAGCTCCTTGTCGATCTCTATCCGCGCCGCCAGCAACTCTTTCAGCTGCCGGTCCAGCTGCTCGATAGGGCTGTCCGCCGATGCAAGCTGCTGTTCCAGTTCGCCCTTGCGGGCCTGGAACTGGGCCACCTGGTTGCGCGCCCGATCGAGGCTGTTCGTCACCGATGCCAGGGTCGAACGCTGCGACTCGACGCGAATCGCGACCTGCTGCGCCGCCGCGACGTCGGCCTGCGCCTTGCGGCGCGCGTCCTCCAGCACCTGGCGAAGCCGGTCACGCTCCTGCTCCAGCGGCCCACGACGATCGTTGAGGGCCTGCATCTCCGTGAGACCGGCCTCGAGCCGCTGTCGCGCCTCGCGGATGTCGGACTCGTCGGAGCCGATCGCCTGGTCGGCCTCTACGCGTTCCCCCTTGACCCGCTCGAGCCGCTGCGTGGATTGTTCGGCGCGCGAGCGCAAGGCATCGAGCTGCCCGCGCACGCTGGAATGCTCACGATGCAATTCGTTGGCGGCTGCCTGCAGCGATTCGCGGCGATCCTCGAACTCGCGAATGGCTCCTCGGGCAGTCTCGAGAGCCTGCTCCGCCGCGCTGACGCTCAGTTGCGCGGCCTGCACCGCCTCGCGCAGCCCACGGATTTCGTGTTCGCGCTCAATCACTCCCGCCCGCTCGTCCGGGTCCCGGTTGACGCGCAGCCAGTTCGGGCCAATCCAGACACCGTCACGGGTGATGACTGACTCGCCGGCGCGCAGGCGGGCGCGCAGCGACAGCGCCTCGGCCAGCGTCCCCACCGCGCTGACACCGACGAGCAGTGGCCTGGCAGCAGCGGGCGACCGGACCTTCTCTACCAGGTCTCCGGCACGGCCGGTTCCACCCACAGCAGCGCCGCCGCTGACAAACGCCACGCCGCCGGTGTGCAGTCCACCCACCAGTTCGGAG
>JALHTE010000142.1 GCA_022865595.1 Steroidobacteraceae bacterium | reverse complement strand
CCCGGCTCGGCGAGACCCGGCGCGCGGTGGACACGTTGCGGCAGGCTATCGAAGCCGGCGTACTCAACTACGCGTGGATGAAGAATGACCCGGACCTGGATTCGCTGCGCGAAGATCCCGAGTTCATCGCTCTGACGCAAGAGAGCTAGCGGGCGGCTGAGGCCAAGCCTTCAGGATCGCCGCTCGGCGACCCACGGCAACTGCCCGAGGAAATATGGCGCTCCCAGAGGGATTCGAACCCTCGTACCAGCCTTGAGAGGGCTGTGTCCTGGGCCTCTAGACGATGGGAGCGTGCCCGGAAGATGGCAGGCTGTCGGAGCCTGCGCGAGGGCGCGTATTATACGCAGCCGTTTTTGCCGGTCCAGCGGAAGCCGAATAATTGTTCCCCAAAGAAATTCCAGTCACCCCCGGCCACCCCTCGCCCGTCATTGTCCCGCGCGCGGATCACCCGATTTCGCGGGCCAATATCTCCCCGGGCGCCCTGAAGGTGCTCTATCGCCTCCGCGAAGGCGGCTACCAGGCTTTCCTGGTCGGCGGAGCCGTGCGCGACATGCTGCTCGGGCTGAGCCCGAAGGACTTCGACATCGCGACCGACGCCCACCCGGAGCAGGTGCGCAAGCTGTTCCGCAACTGCCGGCTGATCGGCAGGCGCTTCCACCTCGCACACGTACGTTTCGGCCCCGAGATCCTCGAGGTCGCGACCTTCCGGGCAGCGCACACCGAGATCGACGAAGACCACGGCGTGGACGAAGCGAGTCACCGGGTGCTCGACGCCCAGGGCCGTATCCTTCGCGACAACCTCTACGGCAACATCGAGGAAGACGTCTGGCGACGCGATTTCACTGCCAACGCGCTCTACTACAACATCGAGGACTTCTCGATCTGGGACTACGTCGGCGGCGTGCCGGATGCGCGCTCACGCGTGCTGCGAATGATCGGCGACCCGGAGACACGTTACCGCGAGGACCCGGTGCGCATGCTTCGTGCTGCGCGTTTCGCCGCGAAGCTCGGCTTCACGCTGCATCCCGAGACCGAGGCGCCGCTCCATAAGCTTGCCTACCTGCTCGACGGCGTGCCGCCGGCGCGGCTGTTCGACGAAGCCATGAAGCTGCTGCTGGCAGGTTCGGCGGGCGCGTCCTGCAACCTGCTTGCCCGGATGGGATTGCTGTCGCACCTGATGCCCGATGTGGTGCGCGCGGTGAACGAGGCTCCGGACTCCCCGGGCGCCCGCCTGGTGCAGCTGGGCCTGGCCAACACCGACGATCGCGTGCGCGAGGACAAGTCCGTCACGCCCACCTTCCTTTTCGCGGTGCTGCTGTGGCCCGCGATCCTGCGCGAGGCGGGAGCGCCGAACGGCCCGCTGCCGGATGATCCGGCTGTCCTCGGCCCGGCATGCGACGCAGTCATTTCGCGCCAGGTGCGCCGCATCGCCGTGCCGAAGCGATTCACGATGCCGATGCAGGACATCATCATGATGCAGCCGCGTTTCGAGCGCAGGGCCGGCCGCCGCGCGGCACGCTTCGTGGAGCATCCGCGCTTCCGTGCGGCCTACGATTTCCTGCTGCTGCGCGCCGCGTCCGGCGAGGTGGACCCGGAACTTGCTGCCTGGTGGACGCGCCTGCAGGAGTTGGGACCCGACGAGCGGATCGCAGAGGTCGAGAGCCAGCCGCGCACTGGCGATGCGGACCCGCGCTCGCGTTCGCGCCGGCGTCCGCGCCGGCCCCGTCGTCCCGCCACCTGAGCGTGCAGGGCGCCGAGTTGACCAGGACCTGCTGGATTCCGGCCTACGTTGCGCTCGGCAGCAACCTGGACGACCCGTGTGCGCAGATTGAGCGTGCATTCCAGGCACTGTCGGACATGCAGGGCGCAAGGCTGGTGATGCGCTCGTCGCTCTATCGATCACCGCCGTTCGGCCGGGTCGCGCAGCCGGACTTCATCAATGCTGTGGCCGGTATGCTGACGACGATCCCTGCCCGCGAGTTCCTCGCGGAGCTCAAGTCGATCGAGCAGCGTCTCGGCCGTGCGCTTCCGGCCGTGCGCTGGGGACCGCGCAGTATCGACCTCGACCTGCTCGTGCACGGCACGACACGGCTGGTGGAGCCGGGGCTCACCGTGCCGCATGCGGGAATTGCGGAGCGCGCCTTCGTGCTGGCGCCGCTCGCGGAGATCGCGCCGGACCTCGACGTGCCGGGCCTGGGCAGGGTCAGCGCATTGGCGGCGGGTGTGCCTTCGTCGGGCCTTGCGCGGATTGCCGCATGAGCCAGCGTCCGCAGAAGGCAAAGGATCCGGTGCAGCCGGTCAGCGTGCCGCATCGTTTCGTGGTGGTGGAGGGGCCGATCGGCGTCGGCAAGACCAGCCTGGCGCGTCGCCTCGCGACCAGCTTCGGCAGCGACCTGGTGCTGGAGCAGGGCGAGGAGAACCCGTTCCTCGAGCGCTTCTATCGAAACCCGAGGGCGGCGGCGTTCCAGACGCAGCTTTACTTCCTGTTCCAGCGCGCCCGGCAGATGCAGGAACTGAGGCAGCAGGACATGTTCCAGCGAGTCCGGGTTGCGGACTACCTGCTGGAAAAGGATCGGCTGTTTGCGCGACTCACGCTGGACGACGGGGAGTTCGATCTTTACCAGCAGGTCTACGCGCGCCTCGCGATCGACGCACCTGTGCCGGACCTGGTCGTTTACCTGCAGGCGCCGGTCGACGTGCTGCTCGGGCGCATCGGGCGCCGCGGCATCGCGTATGAGCAGGCGATCGAGCGCCGGTACCTCGAGCGACTCGGGGAGGCGTACGCCCGGTTCTTCCTCGAGTACGACGCCTGCCCTGTACTGACGGTAAATGCGGCTGATATAGACCCGGTGGGCAGCGAGAGCGACTACACGAGCCTGCTGGAGGAGATCGTCCGCGTCCGCAAGGGCCGGCACTTCTTCAACCCCATGAAGAGCCTGTTGTAGCTCCGAGCGTTGATGTTTGGGGGCGGCTCGGTCATCCTTGCCGCTTCCTCGAGGCCGCCCCATGTACACACAACTTCAACTGCGCGGTTCGGCCCGCCCACCGGTCACCGTCGCGACTCTGCAGAAGATGAAGGCGGACGGCGAGAAGATCGCCAGCATCACCTGCTATGACGCGAGCTTTGCGGCACTGGTGGACGAGGCAGACGCGGACCTGGTGCTGGTGGGCGATTCGCTCGGCATGGTGGTCCAGGGCCACGACACGACCGTCCCGGTCACGCTCGACAACATCATCTACCACAGCCGTGCCGTCGCCAGGGGCCTGTCGCGACCGTTCCTGATGGCCGACATGCCGTTCATGACCTACACCTCGCGCGAGAAGGCGCTGGACAACGCCATGCGCCTCATGCAGGACGGCGGGGCGAAGATGGTCAAGCTCGAGGGCGGTGCGGGGCAGGTGGGCATCGTCGAATTCCTGGCGAGCCACGACATTGCGGTCTGTGCGCATCTCGGCCTCAGGCCGCAGTCTGTGCACAAGACCGGCGGCTTCCGCGTGCAGGGACGCGAAAATGCGGTCGCCGACCAGATGCATCGCGACGCGAAGGCGCTGCAGGACGCTGGCGCCGACATCGTGCTGCTCGAGTGCATTCCGGCAGAGCTCGGCAAGGAAATCACTGCGGAACTGCATGTGCCGGTAATCGGCATCGGCGCGGGCCCGGACACCGATGGCCAGATCCTGGTGCTCTACGACGTGCTCGACATCACGCCGGGTCGCAAGCCGCGCTTCGTGCAGAATTTCATGGTTGGCCAGGAGAGTCCGCTGGCCGGCGTAAAGGCCTACGTACAGGCAGTCAAGTCGCGCGCCTACCCGGCCGCCGAGCACTGCTTCTAGAAGCCGGAGCGATGCGGATCATCACGCGCATCGCAGAACTGCGCGGCCTGGTGCGCGACTGGCGCCTGGCGCGAGAGAGCATTGCTTTCGTACCGACCATGGGCAACCTGCATGCGGGCCACGCGAGCCTGGTGGGCGCAGCGCACACGCACGGGCGCCGTGTCGTCGCCAGCGTGTTCGTGAACCCGCTGCAGTTCGGGCCGAACGAGGACTTCAACGCGTACCCTCGCACACCCGATGAGGATTTCGCGTTGCTGTCCGAGCTCGGTGCGGACGTGCTGTTCCTGCCTACGGTCGAGGAGATGTACCCGAAGGGTTCGGCCGGCAGCACATTCGTGGACGTGCCCGACCTGTCGAACATTCTCTGCGGCGCCTTCCGGCCAGGGCATTTCCAGGGCGTGGCCACGGTGGTGGTCAAGCTGCTGAACCTGGTGCAGCCCGACGTGGCGAATTTCGGCGAAAAGGACTACCAGCAGCTCACGGTCATTCGTACGTCGGTCGAGGACCTCTGCCTGCCGGTCAGGGTCGTCGGCGCGCCCACCGTGCGTGCGGAAGACGGCCTGGCGCTCAGCTCGCGCAACCGCTACCTGACAGCGGAGGAGCGCGCGCGCGCGCCGCAGCTTTACCGCGCGCTCGACCGTGCGCGCAGGAGCCTCGAGTCGGGCGAGACCGGCATCGCAGAAATCGAGCGTGAGGGCATGGAAGCGCTGCGCGCCGCGGGATTTCGCCCGGACTACTTCGAGGTGCGCATGGCCCGCAGGCTGGAACGGCCGCAGGGACGCAACGTGGACGTGGTCGTGCTTGCGGCCGCGCGCCTGAGCCGCGCGCGGCTGATCGACAACCTTCAATGCCGGGCCACCGGCGACCTGGGCAATTAGGCTGGCAACCAGGCCGGCTGCCATGCTGTAAACGGCGAAACTCGCCGTAACTAGCTGGCGGCGCTGCCGAGCGCCCAGCCCACCGCCTCCCGGACCGTTTCGCTTGCGTGTTCGCGCCGGCGCTCCAGCGCGGCAGTCACTTCGGGCGTGCGCGGCGCGTTGCCGAGCGCGACTGCGATGTTGCGCAGCCAACGCTCGTGGCCGATGCGGCGGATCGCGCTGCCCGCCAGTCGTTCATCGAACTCCGCTTCCGTCCAGGCGAATAGCTCGGTGAGTCGCGCAGCGTCCAGTCCGTTGCGGGGCTGGAAGCCGGGTTCGGCACTGGTCTTCGCGTACCGGTTCCATGGACAGACGAGCTGGCAGTCGTCGCAGCCATAGATCCGATTGCCGATCGCCTTGCGGAATTCCGCAGGGATGGGCCCATGGTGCTCGATTGTCAGGTACGAGATGCAGCGCCGTGCGTCGAGTCGGTAGGGTGCCACTATCGCCTGCGTCGGGCAGACGTCGATGCAGGCCGCGCAACTGCCGCAATGGCTGGCGACTGGCTCGTCGAGCGGCAAGGGCAGGTCCGTGAACACTTCGCCGAGGAAGAACCAGGATCCATCCTGTCGGTCGAGCAGGTTGGTGTGCTTGCCGATCCAGCCAAGGCCCGCGTTACGGGCCAGCGCCTTCTCGAGCACCGGCGCACTGTCGGTGAATGCGCGATATCCCGAACTGCCCGCCGCGGCGGCGAGCCGGTCTGCAAGCCGCGCGAGCCGGTTGCGAACCAGCTTGTGATAGTCGCGGCCCAGCGCGTAGCGCGACACGTAGCCCAGCCCCTGGTCGCCGAGCACCGCGGCGGCGTCCGCGGACTTGGGCCAGTAGTCCATGCGCGCCGAGATCACGCGCACCGTACCCGGCACGATTTCCGCGGGCCGCGCGCGGCGTGCGCCGTGGCGTGCCATGTAGTCCATTCCGCCGTGGTATCGCGACTCGAGCCATTCGAGCAGGCGCTGCTCGTCCTCGGGCAATTCAACCGCTGCGATGCCGACTTTCTGGAATCCGAGCTCGCGGCCCCAGGCCTTGATCTGGGCTGCGAGCGCCGAGGGATCGAAGTTCAATTGGCCTCGTGCAGCCGGTGCGGGTGACGCGGCCAGTATAATGCCGCCATGCATTCTCCCTCAGGCGCCGTCTACTCAGCCTCGCAGGTGCGCGACCTGGATCGTCGCGCCATCGGCGAGTTTGGCATCGAGGGCTACGAGCTGATGTGCCGAGCGGGCGCGGCGACGCTCGATGCGCTGTGCGCGCTGTGGCCGGCTGCGGAGTCCATCACCGTACTGTGTGGACCGGGAAACAATGGCGGCGACGGCTACGTCGTCGCGCGCCTCGCGCGCGCACGCGGGCTCGGTGCCAACGTGGCTGCGCTCGGTGATCCACGGGCGCTAACAGGCGACGCGGGCCGCGCATACCAGGACTACACGGCCGAAGGCGGCCATTGTGGGCGCTGGTCACCAGCGTTGCTCGAGGCCGACGTCATCGTCGACGCGCTGTTCGGCACCGGCCTTGCGCGGCCGGTCAGCGATGAGGCGGCGGCAATGATCGACGGCATGAACTCGTCCGGGCGGCCAATCGTTGCCGTGGACATACCCTCTGGCCTGCACGCAGACACCGGTGCGGTGCTGGGCATTGCGGTTCACGCGGAGATCACCGTGACCTTCATCGGTCGCAAGCAGGGCCTGTATGTCGGAGAAGGCCTCGACCACGCGGGCCGTGTGATCTTCGACGACCTCGGCGTACCCGCCGCGTGCCTTGACGGGACGATTCCAGTCGCGCGGCTGATCGGCGAAGACGCGGTGCTGCGAGCGTTGCCGCGTCGGGCGCGCACCTCGCACAAGGGCAGCCACGGTCACGTGCTGGTCATCGGTGGTGGACCCGGCATGCCGGGCGCCGCGAGGCTTGCGGGCGAGGCGGCACTGCGCGCGGGTGCGGGCCTGGTCACGCTGGCCGTTCATCCTGACAACTCGGCGATCGCGGCCGCGCGGCCGGAACTCATGTGCGTCGGCACGTTGGCGGCGGCTGACCTCGCGACCTTGCTCGGCAGGGCAACGGTAATCGCGACGGGGCCGGGGCTGGGGCAGGGCGCCTGGGCCGACGCGCTGGTCGATGCGGCGATCGACAGCGGTCTGCCGCTGGTCATGGACGCCGATGCGCTCAACTGGCTCGCCGCACATCCTCGCTCATGCGACCACTGGGTCCTTACACCGCACCCCGGTGAAGCCGCTCGCCTGCTCGGCATCACGCCGGCGGCGGTACAGGCCGATCGCCTCGCTTCCGCGCGTGAACTGCAGCGAAGGTACGGCGGCGTTGCCGTATTGAAGGGTGCGGGCACCATCGTGTACCCACCCGGCGGACCCGCCTTCGTGTGCGATCGCGGCAACCCGGGTATGGCAGCGGGCGGCATGGGTGACGTCCTCACGGGAGTGATTGCCGGTATCGCCGCACAGTGCGGCGATCTCGTGCTCGCGGCACAGGCGGGCGTATTCGTGCACGCGCAGGCTGGCGATCTTGCCTCGCGTGCAGGCGAGCGGGGCATGTTGGCCAGCGACGTGCTGCGCCAGGTCCGCGCCTGCGTGAATCCCGCGTGCGAGTGAAGGCCTCGGATGCCGAGGAAACGCGCAAGCTGGGCGCACGGCTGGCAACAGCGCTGCTGGGCGTCGACGAACCCCGCGCACTGGTCATTGGATTGACCGGTGATCTCGGCGCCGGCAAGACGACGCTGGTCGGCGGCCTGCTCGCGGAACTCGGGCACGACGGTGCGGCGCGCAGCCCGACCTACACCTTGATCGAGCCCTACCGTCTGGCGGGTCGCGACGTGAATCACTGCGATCTCTACCGGCTGCGCCACCCATCCGAGCTGGAAGATCTCGGTCTGCGCGACCTCGCCACGCCGCGGAGCCTGCTGCTGGTCGAGTGGCCGGAGCGTGCGGAGGGCCGGCTTGGTGTCCCGGATCTCTCTATCGAGCTCGGCTATCTCGATGACGGCCGGACGGTGGAAATCACCGCTGGCAGCGAGGCCGGGCGACGCGTACTCGCCCGACTCGTCTAGACCTAACCTGATAAATCTCGCGTATCTTTATAATTTAATTGAAATAATGTCAGTACCGAGGTAGATTCCGCGGCATGATTTCGCGCCCGGCCCAGTTCACAAGGAATCTGATGGCCTCGGCCGCCCTGCTGGCAGGGCTGGCGGCAGCCGCCGCGACACCCACGATCGTCAACGACGTCCGCCTCTGGTCCGGCCCCGAGGGCACGCGCCTGGTGCTGGATCTATCGGCCCCCGCGAAATACGAAGTGTTCGCGGTCGAGAACCCTGATCGCATCGTGATCGACCTGGAGAATGCCGAACTGGCCTCGTCCGGAGTCCTGCCGGTCGGGCAGGGACCGGTGAAGAGCGTGCGCTCCGGGCCGCAGGCCGATCATGGATTGCGCGTGGTGCTCGACCTGGATCGTGCGCGTGACATGCGCAGTTTTACGGTCGGTCCGGAGGGCAGTGCCGGCCATCGACTGGTCGTGGAACTGCCGCCGTCCGCAGCGCCGTCCGCAGGTACCGTGCTCGCATCTGCTTCGTCCGGCCAGGCCACTGCAGCGCCCGAGGCCGCGAGCCCGGTCAAGCGCCTGCTCGCCGCCAGCGTGAACGGCCGGGACCTGGTCATCGCGGTGGACGCGGGCCACGGCGGGCAGGACCCTGGCGCGCTCGGCCGTGGTGGTACGCGGGAAAAAGACGTCACGCTCGCGATCGCCCGGCGGCTTGCCGCGGCGATCGACGCTGAACCCGGCATGCGTGCCGTGTTGATACGCGACGGCGACTATTTCATTACGCTCGGCGGTCGCACGCGCAAGGCGCGTCAACTCGGCGCCGACATGTTCGTCTCCGTGCATGCGGATTCGGTTCTCAAGCGGGATGTGAGCGGGTCATCGGTGTACGTGCTTTCGCTGCGCGGCGCGTCTGACGAGGCCGCGCGCTGGTTGGCCGCGAGCGAGAACGCTGCCGACCTCAAGGGCGGCGTGTCGCTGGATGACAAGGACGACCTGCTTGCATCGGTGCTGCTCGACGTAACGCAGAAGGAATCGGTGAGCAGCAGCGTCGAGGCGGCCGACAGCGTGCTCGCCACGCTGCGCCGCATCGGCACCGTGCACCGCCCGCGCGTGCAGCACGCCGGATTCGTGGTGCTCAAGTCGCCGGACATCCCGTCGATGCTGGTCGAGACCGCTTTCATCTCCAATGCCGCCGACGAGCGCAGGTTGCGCGATGCCGGCCACCAGCAGCGCCTGGCCGAGGCGATCCGCGACGGTGTGAAGAACTACTTCTACGACCGGCCGCCTCCGGGCACAAAGGTCGCGGCGCTCGCAGCCGCACGGCGTGGTGGCGGCAGCAGCGCCGCGCAGACCCTCGCGGAGCGCTGAGCAAGTCACGGCCCGCTGCGCGGTGCGTCCGGGCGCCCGGCGCCGCGCAACCAGCACCAGGTCAGCGACAGTCGCCACGGCGCTCCATTTGCTATCCTCGCCGCCCCTGCGCGAGGCCTGCAGCGACCATGACCATCCGCGTCCTCCCCGAGCAACTGATCCACCAGATCGCGGCGGGTGAGGTCGTCGAGCGCCCTGCGTCCGTGATCAAGGAACTGGTAGAGAACAGCCTCGATGCGGGATCCCGCTCGATCGAGATCGAAGTCGAGGGCGGCGGTGCGGAACTGTGCAGGGTGCGCGACGACGGCGCCGGCATCGCGACGGACGAACTCGCGCTGGCGCTTGCCCGCCATGCGACCAGCAAGATCGGCCGCATCGAGGACCTCGAATCGGTTCGCACTCTCGGCTTCCGTGGCGAGGCGCTGCCAAGCATCGCATCGGTGTCGCGAACGACAATCGTGTCACGGACAGCGGACGCACCCGTCGCAATGGCGGTGACGGTCGTGGACGGGGAGATCCGCGGTCCGTCGCCACAGGCCCACCCGCCGGGCACCACGGTCGAGGTCAGGGACCTGTTCTTCAACGTGCCAGCCCGCCGCAAGTTCCTGCGCACCGAGCGCACGGAACTCGGGCAGGTCGAACGGCTGGTGGAGCGCCTCGCGCTCAGCCGGTTCGACGTCGGCTTCCGGCTGGCATCGGCCCGCCGCAGGCTTGCGGATCATCCGCCGGCGCTAACGGAGCGTGCCAGGGACGCGCGCGTTGCCGCCGTGCTCGGTGATGAGTTCATCTCGCATGCGCTCAAGCTCGACCACGAAGGAGCGGGCATGCGCCTCACGGGCTGGTTCTGCATGCCGACCTACGCCCGAAGCCAGGCGGACCAGCAGTATTTCTTCCTGAATGGCCGGCCACTGCGGGACAAGCTGGTGGCCAGCGCCGTGCGGCTCGCCTACCGCGACGTGCTCTACCACGGTCGCCAGCCAGCCTACGTGCTGTACCTCGAGATGGATCCCTCGCGGGTGGACGTGAACGCGCATCCGCAGAAGCTCGAGGTCAGGTTCCGTGAACCCAGGCTGATTCACGACTTCCTGTTTCGCACCATCGAGCGTGCGCTGGCGGAGAACCGGCCCGCGCAGGACAGCAGCGGCGCGATCCCGGCCGCAAGGTTCTCGATTCCTTCCCGCGTCGGCGGGGCTGGCCCGCAGACCTCGGCACTGGATCTCTACGCGACCCTGGGCGGAGGCGTGCGCGAGCAGGACACGGGAGCAGGGGCTCAAGCCGAGGCGCGTGTCGAGGCGTCGCAGGCAGGTCACGACGCGGCCTCGTGGGCGGACAGCGATGGCCCGGCCGCAGGCATCGATCCGGTGGTCGGCCACCCGCTCGGCTACGCGATTGCGCAACTGCACGGTGTCTACATCCTGGCGCAGGCACAGGGAGGGCTGGTGCTGGTGGACATGCACGCAGCCCACGAACGCACGACCTACGAGCGGCTCAAGGCCTCGCTCGAATCGCGGCGCGTCGCCTCGCAGCCGCTGCTGGTGCCGGTGGCGCTCAACGTGTCGGTGGCCGAGGCCGAGGAGGCAGAGGCTCACCGCACCCTGTTCGATGAACTGGGAATCGAGCTTTCGAGGTCCGGCCCTGCACAGGTGATCGTCCGCTCGATGCCGGCGCTGCTCGCGTCGGCCGACCCGGCAACGCTCGTGCGTGACATGCTCGCCGACCTTCGCGAACAGGGCGGCGGTGGTGCGCGACAGGCGCTGGAGCGCGCGCTGGGCACCATGGCCTGCCACCAGGCGGTGCGGGCGAATCGCCGGCTGTCGGTACCTGAGATGAATGCGCTGCTGCGCGAGATGGAAACCACGCTGCGCGCGGACCAATGCGTGCATGGCCGCCCGACCTGGTCTTTCGTCTCGATGGACGAACTCGACCGGCTGTTCCTGCGCGGGCGATGACCGCGGCAGGTGAGAAGATCGCAGATGCGGTCCTGCTGATGGGACCGACCTGCAGCGGCAAGACCGCGCTGGCACTCACGCTCGCCGCGCGATTCCCGGTCGAGATCGTCAGCGTCGACTCGGCGCAGGTGTACAGGGGCATGAACGTGGGCACGGCAAAGCCGTCTCGCGAGGTACTAGAGGCCGTACCGCATCACCTGGTGGACGTCTGTGACCCGACCGAGAGCTACTCGGCCGGCCGCTTCCGCCGCGACGCACTGGAGCTGGTCGCGGAGATCCGGGCGCGCGGCCGTGTTCCGCTGCTGGTCGGCGGCACGATGCTGTACTTCCGGGCGCTGACCCGCGGCATCGCGCCACTGCCCGAGGCGGATGCCGGGGTACGCGCCCGCATCGACGCGGAGGCGCACGAACTGGGATGGCCGGCGCTGCATGCGCGGCTCTCGGCGAATGACCCCGGGGCCGCGGCGCGAATCCGGCCCGCCGACGGCCAGCGCATACAGCGCGCGCTCGAGGTGCTCGAACTCACGGGCCGGCGTCTCTCCGACCTGCAGAAGCTGGCCCAGCCGGCCTCGCTGTCACTGGCGGCCTTCGCGCTGCTGCCGGTCGATCGGCAGGAACTGTACCGACGCATCGACCTGCGCTTCCTCGGCATGATGCAGGAGGGGTTCCTCGAGGAGGTCAGGTCGCTCCGGGCGCGCGGCGACCTGCATCCGGGCCTGTCGAGCATGAGGTCGGTCGGTTACCGGCAGCTCTGGGCCCACCTCGCCGGCGAGCACGACCTTGAAGCTGCGGTTGCAACCGGCCAGCGGGCCACTCGCAACCTGGCCAAGCGCCAATTGACCTGGCTGAATGCGGACCCGTCGGCACATTGGTTGAGGAGCCTTGAAGATCAGGAACTTGCACCCATATTCGGGGCCGTGGCATCGGCTTCGGCCGGCTGAATGGCCATTGGCGTGTGATAGCATTGACCACGGTTTCTGCGCGTAGGAGCGTCGTGCTTCACGGTCGGCTCAAGGAAGACTCCGCGGCAGGAACGAGAAGACCAAACAATACGGAGACCCGAACATGGCCAAGGGCCAGTCCCTGCAGGACCCTTTCCTGAACGCTCTGAGAAAAGAGCGCATCCCGGTGTCGATATACCTGGTCAACGGCATCAAGCTGCAGGGCCAGGTCGAGTCCTTCGACCAGTTCGTCATCCTGCTCCGCAACAGCGTGAGCCAGATGGTCTACAAGCATGCGATATCGACGATCGTCCCGGCACGCAATGTCCGCCTGCCCATGGGCGACGATGAGCTGCCGCCGGAGGACGCGCCGGCTGAATGAGCCGACGCCCCGACGCGCGGAGACAGGACCCATTGTTCGACAGGCCTGGTAGCGGCGAACGCGCGATTCTTGTCTGCGTCGGCATCGGCCATGCGCCGGAACCCGACCGCGTGGCAGAGTTCGGCGCGCTCGCTCGCTCGGCTGGCGCGCAGGTGCTCGAGGTGATAACGGTCACCCGCAGGTCGCCGGAGCCGCGCTTCTTCCTCGGCACCGGAAAGGTCGAGGAACTGCGCCAGCGCCTGGTCGCGCTCGGAGCCGACCTGGTGGTCGTGGACAACGCGCTCACGCCGGGCCAGGAACGCAACCTCGAGAAGGAACTCAATTGCCGCGTGCTGGACCGCAGCGGCCTGATCCTGGACATCTTCGCGCAGCGCGCGCGCACATTCGAAGGCAAGCTGCAGGTCGAGCTTGCGCAACTCGAGCACGTATCGACGCGCCTGGTGCGCGGCTGGACCCACCTCGAGCGGCAGAAGGGCGGTATCGGGCTGCGCGGGCCGGGTGAAACCCAGCTCGAGACCGACCGGCGCCTGGTCGCCCGTCGCATCAAGACACTGAACGACCGGCTAGACAAAGTCCTGGTGCAGCGCGAGACCACCCGCCAGGAGCGTAAGCGCGGTGCGATTCCGACCGTGGCGCTGGTGGGCTACACGAATGCGGGAAAGTCGACGCTCTTCAATCGCCTGACCTCGGCCAGCGCCTACACGGCGGACCAGCTTTTCGCGACCCTGGACCCGACAGTGAGGCGGCTGCGCCTGGCACCCGGGCTCGAGGTGGCGCTCGCCGACACTGTCGGATTCGTGCGTGACCTGCCGCACGAACTGGTGGCAGCCTTTCGTTCGACGCTGCAGGAAGCGCGCGAGGCGGACCTGCTGCTGCACGTGATCGACGCCGCCGATCCAGAGCGCAGCGAGCGGATCGCCCAGGTAAACGAGGTACTCGAGTCGATCGGTGCGCAATCGCTGCCGCAGATCGCCGTTTACAACAAGATCGACGTCTCGGGCGAGAGTCCGCACCTCGACTTCGACGCAGGCGGACGGGTAGACCGGCTCTGGCTCTCGGCCCATACTGGCCTTGGCCTCGACCTGCTCAGGGATGCACTGCATCAGCAGCTGGGGGCCGACCTGCACCACTGCATCCTGGTCCTGCCCGCGAAATCCGGCCGGGCCCGGGCGCAGCTCTTCGAGGCGGGCGCCGTGCTGGCCGAGCGACAGCTCGACGATGGCAGCGCCGAACTCGAGGTAAATCTCCGCCACCGCGACGTGGCGCGGATCTGCCGGGAGGCAGGTATCGAGTTGCCGGCCGCGATCGAGCCTTGTGCGCCCGGTGAGCGGTTCCTACAATCGTCGGGTCGCGCCGCCCTGGACACTGCCGAACCGGCGGTGACGAGTGGTCCGGACGTCCCCCTCATAGACCGACCGCAAGCAATCGGGAGTAACTGAGTCCCATGGCCTGGAATGACCCGGGCAGGAACCGCAATCCCTGGGGCAATCGCCCCGACAAGGGAGCCGCCGACCTCGACGAGGCGCTGCGCAACCTGCAGAAGAAGATCGCTGGAATGTTCGGCGGTGGTGCTGGTAACGGATCTGGCGGATCAGGCGGGTCCGGTGGATCCGGTTCGGCCGCCATGCGCGGCTTCGGCTTCGGCACCGTGCTGCTGGTGCTGCTGCTGGTGTGGCTGGCGACCGGCCTGTACAAGGTGGACGCCGCGGAGCGCGCCGTAGTTACCCGTTTCGGCAAGTTCGTAGAGAGCACCGAGCCCGGTCTGCGCTGGCACCTGCCGTGGCCGATCGAGACGCGCCAGATCGTCAATGTCCAGTCGGTCGAGGGCTTTACCGACCAGACCCGGATGCTGACCGCCGACGAAAACCTCGTCGACATCAACATCGCCGTCCAGTATCGGCGCGCCGAGCCGGTCGCCTACGCTTTCAACGTACGCGACCCCGAGGAGACCCTGGGCGAGGTGAGCGAGAGCGCGATCCGCGAGGTCGTGGGCCACAGCACTCTCGATTTCGTGCTGGAGGAAGGGCGCCAGGAGATCACTGCCAAGACCAAGGAGCTGGTCCAGCGCACGCTGGACAGCTACAAGACCGGCATCGAGGTCACCACCGTCAACCTGCAGGGCGTCAGCGTGCCCGAGCAGGTGCAGCCGTCGCAGCGTGACGCGATCAAGGCGCGCGAAGACAAGGAGCGCCTCGCGCTGGAGGCGCAGGCCTATTCGAACGACATCCTTCCGAAGGCGAAAGGCTCGGCCGCCCGCCAGACGGAGGACGCGCAGGCCTACAAGGCTCGTATCGTGGCCGATGCCGAGGGCGAGGCTTCGCGCTTCGAACAGCTCACGCGGGCCTACGAGCGCGCGCCGGGGGTGACGCGGCAGCGCCTTTACTACGAGACAATGGAAGAGGTGCTCGGCAACACCAACAAGGTGCTGGTCGACACCAAGGGCACGGGCAACATGATCTATCTGCCGCTCGACAAGCTGCTCGAGCGCCGGGTCCCGATGCAGACGCTGGACCAGCAGCGCCAGACGCCGGCGACGGCGCCCGTGGTGATGCCGGCAGACACGGCAGCGGCTACCGTTGAAACACGTCGCGACCGGGGGACACGCTGATGGGCAATCGCAGCTATCTCGCGGCCATCCTGCTCGGGTTCGCCGTGCTGGTGCTTTCAATGGCCGCCTTCACGGTGAACGAGACGGATCTCGCCATCAAGTTCCGCTTCGGCGAGATCGTGCGCGCGGACTACGAGCCGGGCCTGCACTTCATGACGCCGCTGGTGAACAACGTGCGCAAGTTCGACAAGCGCGTGCTCACCGAGGACTACCCGGCGGAGAGCTTCCTCACCAGCGAAGGCAAGATCCTGCGCATCGACTTCTTCGTGAAGTGGCGCATCAGCGACGTGTCGCGCTACTACACCTCGACGGCCGGCGGCAGCGAGGAGGTCGCGGCGCGGCGCCTCGGTGAAATCGTCAAGGACGGCCTGAAAGGCGTCATCGCCCGGCGCACCATCCAGCAGGTGGTGGCCGCGGAGCGCAGCGAGTTCCTCGGCGAGGTGCTGAAGATCGCGGGTGCCAACGTGGGTGGCCTCGGCATGACCATGATCGACGTGCGCGTGAAGAGCATCGGGCTTCCGGAGGAAGTGAGCGAGTCGGTGTTCAATCGAATGAGCCAGGACTTCGCGCGTCAGGCTGCGCAGCTGCGCGCCGAGGGTTCGGCGGTCTCCGAGCAGACGCGAGCCGAGGCGGATCGCCAGCGCACGGAGATCCTCGCCAATGCCTATCGAGACGCCGAGAAAGTGAAGGGCGAGGGCGATGCCACCGCCGCGGACATCTACGCGCAGGCCTACGGTCGAAACCCGGAGTTCTACGCCTTCTATCGCGGGCTGCAGGCATATCGCAAGTCACTGAACGGCAACCAGGGCGACGTGATGGTGCTGAGCCCCGACGGGGAGTTCTTCAAGTACTTCAAGGAGGCCGGCCGCTGACCAGCGGCCACCCGGCGCGCCGTGCAGTGGAGTGACCTCTGGGCGGCCTGCGCCCTGTACCTGGTGCTCGAGGGGCTGATGCCCTTCCTGAATCCCGGCGGAATGAAGGGCCTGCTTGGCCGACTCGCCGAACTCCCGGAGGCGGTGCTGCGCGGTGCCGGGCTCGCCAGCATGATAGCGGGTGCGGTGCTCCTATATCTCGTGCGCGGCGGCGGCGCCTGAACCAACCTCGGATGCAGAAGTCATGGCAAGGAACCTGGTAGTCATCGGCGCCCAGTGGGGCGACGAGGGCAAGGGCAAGATCGTCGACCTGCTCACGGAGCGCGCTGCCGCGGTGGTGCGCTTCCAGGGCGGACACAATGCCGGGCACACACTCGTGATCGGCGGCCAGAAGACGGTGTTGTCGCTGATCCCCTCGGGAATCCTGCACCCGGGCGTTGATTGCCTGATCGGCAACGGCGTGGTGCTGTCGCTCGAGGCACTGCTCAGGGAATCTGATGCACTGGTGCAGAAGGGCGTTGCGGTCTACGACCGCCTGCGCGTGAGCCCCAATTGCGCGCTGATCCTGCCCACCCACGTCGCGCTCGACCGGGCACGCGAGCGTGCCAGCGGCGCCAACGCGATTGGCACGACCGGCCGCGGCATCGGTCCGGCGTACGAAGACAAGGTCGGTCGT
>JALHTE010000141.1 GCA_022865595.1 Steroidobacteraceae bacterium | reverse complement strand
CACCCACTGCCGGTCACGCGTCCAGCCGCCGCGCGACACGATTGCGTGCACATGTGGGTGCCAATTGGCCAGGTCGCCCGCGGTCTGGACCACGGCGACCATCCCCGGCCGCATCCCCTCGTCGCCGGTCGCCGCACACATCAGCTCTAGCACCGTCTCCCAGGCTGCGTGCGCGAGCCCTCCGAGCAGCTCCCGGTGATGGAGGAAGTACGGCCGCAGCATCTTCGGCATGACGAACACCCACTGCGCGTGCCCCACCTCCTCGAGGACCTCCTCCGCCAGCAACGCCGCCGTTGCAGCCGAGCGCTTGGCCGCGCATGACGGGCACAGCTCTCGTGTCTTGCACGAGAACGCGAGCAGGTACTCCTCGGCGCAGTCCGGACACCGGATGCGGGCGAAGCCGTTCTCGAAAAGCCCGCAGTCCAGGTACCGCCGCACCTGTTCGTCGACGAAGCCGCGCCAAAACCCGCACCGGCGCTCGAAGCGCTCCTCCCACTGCCCCCTCACCTCGTCAAAGTGCGTCTCGAAGAGCCGATAGAGGGGCGTCGCGCGGGGATTCCGGGCCCGGTAGCGGGCCGCGCAGTTTTGAGCCACAGTGACGCTCGACGTCTCCTGCAGCGTGGACGGAGTGCCCCAGGATCACCGAGAGGGGCTCAGGAGTCAATCCGGAGACCGGCAGGTGCTACTCTTGGAGCGTGGAACGCGACGAGATTCTCCGGGTGCTGCGTGCGTTCGAGGAGGTCCAGCTCGAGTACGTGCTCATCGGCGCCGCGGCGATGGCCATTCACGGCGTCGTGAGGGCCACCGAAGACCTCAATCTCTTCATCCGAGCAACCGCCGAAAACGTCGAGCGCCTGAAACGCGCATTTCGAATGGTCTACGACAACGACCCCAATATCGACGAGATCTCGGCCGGCGACCTGCTCGGGGACTATCCGGCCGTGCGTTACTACCCGCCCAGCGGGGACCTCTACTTCGACGTCACGACCCGCCTCGGTCAGGCCGCGTCTTTCGAAAGCGTGGAGTCGATGGTGAAGGAGATCGACGGAATCCACGTCAAGCTCGCAACACCCCGCGCCCTTTTCAAGCTCAAGCGAGACACCGTGCGCCCGCTGGATCACCGCGACGCCGAAGCCTTGAGGCAGGAGTTCGATCTGGAGGACGACTGATGGCGGTCGAGAAGTACCATTCGGTCGAGGAGATGAACGCAGCACCCGTACGCGCCAGAAGTGGCGACGGATTCGAGCGATTCGTCAGGCAATGCGCGAGGTTTCGCAAGCTGGCCGCCAGGAAGTTCGTTCGCGGAGTGGTGAAGTTCAGGTCGTTCGACGAGGCGCAGGAGACTCTGGCTCGGATCTCGCGGGACTGAGGACCCGCCGACGCCGGCACCACGAAAAACCGGCGGGGCCGCAGCCCCGCCGTCGAAGAATCGGTATCGGTGAACGCTACCTGACGTTGCCCACGTAGTTCGTGGTCAGCTGCCGCTCGCGAATCCTCTCGTCGGTGTACATCGGCAGCAGCGCAGGTGCGACCCGGCCGTCGGCGACCCCGGCCTCGACGACCTCCTTGTTGTAGGCCGCGACGTGATCGAGATTGAGGGCGCCGTCCTTGAACGAGTTGAGGGCGAACTCGGCTGCGTTCT
>JALHTE010000140.1 GCA_022865595.1 Steroidobacteraceae bacterium | reverse complement strand
TCAAACCGCAATACATGAAACCAGTCTGCTCGTCGCTGACGGCGCTCGCGCAGGCCTCGCGCCCGCTCGTCATCTCGATCGCGGCCGGTATCCGCGCCAACGACATCGCGGATTGGCTGGGTGCGCCGGTACCCGTGATACGCAGCATGCCCAACCGGCCTGCCCTGGTCGGATGCGGGATCACCGCCCTGTATGCGCGGCCGGACGTCGATCCCGCCGAGCGGCAGCGGGCTGCCACGATCGTCGGCGCAGTCGGCGGCCACGTCTGGATCGACGACGAATCACTGATGGATGCCGTGACGGCGGTTTCGGGCAGCGGTCCGGCCTACGTTTTCCTGCTGATCGAGATGCTGGAGTCCGCGGCCCGCGCCGAGGGCCTCGACCCGGCCACCGCGCGCCGACTGGTCATCGAGACCGTCTTCGGGGCCGCCCGGCTGGCGCGCGAGAGCGACGACGAGCCCGCCGTCATGCGCGAGCAGGTCACCTCCCCCGGAGGCACGACCGCGGCGGCTATCGATGTGCTTGAGCAGTCGGGCATTCGTGATACCTTCGCCCGGGCCATTCGGGCGGCGACGGAACGTTCGCGGCAACTGGCCGGAAAAGGCGGAAATTGAGCCCATGAATGCATTGATCTTCGTCGTCGATTCGCTGTTTTCGCTGGCGGTTTACGCCTTCCTGCTGCGGCTGCTGCTGCAGTTGTCCAGGGCCGACTTCCGCAATCCGCTGTCACAGGCCGTCGTCAAGCTGACCAACTGGCTGGTGCTGCCGCTTCGCAAGGTGCTGCCGCCGATCGGCCGGGTGGACACGGCGTCCCTGGTTGCCGTTTACGTCGTGCAGGTCGCGGCGGTCGCGGCCGTGTTCCTGATATCCACCGGCATCGCGATGCCCATCACCGACCTGCTGTGGTGGGCCGTGAAGAAGACCGTTGTCTCCACGCTGCAGCTCTACACCGTGGCCATCGTGGTCTACGCGCTGCTGTCGCTGGTCGCGCCCGGTACCTACAGCCCGGTGGCTGGCCTCCTCCAGTCCCTGTGCGAACCCTTGCTGCGCCCGGTGCGCCAGGTCCTGCCCATGATCGGTGGACTCGACTTCTCCCCGCTGGTGGTGATCCTCGTCCTGCAGGCCGCCCTACGCCTGATCGCCTGAGCCGATGGCCGACTGGCTGACCCGTCACGACGACCGCGTCACGCTGGCACTGCGCGTCCAGCCGCGCGCGTCACGCGATGAGGTTGCCGGCCTCCACGGTGACCGACTCAAGTTGCGGATTACCGCGCCTCCCGTCGACGGTGCCGCGAACGAGCATCTTTGCCGCTTCCTCGCCAGGCTCTTTGGCATCCCTCCCTCCCGCGTGACGCTGCTCAAGGGCACGACTGGCCGCGACAAACTGGTCGCGCTGGAGGGTGTGCGCGAGCTGCCGGAGGCGATCGTCCGCCTGCTGCCCGGGGTCGCCGAGTCCGAGGGTCACCGATGAACTGTGCTCGTCGCGCCCTGCTCGCCGTGCTGGCAGCAGCCCTGGTGACTGGCTGCGGCGGCAACGATATGCCGCCCGCGCCGGTCACGGCGCGCCTGTTCGAGGACCCGGGTTTCGTCGCGTCCGGCGACCATGAGATGCGCTACGGAATCGTTCCTGCGAGTGAACTTCCTGTCGAAGTTGCAACGAGTTACGGAATAAACCGCAGCAAGGATCGAGTCGTCGTCAACGTCTCGGTGCTCAGGCGCCAGGCCGACGCCCTGCCCCGGCCCATCGAAGCCGAGGTAGAAGGTGACTGGCAGACACTCGTCGGCGAGACCCAGTCGCTGGTGTTTCGACCGGTTCTCGAGGGTGGTGCGATTTCTTACATCGCCGAGCTGCCCGTCGCCAACCGGGGACCGATCACGTTCGAGCTGCGCGCGCGTCCCCCGCAGGGGGTGGTGATGACCGCCAGGATCACGCGCGAGTTCGACACCACACCGCGTTGAGCCTGAAAAAACCGACATAAAAGTAACCCAACCCTCTTATGTAGCGGTTTTCTACGTGGTATCGTGCGCTCCGAACAGTTCAAAGGCGGAATGAGTCCGCCAAGCCAACCCACAGGAGACGAATAAATGGCAATGGCGAAGAAGAATGCGGCGCCGACCAAGTCGCAGATCGTGGCAACGATCGCTGACCAGACCGACCTGACGAAGAAGCAGGTCGTGGCGGTATTCGACGCGCTAAATGGCGTGATGAAGAAAGCGCTGAGGAGCGGCGGGGTGTTCACACTTCCCGGCGTTTGCAAGATGCGCGTCGTCAAGAAACCCGCCACCAAGGCGCGTGACGGCGTGAACCCGTTCACGGGCGCGAAGATGACCATCAAGGCCAAGCCGGCCTCGAAGAAGGTCCGCGTGCGCTCGCTGAAGAACCTGAACGAGATGGTTGGCTGATCGGCTGTCAGTCGAATCATTCGTTACGAAAAGGGCGGCGAAAGCTGCCCTTTTTGTTGGGGGACAGCGAATGGTAAGCAGTGAGCAGTGAGCAGTGAGCAGTGAGCAGTGAGCAGTGAGCAGTGAGCAGTGAAAGAGTAACGCGCCCTTCTTACTGATCACCGCTCACTGTTCACGGCTCACTTTCCTCGCTATCCGCCAG
>JALHTE010000139.1 GCA_022865595.1 Steroidobacteraceae bacterium | reverse complement strand
GGGCGACCTCGACCGCGCGGGATTCGGCGACGCGGCGGTGCAGAGCTTCGGCACCGCGCGGGACGTGCTCGTGCGGCTGCTGCCGCGCGAAAACGAGGACGTCAACGTCGTCGGCCAGAACGTACTCGCGGCCATGCAGGGCAGCGCGCCCGGCGTGGAACTCAGGCGCACCGAGGTCGTGGGGCCGCAGGTGGGCCAGGAGCTAGCCGAAAAGGGCGCGCTCGCGATCCTGTTCACCTTCGTGCTGATCCTGGCGTACGTGGCATTCCGATTCCAGTGGAAGCTCGGCGTGGGCGCGATCCTCGCGGCGTTGCACGATCCGATCCTGATCCTCGGCATCTTCTCCGTTTTCGGTTTGACCTTCGACCTTCCGTCACTCGCGGCGATCCTCGCGGTGATCGGGTACTCGCTGAACGACACGGTAGTGGTCTTCGACCGCCTGCGCGAACGCTTCCTGTCGATGCGCAAGGGTACGCCGGAGCAGGTAATCAACACTGCTGTCAACGAGACCCTGTCGCGCACCATAATGACCAGCTTCATCACGCTGCTGACGGTGCTCGCGCTGCTGTTCTTCGGCGGCGAGATACTGCGCGGGTTCTCGGTGGCGCTCACCATCGGCATCGTGGTCGGCACCTACTCGTCGATCTACATCGCGAGCGCGCTGGCACTGGATTTCAAGCTGACCGCGCTCGACCTGATGCCGGCACAGCGCGACAAGGACGCCATCGACGACATGCCTTGAGGCGGCCTGCGGCTCAGATGCAAGGCGATCCAGGGGGGCGGGACGTTGGTTGAGCTGATCTGGATCGGATTCATCACGCTGTTCCTGGGGCTGCTGTTCCTGGATCTCAGCGTCCTGCACCGCGAGGCGGCCGAACTTTCGGTGCGCCAGGCGCTGTTCTGGACCGCCGTCTGGATCGGCGTCGCCTTTTCCTACGCCTTCGTGATCTACGGCCTTTACGAGTACCGCTGGTACGGGTTCGTGCCGGCGGCGGATGCGCTGAATGGCAAGGATGCCGTCGTGCAGTACGTCACGGGCTACCTGCTCGAGTGGTCGCTTTCGGTCGACAACATATTCGTGATGGCGCTGATCTTCGCGTACCTGAAGATCCCGGCGCTCTACCAGTATCGGGTGCTGTTCTGGGGGATCATCGGTGCGATCGTGTTGCGCGGCATGATGATCATGGCCGGCACGGAGTTGCTCCAGCAGTTCGACTGGATGTTCTACGTCTTCGGAGCGACGCTGCTGGTGTCTGCGCTCCGGATGCTGCGCGAGGACGAGGAAGTGCGCGACTTCGGGGCGAGCCTGCCGGCGAGGCTGGTGCGGCGCTTCGTGCCGGTGACCGAGGAGCTGGATCGTGCGCGCTTCTTCGTTCGCCGTTCCGGCAAGCTCCATGCGACACCGCTTTTCGTGGCGCTGGTCATGGTGGAACTGACCGACATCGTGTTCGCGGTGGACTCGATCCCGGCGATCCTGGCCGTCACGCGCGACCCGTTCCTGGTATTCACGTCGAACGCCTTCGCGATCCTGGGTCTGCGCTCACTCTATTTCGCGGTGGCGGGGCTCATGTCCCTGTTCAGGTACCTGAAATACAGCCTGGTGCTGGTGCTGGCCTTCGTCGGCGTGAAGATGCTGCTGATGGACTTCTATCACGTGCCGAACCTGGTATCGCTCGGCATCATCGTCGCGACGCTTGGCGCGGGCAGCGTCGCGTCGCTATGGGCAACGCGACGCGACCGCTTGGCTGCTGAAAGGGCGGCGGGGACTGGCGGCGCGGACTAGCCCTGTCGGGGGCGCCCGAGTGCGCTGTGCTTCCAGCCGTAGAAGGCGTAGATCAGCATGCCGAAGAAGGTCCACACGAGCAGCCGCACCCAGGTGTCCTTGGGCAGCGAGATCATCATGTAGGTGCAGATCAGCGCACCCAGCGTGCACACCAGCCACGGCAACCTGACCCGGAACGGCCGCTTGAGGTCCGGCCGCGTGTGACGCAGCACCAGGACGCCGATGCAGACCACGATGAATGCCAGCAGCGTGCCGATGGACACCAGCTCGCCGAGGATCGTCACCGGAAGCGCCCCGGCGATTGCCGCGGCCAGCACACCGGTCAGCAGCGTCGAGAACGACGGCGACTTGAATTTCGGGTGCACCTTGCCGAAAACCGGCGGCAGCAGGCCATCTTTCGCCATCGAGTAGAAGATGCGCGGCTGCCCGAGCAGCATCACCAGCATCGTCGACGTCATGCCCGCGATAGCGCCCATCTTCACCCAGCCGGCCAGCCAGCTGAGTCCCGGGTAGCGGTCCAGCGCCATTGCGACCGGTGCCGGCGTGTTCAGCTCCTGGTAGGGAACCATGCCGGTCAGCACCGCAGCGACCCCGATGTAGAGCACCGTGCAGACCGCGAGGCTCACGAGGATGCCGATCGGCATGTTGCGCTGCGGATTGCGTGTCTCCTGCGCGGCGGTGGAGACCGCATCGAAACCAATGTAGGCGAAGAAGATGATGCCCGCCGCGGTTACCACGCCAGACATGCCATAGCGGCCGGGCCCTTCATTGGGCGGGATGAACGGATCCCAGTTCGCGCCCTGCACATACCAGGCGCCAAAGCCGATGAACAGCACGATCACCGTGACCTTGATCGCGACCACCACGCCATTGAAACGCGACGACTGCTGGATGCCGATGTAGCTCAGTGCCGTGATCACGCAGACGATCAGCACCGCCGGCAGGTTGACCAGCGCGCCGGTACGCACCAGTTCCCAGTGCCCCTCGCCCTTGGTGAACGGGGCGTTGGTGAGGACGTCCGGCATGTGCAGGCCGATCTGGTCCGCCAGGCTGACTACGTAGCCGGACCATCCGACCGCGATGGTGGCGCCGGCGAACAGGTATTCGAGGATCAGGTTCCAGCCCACGAACCATGCGACGAACTCGCCGAGCGTCGCATAGGAATATGAATACGCGCTGCCCGAGACCGGGATCATCGCCGCGAACTCGGCGTAGCAGAGGCCCGCGAACGCACAGCCGATGCCCGCGATGACGAATGACAGCACCAGCGCCGGCCCGGCGTGGTTGGCGGCGGCGGTGCCGGTGAGCACGAAGATGCCGGTGCCGATAATGGCGCCGATGCCGAGCAGTACCAGCGCCCTCGCGTCCAGGACCCGATTGAGCTCGTCGGCTGAACCCGCCTCGTGGAGTTCGGTGATGGGCTTGGTCGAGAACAGGCTGTGTGCCATCGAATCCCCCCGCTGCCGTTCGTTGATTTCCGTCGCGCCTCGCGCGGCGCCGGCGGAATGTACCGCACCACGCAACCGTGCGCGACAGTGCCGGGATCAGCCCTCGCGCAGCGGTTCCGGCACGAAGGGCTTGAGGCACTCGACCAGGGCCTCGTAGACCTTCGGAGCGCCGGCGATGACGTTGCCGCCCTGGCGATACTCGCCGCCTGTCAGCGTGCCGATGTGACCACCGGCCTCGGTGATCAGCAGCGTGCCGGCGGCGGTGTCCCAGGAATTGAGGCCGATTTCCCAGAATCCGTCGATGCGTCCGGCCGCGACGTAGGCGAGGTCGAGCGACGCCGCGCCGGGCCGCCGGATGCCGGCGGTCTGCTGCATAACGGCCTTCAGCATCAGCAGGTACTCGTCGGTCCACTGCGCATTGGCCCGGTAGGGGAACCCGGTGCCGATCAGCGCACCTTCCAGCCCGACCTGCTTGCTGACCCGTATGCGCCGCCCGTCGCGCTGCGCGCCGTCACCCCGCGACGCGGTGAACAGCTCCTGCCGCATCGGGTCATAGACCACGGCATGCTCGAGGCGGCCTCGGTATTCGCAGGCAAGCGACACCGCGAAGGTGGGGAAGCCGTGCAGGAAATTGGTCGTACCGTCGAGCGGGTCGATGATCCAGACGAACTCGTCGCCGCCGCTGCGCCCGCCTTCCTCGCCGAGGAAGCCGTGGTCCGGATGCGACCGGCGGATCGTCTCGATGATGTCCCGCTCCGCCATCTGGTCGATTTCGCTGACGAAATCGTTGCGGCTCTTGGCGCGCACTTCCAGCGAAGGCACGCGGTCGACGTTGCGCACGATGAGGTCACCGGCGCGGCGTGCGGCGCGGACGGCGATGTTGAGTAACGGTTGCATGCGGGCGGCTAGAATAGCAGAGCATGTCCATCAGCATCGTCCTCGTCGGCATATCGCACCCCGGGAACATCGGTTCCGCTGCCCGTGCGATGAAGACCATGGGGTTCAGCAGCCTGCGGCTCGTGGCGCCCGCGCGGTTCCCGGCGACCGAGGCAACCGTCATGGCGGCAGGCGCCGACGACGTGCTCGACAACGCCTGCGTATACGAGGACGTCGCGAGTGCTGTCGCCGATTGCGGCCTGATCATCGGCACGACGGCCAGGTCCCGGCACCTGCCGTGGCGCGTGGTCGAGCCACGCGCGGCAGCGCGCGAAGCCGCGGTTGCGTCCCGCGACGGCAAGGTCGCCGTGCTGTTTGGCGCCGAGCGCACCGGGCTCTCGAACGACGACATCGAGCGCTGCCAGCTGCTGCTGTCGATCCCGACCGGCTCGTCGTACACCTCGCTGAACGTAGCCATGGCGGTGCAGGTGGTCGCCTACGAACTGCTTCTTGCGATGCGCGACGAGGGCGCCGCCGCGGCGGAGCACGGCGTACCGCTCGCCAGTGCCGCCGAGATGGAGCACTTCTACGCGCAGCTCGGCCAGGTCATGGAGGAAGTGGACTTCCGTGACCGCAATGGCGAAGGACACCTGATGGCGCGCATCAGGCGCTTGTTCAACCGGGCTGTGATGGACCAGAACGAGGTCAACATCCTGCGCGGTATCCTCACCTCGGTGCAGGGCCGGCGGCGGCGCGCCGGCGATCCTCATCCGCCCCGGACGGAGGAGCGGCGGTGACGGTCGTCTACCTGGACAATGCGGCCACCACGCCGGTGGACCCGCGAGTGGTCGAGACGATGCTTGAGTGCTGCGGACCCTCGGGCGACTTTGCGAATCCCTCGTCGGTGGGCCACGAGCCGGGCCGGCGCGCGCGCGCCCGGGTCGAGCAGGCACGGGCCGAAGTGGCCCGCGTGGTCGGCGCGGCGCCCGAGCAGGTCATCTGGACATCCGGCGCCACCGAAGCGGACAACCTCGCGCTGTTCGGCGCTGCCAGGTTTCATCGTGCGAAGGGCCGTCACCTGGTGACGTCCCGGACCGAGCATCCGGCCGTGCTCGACTGCTGCCGCCAGCTCGAGCGGGAGGGCTTCGAAGTCACCTACCTGAAGCCCGGGCCGGACGGCATCGTGCAACCGTCGCAGGTCGAGGCGGCACTCAAGCCCGAGACGATCCTGGTGTCGCTGATGCACGTGCAGAACGAGATCGGCGTCGTGCAGGACGTGGGCGCGGTCGGCCGCCTGTGCCGGTCGCGGGGCGTGCTGCTGCACGTCGATGCCGCGCAGGGGGCGGGCAAGCTGCCCATCGACGTCGAGCGCGACTGCATCGACCTGCTCGCGCTCACTGCCCACAAGGTCCATGGGCCCAAGGGTGTCGGCGCGCTGGTGCTGCGACGCGAGCCGCGACTGGGCCTGGTGCCCATGCTGTTCGGGGGTGGCCAGGAACGCGGCCTGCGCTCCGGCACGATTCCGACTCACCAGGTCGCCGGCATGGGCCGGGCGTTTGCGATCGCAGCTGACGAAATGCAGGCAGACGCGGAGAGGATCTCGGCCCTGAGGCTGGCGCTGTACGAGTCGATCGCGGCGCTGCCCAACGTGGAACTCAATGGTCATCCGACGCAGCGCGCGCCCGGCATCCTCAGCGTGACCGTGGACGGGGTCGAGGGCGAGAGCCGGCTGCATGCGCGGGCCGACCTCGCGATAGCCTCAGGCTCGGCCTGCGCGTCGGCGCACGCGGAGCCGTCCTATGTGCTGCGGGCCCTGGGCCGCAGCGATCGCCTTGCCCAGAGCACGCTGCGGCTGAGCCTCGGGCGGTTCACGACCCGCGAGGACGTGCAGTACGCGGCCTCAAGAATCGCCGTGGAGGTTGCGCGGCTGCGGTCCATCGCGCCGGTGGCGCTGCGGTGAGCGACGATCCCCGCTATGGAGGCGAGGTTCGCCGCCGCATGCGGGAACTGCCCGGCGCGGAGCCGCTGCCGCGTGGGGTGCCGACCGCGACCGGTGCGGCCGGGGATGCAGACCAGGGTGCGCGGGTCGAACTCGAGTTCATCGTCGAGCAGGGGCAGGTCACCCGGGGGCGGTTCCGCGCCTTCGGCTGCCCGCACCTGGTGGCCGCCGCGTCCTGGGTCACCGACCGCTTGCGTGGCGCGACCCGCGACGAGCTGGCTGCCTGGGACTGGCGCGAGGCGGCTGAGGCGCTCGAGGTGCCGGCGGCCAAGTTCGGGCGCCTGCTCACGGTTCAGGATGCCGTGCGCGACGCGGCGCGGAACTGGCCGGTCGCACCCGGGTCTACGGTGTAGAATCGGCCAACCCCACGATACGTGCACAAATGCCTGTTTCCCTGACACCTGCCGCTGCTGAACGAGTCCGAAGCTTCATACTGGGCCGCGGCCGTGGCATCGGCCTGCGCCTGGGGGTAAAGAAGACCGGATGCTCCGGGTTCGCCTACGTCGTCAGCTATGCCGAAGAGGTGGCGGCCGGTGATGCGGTATTCGAAGACCAGGGCGTCAAGGTGATCGTGGATTCCGACAGCCTCCGCTACCTGGACGGTACAGAGATCGACTTCGTAAAGCAGGGCCTGAACGAGGCGTTCAAGTTCCGCAACCCGAACGTCGTTGGCGAGTGCGGTTGCGGCGAGAGCTTCAACGTCTAACTGCCCGTCGCGGCTGAATTTATTGGCCCGTCAACCGGCGCGAAGGTATACTTCGCGGTTCGAATCACGAGTACTGTCCCCACCCTTGGAACCCCGCCCGCGCGGGTTCCACGTGCCGGGGCGCCTTACCAACGCAGCAGGGGCAGATGCCCCGTCGAGAGGAATCGCATGGCCGTCGAACGCACGCTGTCCATCGTCAAGCCCGATGGAGTGGAGAAGAACGTCATTGGCGAGGTCTTTCGCCGCTTCGAGCAGGCGGGCCTCAGTATCGTCGCCGCGCGCATGAGGAAATTGACCCAGGCAGAGGCGGAGGGCTTCTATGCAGTGCACCGCGAGCGCCCGTTCTTCCGCGACCTGGTCTCCTACATGACCTCGGGTCCGGTCGTCGTCCAGGTGCTCGAGGGCGAGAACGCCGTGGCGAAGAACCGCGACATCATGGGCGCCACCGACCCGAAGAAGGCCGCGCCGGGCACGATCCGCGCCGATCTCGCCACCAGCATCGAGCAGAACGTGGTGCACGGCTCCGACAGCCTGGAGAACGCAGCCCGGGAAATCAGCTATTTCTTCGCCGAAACGGAACTCTGCCCGCGCTGAGCGGGAACCCCGGATACGGCGACCCGGTCCAATTCCAGCATGAACGAAGCCACCACACCCGTCACCAACCTGCTTGGCCTCACGCGGGCCGGCATGGAGGAGTTCGTCCAGGGGATGGGTGAGAAGCCGTTCCGTGCGCGCCAGTTGATGAAGTGGATCTACCGGCGCGCCACGGGCGACTTCGAGCAGATGACAGACCTGGGCCGGGATTTCCGCAGCCGCCTGGCCGCCATCGCCGAGATTCGCGCGCCCGAGGTGATCGTTTCGCAGGCTTCGGCCGACGGCACGCGCAAGTGGCTGCTGCGGCTCGAGAGCGGACAGGCGATCGAGATGGTGTTCATTCCCGAGCCGGGCCGCGGCACGCTGTGCATCTCCAGCCAGATCGGCTGCACGATGGATTGCGGCTTCTGCTCGACCGGACAACAGGGATTCAACCGTAACCTCACGACGGCCGAGATCGTCGGCCAGGTCTGGCTCGCAAACCGCGAGCTCGGTTATTCGCCGGACGGTGATCGCGTGATCACCAACGTGGTGTTCATGGGAATGGGCGAGCCGCTGATGAACTACCGCAACGTGGTGCCCGCGGCCGAGCTGATGATGGACGACCTTGGTCTCGACCTGTCGCGACGGCGCGTGACGATCAGCACGTCCGGACTGGTTCCGCAGATGATGCGCATCGCCGACGAGACCAACGTCGCACTCGCCGTCTCGCTGCACGCCCCGAACGACGAACTGCGCAGCGAGCTGATGCCGATTAACCGCCGGCACCCGATCGCGAGCCTGCTCGAGGCCTGCTGGCACTATGTCGAGAAGCAGAATGCCCGCAACGTGACCTTCGAATACGTGATGCTCGACGGGGTCAACGACCGGCCCGAGCACGCGCGACAGCTGGCGGGCCTTCTGCGGGGTCATCCAGCCAAGGTCAACCTGATCCCGTTCAACCCGTTCCCGAGGACGCGCTATCGCCGTTCCACCGAGGAGGCGATCGAGCGCTTCCGCGACCTGTTGATCAAGGGCGGCGTCATGGCCACGATCCGGCGCACGCGCGGCGACGACATCGACGCTGCCTGCGGCCAGCTCGTCGGCCGGGTCAACGACCGGACGACGGTGCGGCTGGGCGAGCGCAACCTGGTTCCCGTCTCGGTGTCACACCCATGAAGCTGATTCGACACATTGCGAAGACGGTCGCGTTTGCGGCGCTGTTGCTGGCAGTGCCGGCGATGGCGGCCCCGGACAGCCAGGTGGACAAGCGCAAGGCGGCGGAGGCGAACGCGCAGCTCGCGATCGCCTACATGAGCCAGGGCGACATGACGACCGCCCGCGACAAGATCGAGAAGGCGCTCGAGCAGGATTCGCATACGGCGACCACGCAGCTTGCTGCCGGCTTCGTCTACGACCGGCTCGGCGAGGACAAGAAGGCGCAGGCGCATTTTGAAGAGGCGCTGAAGCTGAGCCGTGACGACCCGAACGTGCAGAACAGCTATGCGGCGTTCCTGTGTCTGAAGGGCGACCCGACCAAGGGTGAGGAACTGCTGCTGCAGGCGGCAAAAAACCCGCTGAACCGGGCTCCGGCCGTCGCCTACGCGAATGCCGGTCGCTGCGCCCGCTCTGCCGGCCGGCTTGTTGAGGCCGAGAAGTACTTCAGGCAGGCGCTCGGCTACAACGCCAACCAGCCCGACGTGCTGTTCCAGATGGCACAGATCGAATTCGAACTCGGCGACAACCTGCAGGCCCGCGCCTTCCTCGAGCGCTACGCGTCGAACGCGCCGGTTTCCGCTCCCTCGCTCTGGCTCGGCTATCGCATCGAGACCGCGCTCGGCTCGACGGCACAGGCGAACTTGTATGCGGAGCGCATCAGGAAAGACTTCCCGATGTCGTCCGAGATGAGCGCGCTGCGCGAGGCGGAGCGGGCGCCGCAGTGAACAGGCCGGAGGCAGAGGTTGCCGAACTGCCCACGGATCCGGGCGCGCGGCTCAGGCGGCAACGCGAACTGGCCGGCCTTGCCTTGCAGCAGGTCGCCGAGCGGTTGAACCTGGACGTGGTCGCCGTGCAGGCGCTCGAGTCCGACGACTACGCCGCACTCGGCGCTCCGGTGTTCGTGCGCGGCCACATCCGTCGATACGCAAGCCTGCTCGGCCTGCCGGCCGACGAGATCCTCGGAGCGTACGACCGGTCACGGGCGCAACTCGCGCCGCCGACGCTGGTTCCGAAGTCGCGCGTGGAGATGGCCCCGCCGCGCAGGCTCGTCGTCCCGCAATGGGTGGTCGCAGGCGCGCTGGTGCTCATCGTGGCCGCCGGCATTGCGGCGTACGTCAATGAATTCGGTCTGCATCTGCCAGACACAGGCGTTGTCGGCGGTACTGGCGTCGCGCCCGAATCCATGGCGCCCGTCGGTGCGGCTGCCGAGGCCGCGGATGGGAGCTCCGTGCCCGGCTCGGCCGAAGGAGCGGAGCAGGGCAGTTCGGCATCGCTGGCCGACCCCGCCACGCCGGGCGTCGAGGCATCTGCAGGCGTTCCGCCGGGCCAGGTTTCGCTCACGTTCGTCTTCGCTGCGGATTCGTGGATCGAGGTATACGACGGTTCCGGGCGATCCGTACTGTACGATCTCGGCAAGGCCGGGACGGAGCGGGCTGTCGCGGGCGTCGCGCCGCTCAGCGTGACGCTCGGCAATGCGCCGGGAGTTTCCCTGGCCGTCAACGGAAAGCGCATCACAGTGCCGGCGCCGTCCTCCGGCGAGACGGTCGCCCGCTTCGGCGTGGTCGCCGACGGGCTGCAGCGCTGAGCGCGCGGGGACCTGCCCATGTCCGAGACCATCCAGGCCATCCGGGGAATGAACGACGTGCTGCCGGCGGATTCGGCGGCCTGGCAGCTGCTCGAGCGCGTCGCGCGCGAGACTTTCGCGGAGTACGGCTATCGCGAGATCCGCTTGCCGATACTCGAGCGGACGGAACTCTTCAAGCGTTCCATCGGCGAGATGACCGACATCGTCGAAAAGGAGATGTACACGTTCGACGATCGCGGCGGCGAATCCGTGACGTTGCGGCCCGAGGCCACGGCCGGCATCGTGCGCGCCGCGATCTCAAATGGCCTGCTGCACAAGCAGCGGCAGAAAGTCTGGTGCTCCGGGCCGATGTTCCGTTACGAGCGGCCGCAGAAGGGCCGTTACCGCCAGTTCCACCAGATCGACGTCGAGGCACTCGGATTTCCGGGGCCCGACGTGGATGCCGAGCTCGTGATGATGTCGGCACGGATCTGGCGCCGGCTCGGGCTCACCGGACTCAGGCTGAACCTGAATTCGCTCGGCACGCCGGAATCGAGGCAGGGATACCGCGAAATACTGGTGGCGTACTTCCGCGGGCATGAAGCGACGCTCGACGATGACAGCCGTCGCCGCCTTGGCGGCAATCCGCTGCGCATACTCGACAGCAAGAATCCGGCGATGCGCGAACTGATCGCGGGCGCGCCGCTGATCACGGACCACCTCGATCCCGATTCGGCGGCGCATTTCTCGGGCCTGCGCGCGCGCCTCGACGCGGCCGGCATCGAGTATGTCGTGAACCCACGTCTGGTGCGCGGCCTCGATTACTATTCGCGCACGGTATTCGAGTGGGTTACCGCTGACCTCGGGTCGCAGGACGCCGTGTGCTCCGGTGGGCGCTATGACGGCCTCGTGGCGCAGCTCGGGGGCGAAGCGGCCCCGGCCATCGGCTGGGCATTGGGCGAGGAGCGCGTCGTCGAACTGATGCGGCTGCAGGGGCGGGCGGGCGATGAGACGGTGGCCGACGTTTATCTCGTCCTCGGCGGAGCTGCAGCCGAGGCAACCGGCCTGCAGGTCGCAGAGCGGCTGCGCGATGCGCTGCCGGGCGTAAGAGTCGAGACCAATTGCGGCGGCGGCAGCTTCAAGTCGCAGCTCAAGCGGGCCGACCGCAGCGGCGCGCACTACGCCGTGATACTCGGCGAGGAAGAACTGCAGCGTGGCGTTGCCGGCCTGAAGCCGCTGCTCGAAGAGGCGGGACAGGCAGAGGTCGCGGTCGCGGAACTCGCGACGGAATTGGCGCGTCGCGTCGTGGGACGCGATCGCGGTTGACATCAACAAGCGCGGCGCAGGCAGGTGCCGGGCCGGCATGACGGAGTCCTCGAAGTGGAAGACCTGACAGACAACGAACGCGAAGAACAACTGCGCCAGTGGTGGAGCGATAACTGGCTGTGGATACTGGGCGGAATCGCGCTCGGTCTCGCCATGCTCTGGGGCTGGCAGTACTGGCAACGCATGAAGACGGAGCAGGCGCAGCACGAGCTTGCCGGCTACCAGTCCGTCATCACCAACCTGGGGCAGGACAAGTTCGACCAGGCCGTCGTCGAGGCCAAGGCGCTGCGGGATGCGCAGCCCGGGTCGCCGTATGCCGACCAGTCGGACCTGGTGCTGGCCAGGGCGGCGGTCGAAAAGCGCATGTTCGACGAGGCAGCCCAGCATCTTCGGACGGTCATGGAAGGGTCGAAGGATCCGGAGCTCCGCTCCGTGGCGCGTGCGCGGCTCGCCCGGGTCATGGTCGAACAGGCGAAGTACGACGATGCGGTCGCATTGCTCGACCCTGCAGATGCGGGCTCGTACGCGGCGCTCTACCACGAACTGCGCGGCGACGCGTACGCCGGAAAGGGCGACGTGGCTGCCGCGCGCCGTGAGTACGACGAGGCGCTTGCGGCGCCGGTCGAGGACACGGGTCTCGATCGAGATTACATCGAACTGAAGCGCGAAGCGCTGCCGCCGGCGGCGGCCGTCGCTGACGCGGCCACGGTCGATCCGGCACCGACCGAAGGCGCGGCGAGCGAGGCAGCTGCAAAATGAAACAGGTACGCCTGATCACCGCGCTCGCGCTGCTCGGGGCGCTGGCAGCCTGCGACAAGGACACGACCGCCGACCCGCCGGCGGAACTGGTGGACATCAAGGCCACGCTCAAGGTGCAGCGCCTGTGGTCCGAGAGCATGGGCGGTGGCGGCGAGGTGCTGCGGTTGACGCTCGGTGTGGCTGGCTCCGGGGACACCGTCTACGCCGCTGGGCGCGATGGCAAGGTCCGTGCGCTGGATGCGGCCAACGGCAAGCGGCGCTGGCAGACGGACACGGACCTGGAGCTTTCGGCCGGACCGGGCGTGGGCTCCGGGCTGGTGGTCGTCGGCACCAGCGACGGGGACGTCGTGGCGCTCGACGCCAAGGACGGCAAGCAGCGATGGAGGGCGCGCATCGCGGGCGAGATCCTCGCGCCGCCGCTGGTGGAAGGCGACCAGGTGATCGTCCGCTCGGTCGAAGGCCGGCTGCGCTCGTTGTCGGCGAGCACCGGCAAGGAAGACTGGATGGTCGAAGACCTGGTTCCCCGCTTGTCACTGCGTGGAACAGCGACACCGGTCGCCGTGGGCGGCGACATCGTGGTGTGCGGCTTCGACACCGGCAAGGTGATGGCCGTCACGCTCGCCAAGGGCGAGGTCCTCTGGCAGGCGCAACTCAGCACGCCGCGCGGTCGCACGGAACTGCAACGCCTCTCCGACGTCGACTCCGCGGTTGTCGTCTCCGGCAAGGACATCTACGCGGTGGGCTTCCAGGGTCGCGTGGCTATGCTGGCGCTCGACAGCGGCCAGATCTGGTGGTCACGCGACATGTCCAGCTATCGAGGGCTGGCCATCGATGACGACCAGGTCTACGTCTCCACGTCCGACGGGGACGTCGTGGCGATGCGACGCAGCGATGGCGTGGTCGTGTGGCAGCAGAAAGGCCTCGCGCGAAGAGGACTGAGCACGCCGTCCGTGGACGGTGACGCCGTGGTCGTCGGCGATTTCGAAGGCTACCTCCACTGGCTCGACCGCGGCACGGGCAGGTTCGTGGCCCGTGAACACCCGGGCGACAAGCGCATCGCGGCCCCGCCGCTGGTCATGCAGGGTCGCGTCTTCGTCATCGACGAGGGCGGTCACCTGAAGGCCTATCGTACCGGGAGCGCAGCGGGGAACTGACGTGTTACCCGTCGTCGCCCTGGTCGGGCGCCCCAATGTAGGCAAGTCCACGATCTTCAACTGCCTGACGCGCACGCGAGACGCGCTGGTCGCCGACCTGCCGGGCCTCACCCGCGACCGGAAGTACGGTTACGCGCGCGTCGGTCCCAGGCCCTGCGTCGTGATCGATACCGGCGGACTCGTGGAGGTTACCCACGGCGTCGAGCGGCTGATGGCCGAACAGACGCTGAAAGCGGTCGAAGAGGCCGATCGGGTGCTGCTGATCGTCGATGCGAGGGCGGGCTGCGTGCCTGAGGACCTGCACGTGGCCGACCTGCTGAGGCGTGGCGGAAAGACCGTGCTCGTGGTGGCCAACAAGTCGGAGTCGCTCGATCCGGAAATCGCGGGGGTCGATTTCCACCAGCTGGGCTTCGGTGCCCCGGTGGCGGTCTCGGCGGCCCATGCCCAGGGTATCGAGGAACTGCTGGAGCGTGCGCTCGACGGCATCGCGCCGGACCCCGAGACGTCGGAAGCCGAGACGGCCGACAGCGAGGAAATCCGCGTCGCGGTCGTGGGTCGCCCGAACGTCGGCAAGTCCACGCTGATCAACCGCCTGCTCGGCGAGGAACGGCTCGTCACCTTCGACCAGCCGGGCACGACGCGTGATGCGGTATTCGTGCCGTTTGAGCGTGACGGCCAGCGCTACACGTTGATCGACACGGCCGGCGTCAGGCGGCGCGCGCGGGTCAGCGACGCCGTAGAGAAGTTCAGCATCGTCAAGGCGCTGCAGGCTATCGACGCCGCCCATGTCGTGATCGGCGTTCTCGATGCGCACGACACGATCGCCGAGCAGGACGCGAGCCTGCTCGGGCTCATCAACGAGCAGGGACGCGCGCTGGTGATCGCGGTGAACAAATGGGACGGCATCGATCCGTCGCAGCGCGACTCGATCCGCGACGGCGTCGGCCTGCGCCTCGATTTCCTTGCCTACGCGCCGGTGCACTACATCTCCGCGCGGCACGGCACCGGGGTAGGCGACCTGATGGGGTCCGTGCGCATGGCCTTCCGGGCGGCCATGAAGGAGCTGCCGACCAAGGACCTCAACCGCGCGCTCGAGCAGGCCGTCACGATGCACCAGCCGCCGCTGGTCCGCGGCCGGCGGATCAAGCTGCGCTACGCGCACCAGGGCGGCCGCAATCCGCCGATCGTCGTGATCCACGGCAACCAGACCCAGCACGTGCCGGATGCCTACCGGCGCTACCTCGAGAACCACTTCCGCCAGACCTTCCGGCTGAAGGGGACGCCGATGCGGGTGGAATTCCGCACCGACGACAATCCGTTCTCTGGCAAGCGCAACGTGCTGACCCCGAGGCAGCAGCGCAAGCGCGTGCGCCTGATCAAGAACAAGCGCGCCGGGACCGGCAAGCGCTGACCCGGGCCGATCGGGTTGATAACCAGCGCTTCTTACGCGCTATCCTCTGGTGCTTGTTCGAAGGGGAGCCGGGCATAGACTGCCGGCATGGCCATGGCATTAGCTCGTACGCCCTCGACCTCCGCTGACCTGCCGGCTCGCCGGTTCGCACGGCTTGCCGAGCCGTTGCGCATGTTCCGTGGCGGCGTGCTCGAGCAGCCGGTGATCGCCTACGAGTGCTGGGGAACACTCAATGCCGCGCGCGACAACGCGATCGCGATCTTCACAGGCCTGTCGCCCTCGGCCCATGCGGCATCCTCGCCGGAGGATCCGAGGCCGGGCTGGTGGGAGTCGATGATCGGCGACGGCCGGCCGCTCGACACCAGCCGGTTCTTCGTCGTCTGCATCAATTCGCTCGGCAGTCCGTACGGGTCGTCGGGCCCGGCCTGCGAGGATCCCGCTACCGGCCAGCCCTACGGAATCACCTTTCCCGAGATCGCTGTCGAGGACATCGCCGCCGCCGGCCGCGCCGCGCTGCGCTCGCTTGGCATCGAGCGGCTCGCAGCCGTGGTCGGGCCGTCGCTCGGCGGCATGGTCGTACTCGCGTACTGCGCCCAGTTTCCGGGCGAGGTCGAGAACCTCGTGAGCATTTCCGGCGCGGCGCACGCGACTCCCTTCGCAATTGCGCTGCGTTCGCTGCAACGGGAGATGGTGCGTGGCGACCCGTCCTGGCGCGGCGGAAACTACCAGCCTGGACGAGGCCCGCGCCTTGGCATGCGTCTCGCACGCAAGCTCGGCACGATCACCTATCGCTCGCCGAAGGAATGGGACCAGCGGTTCGGCCGCAGGCGAGTTCCGGAGATTGCCGGCTTGTCGGGCGATTTCCGGCCCCGGTTCGAAGTCGAATCGTACCTGGAGCACCAGGCGCTGCGATTTGCCGATGCCTTCGACGCCAATGCCTACCTCTACCTGTCGCGAGCGATGGACCAGTTCGACCTCGTCGACCACGGCGGTGGGTCCCTCGCCGACGCATTTGCCCGATTCGGCGTCCGCCGTTCGCTGGTTCTCGGCGTCGAGACCGACATGCTGTTCCCGATCGCCCAGCAGCAGGAGATTGCGGATCACCTGCGTGCGGCCGGCGGGCGGGTCGAATTCCATGCGTTTTCATCGCTGCAGGGACACGACGCATTCCTGACCGACCTGATGAGATTCGAGCCGGCGATTGGCGGGTTCGTGAAGGGCATCGAGGGCCGCGCCCCGACGGCTGGTTGAGGCGGACCGGCGGCCTGTTACCTCGTGCCGGGCGTCTTTGCGGCCGTCAGCAGCAGTGCCGGATCAACCATTGCGCGGTTGATCGCCACCCCGAAATGCAGGTGCGGCCCGGTCACGCGGCCTGTCGCCCCGACCAGGCCGAGCACTCCGCCAGTCGCGATCTCCTGGCCGGGTTTCACGTCGATGCGGCTCAGGTGGCAGTAGATGCTCACGACTCCCTCGCCGTGGTCGAGAAACACCGTGTTGCCATTGAAGAAGAAGTCGCCCGTGTCGAGCACGCGGCCGGGTGCCGGCGCGACGATCGGCGTTCCTGTCGGCGCGGCGATGTCCATGCCGCTGTGCGGATTGCGCGCCTCACCGTTGAAGAAGCGGCGCAGGCCGAAACTGCTCGAGCGTTCGCCGGCAACCGGTGGACGCATGTGGAATTCGGGAACGCGGCCCGCCGTATAGGTGCCGAGCGCCGCGTCGATGCGGATGCGCTCCCGGTCGATGCGCGCCATATCCTGTTTGTCGGGATTCACGTGGCGCTTGTTCTTTACCTGCAGCCGCTGCTCATCGTACTTCCGGTCCACGACGGTGAACTCGAGCGGTCGCGCAGGCGCGGTGGCCTGCGCAGGGCTGGCGCCATCCGCCGGTACCAGGCTCGCCGAATGCGGGCCCGGCTTCGTGTCGAGCGGGATGCCGATTACGGCGACCCAGTCGGGGCCCGTCCGCAGCACCGGCGCGCGATGTTCGTTGAAAAGCACTTCCCCCGGAGCCGTATCGGCCGGCCCGAGATTGACGATGGCGATGCCGCCCGGCACGCGCCGCTCCTGAGGCAGGTCCGCTGCAACCGATGTCGAGGCCACGGCAAGTCCGGCCCAGAGCGTGATCGCGCTGGCCGCGAGGCTGGAGATGCGACCCATCGTGGCGTGCGCGTGCGCTGTCATCCGTCTGCTCCCGAACCACCGTTCGGTGCCTCGATGATCGTGGTGACCGTGGCGGTGAACCGGCCGCGTGCGAGTCGTGTGTCCACCGAGTCGCCGGGAGCCAATGCGGCGGGATCGAGCAGCACGTGCCCTTCGGCGTCGGCGACGATCGCGTAGCCGCGCTCGAGGGTCGCGAGAGGGCTGACCGCATTCAACGTACGCATTGCGAGCTCGAACCTGCTGCGCTCGCCCGCGACGCGCGAACGAGCGGCGGCGGCAAGCGCGCGCGAGCAGGACGCCAGACGCACTTGCCCGGCCTCGAGTCGCAGGACGGGCGAGGCTCGCGAGAGCAGCGTCGATGCCGTCGTCGCGCGGGTGCGGGCGTCGTCCAGCTTCGCGCGGAACGCGCGGCGCAACCGGCCGTCGACTTCGTCGAGGCGCTGGGCGTGCTGTCGCAGGCGCACGCCCGGGTGAGCCCTGTCCAGCCGTTGCTCGCGAACGAGCAGCAGGGAGCCGAGGTCTGCCAGCCGTCGGCGTGTCGACTGCGAGACACGCCGTTCCGCTGCAACGAATGCGCGCAGCCATTCCTCGCGGTCCGGCACCACGCGCTCTGCAGCGCCGCTCGGTGTCGGCGCGCGCAGGTCGGCCACCAGGTCGGCGATCGTGAAGTCGGTTTCGTGTCCCACGCCGCTCACGATCGGAATCGGGCAGGCAAACATCGCACGGGCGACTGCCTCGTCGTTGAATGCCCAGAGATCCTCGAGGGATCCGCCGCCTCGTGCGACGATCAGCACGTCGCAGTCGCGCCTCAAGGCCGCGAGCCTGATCGCCTGCTCGATCCCGCGCGGTGCTGCCTCCCCCTGGACCGGCACAGGGTAGACCAGCACCGCGGCGGCCGGAAAACGCCTGGCGAGCACGTGCAGGATGTCGCGCAGCGCCGCGCCGGTGGGCGAGGTGATCACCCCGATCCGGCCGGGCAGCCGGGGCAGGGCCTGCTTGTGGCGCTCGTCGAACAGGCCTTCGGCGGCGAGTTTCTGCTTCAGTTCCTCGAACCGGCGACGCAGCGCGCCTTCTCCGGCTTCCTCGAGGTGCTCGACCACGACCTGGAAATCGCCCCGGGCCTCGTAGACACTGACCCGGCCACGGGCCAGCACGAGGGCCCCGTCACGCAGCGGGAAGCGAACCAGCATGCTGCGCTGCCTGAACATCGCGCAGCGCACCTGTGCCGCCTCGTCCTTGAGCGAGAAATACCAGTGCCCGGAGGACGGGCGCGAAAGGTTGGATATCTCACCTTCGAGCCACACCGAGCCCAGGCCCCGCTCGAGCAGCATCCGCGCCTCCCGGTTGAGGCGGCTCACGGTGAAAATCTCGCGCGCGGGCAGGGAGTTGGCGCTCTCGTCGAGCCGGAGATCGTGCATGGTGGCAGTGATCTTAGCGGGCGGGGCCCGGCGCACAAGGGACCCTCGCCGATTTCCACGCGGGGCCCGCGACCGGTACAATTGGCCGCTTCCTTTTTCCACGCCCGGGACATGCCATGCTGCGCATCCTAGAGGAAGCCCTCACATTCGATGACGTCCTGCTCGTTCCGGCGTTTTCCGAGGTGCTTCCGCACCAGGTGAGCCTGGGCACTCAGCTCACCCGGGGCATCCACCTGAACCTGCCGCTGGTGTCCGCGGCAATGGACACCGTCACGGAGCAGCGGCTCGCGATCGCCATCGCTCAGGAAGGCGGCATCGGCATCATCCACAAGAACATGAGCGCCGAAGCGCAGGCCCGCCACGTGGCGAGGGTGAAGCGCTTCGAGAGCGGCATCATCCGTGACCCGATCACCGTGCGCCCGGACATGACCATCCGCGAGGTGATCGAGCTTACCCGGGCCAAGAACATCTCCGGCGTGCCGGTCGTGCTGGAGGGCAAGGCGGTCGGAATCGTCACGCACCGCGACCTGCGCTTCGAGACCAAGCTCGACGCGCCGGTGTCCTCAGTGATGACGCCGCGTGATCGGCTGGTGACGGTGCGCGAGAACTCGCCGAAGGAAGACGTGCTCGCGCTGCTGCACAAGCACCGTATCGAGAAGGTGCTGGTGATCGACGATGCGTTCGGCTTGAAGGGCATGATCACCGTCAAGGATTTCCAGAAAGCCACCGAGTTCCCGCGCGCCTGCAAGGACGAACGCGGTGCGCTGCGTGTCGGCGCCGCCGTGGGCACCGGCCCCGACACTCTCGACCGGGTTGCGGCGCTGCGCGAGGCGGGCGTGGACGTGATTGTCGTGGACACAGCGCACGGTCATTCGCGCGGCGTGGTCGAGATGGTGGCGAAGATCAAGGCGAAGTGGCCGGCGCAGCAGGTCATCGGCGGCAACATCGTCACGCGTGAGGCTGCGCTGGCACTGGTCGACGCCGGCGCAGACGCCGTCAAGGTTGGTATCGGCCCGGGCTCGATCTGCACGACACGAGTCGTCGCTGGCGTCGGCGTGCCGCAGATCACAGCGGTGGGCAACGTCGCGGCGGCGCTTGCCGAGCATGGCGTGCCGCTGATCGCGGACGGCGGCATCCGTTTCTCGGGCGACGTGGCCAAGGCAATCGCAGCAGGCGCCTACAGCGTGATGATCGGCAGCCTGTTTGCCGGCACCGAAGAATCGCCAGGCGAGGTCGAGCTCTACCAGGGCGCGTCATACAAGTCTTACCGAGGCATGGGTTCGCTGGGCGCCATGTCGCAGGCGCACGGCTCGCGCGACCGCTACTTCCAGGACACGACCTCCGAACTCGAGAAGCTGGTGCCGGAGGGTGTAGAGGGCCGCGTGCCCTACAAGGGCAGCATCGTGGCGATCCTGCACCAGCTCACCGGCGGGCTGCGCGCGGCAATGGGTTACACGGGCAGCGGCAGCATCGACCAGATGCGCACCCAGCCGCAGTTCGTGCGCATCACCGGCGCGGGCATGCGCGAGAGCCACGTGCACGACGTGACCATCACCAAGGAAGCGCCGAACTACCGTGTCCGCTGAGCAACCGACCGTGCGTCCGCCCGACATCCACGCGCACCGGGTCCTGATCCTCGACTTCGGCGCGCAGTACACGCAGTTGATCGCGCGCCGCGTGCGCGAGTCGGGCGTGTACTGCGAGATCCATCCCTGGGACATGAGCGATGCGGACGTCCGGGCATTCGGCCCGCGCGGCGTGATCCTCTCGGGTGGTCCTGAGTCTGTTACGGACGAAGTGCCTCCGCGGGCGCCAGTGAGCGTGTTCGAGGCCGGCGTGCCGGTGCTCGGCATCTGCTACGGCATGCAGACCATGGCGCAGCAGCTCGGTGGGCGCGTGACGCCGGCCGATCACCGTGAATTCGGCTACGCGCAGGTCACGGTCACGAAGCCGTGCCGCCTGTTCGACGAGCTGCGCGACCACAGCGACGCTGATGGGCGTGCCGTGCTCGACGTGTGGATGAGCCACGGCGACCGTGTCGATGCGCTGCCGCCCGGATTCGTCGCCGTGGCAGGCACCCAGAGCGCGCCGCTGGCCGCAATGGCGGACGAGTCGCGACGCTTCTACGCCGTGCAGTTCCACCCGGAAGTCACGCATACGCTGCAGGGCGAGCGGCTGATCGAACGCTTCGTGCGCGAGATCTGCGGCTGCGAGGCACGCTGGGAGCCCGGCAACATCGCGGCCGACGCGATCGCGCGCGTGCGGGAGCAGGTCGGCAACGATCGCGTGCTGCTCGGGCTGTCTGGCGGCGTCGATTCCTCGGTCGTGGCCGCGCTGCTGCACCGTGCGATCGGGGACCAGCTCATCTGCGTGTTCGTGGACCACGGCCTGCTGCGCGAAGGCGAGGGCGACCAGGTGATGCACACGCTCGGCGAGAACATGGGCGTGCGCGTGATCCGCGTGAATGCCGCCGCGCGTTTCCTTGGCGCGCTGAAAGGCGAGGCCGATCCCGAGCGCAAGCGCAAGATCATCGGGCGGCTGTTCATCGAGGTGTTCGAGGAGGAATCGCACAAGCTCGAGGGCGTGCGCTGGCTCGCGCAGGGCACGATCTACCCGGACGTGATCGAGTCGGCCGGCGCGAAGACCGGCAAGGCGCACGTGATCAAGTCGCACCACAACGTCGGCGGCCTGCCTGAGCACATGAAGCTGGGGCTGGTCGAGCCGCTGCGCGAACTCTTCAAGGACGAAGTACGGCGTCTCGGTCTCGAACTCGGCCTGCCGCGCGAGATGGTGTTCCGCCACCCGTTCCCGGGGCCGGGCCTCGGCGTGCGCATCCTGGGTGAGGTGTCGCAGGAATATGCCGACCTGCTGCGCAAGGCAGACCGCGTATTCATCGACGAGTTGCGTGCACACGGGCTGTACGACAAGACCAGCCAGGCCTTCGCGGTGTTCCTGCCGGTGCGCTCGGTCGCGGTGATGGGCGACGGTCGCCGCTACGACTACGTGATCGCGCTGCGTGCGGTCGAGACGGTGGATTTCATGACTGCGCGCTGGGCGCGGCTTCCCTATGAATTCCTCGACCTCTGCGCCCGGCGCATCATCAACGAGGTCAAGGGTATCTCGCGCGTCACCTACGACATCTCCGGAAAGCCGCCCGCGACGATCGAGTGGGAATGAAGGGGCAGGCGCCCGGCGGCTCCCCGGCCGGCGCAGATCCGACCGATCTCGCGTTCATGGCACGTGCGCTCGAGCTCGCCCGGGAAGCCGCGGCCGCCGGCGAGGTGCCGGTGGGTGCGGTGATCGTCAAGGACGGCGAGATCGTTGCCGAGGGCTGGAACCGGCCGATCGGTACCTGCGATCCGACAGCGCACGCCGAGATCATCGCGCTGCGCGCGGCGGGTATCGCGCTCGACACTTACAGGCTCACCGACACGACGCTGTACGTGACACTGGAGCCCTGCGCGATGTGCGCCGGGGCCATGGTGCACGCCAGGGTGCGTCGGCTGGTCTACGGCGCGACCGACCCGCGCGCAGGCGCGACGGGAAGCGTATTCAACGTCGTGCAGAATCCCGCGCTCAACCATCGACTGGAGACATGCGGCGGGGTGCTCGCGGAGGAGTGCGGCACGCTGCTCAGGGACTTCTTTGCCGCACGCAGGTGAGCATGCGGCGGCGCAGGATCAACGTTTCGGCGGCGCCCGCGGTGGGTCGGGCGTCCTGGAACGCAATTCGCTCGCGGTGACCTCAGCTCCCGTCGGCGCCGGGCTGCCCGTGCCCATCACTTCGAGCACATCCAGGTAGGCCTGCACGTTTTCCACGTAGCGAACCGGCTCCCAGCCGCGCGCGTAGCCGTGGCGGGTGCGCGTGTACCACTTCTCCTGGCTCAGCAGCGGCAGCGTCTCGCGGACATCCTCCCAGCGGTCGGGATCACGCCCCAGCTGCTGGGCAAGCTTGCGTGCGTCCTCGACATGCCCGTAGCCGACGTTGTACGAGGCGACCGCGAACCACGTCCGGTCGGGTTCGGGAATGCGGGTCGGCACCATTTCCATGACCCGGGCCAGGTACTTGGCACCGCCGATGATGCTGGCCTGGGGATCATGGCGGTCGCGGTACCGCATCATCTCGGCCGTGCCCGCAGTGAGCTGCATGAGTCCGCGAGCGCCGGAAAACGACACGGCCGACGGATCCCACTTCGATTCCTGGTAGCCCATTGCGGCGAGCAGCCGCCAGTCGATACGGTACTGCAGCGCCGCGTTCTTGAACCAAAGCAGGTACAGCGGCAGACGGCTTTCGACGTGCTCCATGAAATTGCGCGATTGCAGGTAGTCGAAACTGTCGCGATTTCCGTAGTAGCGATCCAGCAGCACGCCTATCGAGCCGTCGGCCCGCGACAGCATGAAAAATGCATTGATGCGGTCGAGGATGCTGGGGTCGTGGCTTGCCGTATTCACGACCCAGGCAACCGCACGTTCCGGCGACAGGTTCAGCGCGATCGCGAGGTTCGGGTGCATCGGCCGGTTGAGCGCAAACTCGGTGGAACTGGCGAGCGTGTACTGGACCGTGCCTCGCGAGACCTCGTTCAGGATCTGCTCTGTGTCGGTGTCCGCACGCTCGATCCAGGGCAGGTCAGGCTCCGTGAGCCTCAGGTCCTCCAGCGTGCGCAGGTGGGCGCTGCCCGCGGCCACTTCGATCCTGCCGCGCCCGGCCGCCTTCATCGAGGCGGGGCGGGTTGCCCCGCGCCGCTGCACAAGGTGCTCGCGGACCAGCGAGTATCCCGGACCGAAACTGACGCTCTCCGGCAACTGGATGCCGGTGGTGATGCCGGCCGCGGCAACGTGGGCGCGCCCGGCCCGCACTTCGTTCAAGGCGGCCTCGCGGGTCCGCACCGTGTACAGGCGCAGCGAGACGCCCAGGTTTTCCGCGAAGCGGCTGGCCAGTTCGTACGCCAGTCCCTCCGGCCCATGGCTGCCGAGGTAGTAGGCATCGGGGCTGTTGCGGGTCGCGACCCGGAGTTCCCCCGCCTCCAGTACCCGCGTGAGCAGCGGCGGCGGCTGCGAACAGGTGCCCAGGACCAGCGTCGCGACCAGTGCAAGCAAGGCTTTCATTGTTTGTATAGAATACGCGGCCCTCGGAGAGGTACCGAAGCGGTCATAACGGCGCCGACTCGAAATCGGATGGGGGCATAATCGCCCCACGTGGGTTCGAATCCCACCCTCTCCGCCAATCTTTTCCAGCCGGTGCAGCAGCCGGTGCCTGGTTCGCCGGCACCGGTTCGCGCAAAGTCACCTGCCTCAATTCTCGTTGCGTGGGCCGCGTCGTGAGGACATTTCGGCGCGGGCCGACTCATAAGCACGTGTGAACGCTTCCAGGAACGGGTGCGGCAGGCCGTCGGCACCGTTCTGAGTAACGACGCGGAACAGTTCGCCGTAATGCTCCCAGTACTTGGGTCGCGGGTCCTGTCCCGGTGCAATCGTGCGCGAGCGCCCGTCCTCGAACTGGTCGGCGACGTTGCTTGGTGCGAGTTGCGCGAGCAGCGCGGAGAGCCCCTCGTGCAGCGCGGAATTGATGGCGGCCTCGTGCTCCTTCGCATCGAGCAGCACGTCACGCAGGGCGTCGACAGGCCCGCCGATCGATCGGCCATGCGATTCCAGCAGGCGCGTGATGGCCTGTTCGACGCTGGTCGAGTTCCGGAGCGGGTTGCTGATTGCATTCGGCGCCGACACCGCCGCGATCGCCGGGTTGGCTGCGGCCCGCGCCTGCTGCAGGTCGGTAACTCCGACGACTGCCTCGCGCAGCAGCTGGCCCGCGACCAGTGGCAGCATCGACTGGGCCTCGGGCGAAAGTGCCGCCGGATCGATGCCTGCGCCGCGGCAGAAAGCCTGCACCGCCGAGCCCAGGTCGGCCCATGAACTCGCCTGCTGGTGGAATGGCAGTGTCTGCTGGCGCGCCTCGATCCGGCTCTGTCTTCGCGCAAGCGCATCGGCCAGTTCCTGGCGCGTGACGGCCCGGGTCTTCATCGCCCAGTCTGCGGGCTTCGCCGAGGCCTGGTCGGGCTCCGGTGCTGCGTTCGGCGGCGCGGGCGGCGGTTCGTGCTGCGAATCGTCTTCGCCGGCGGCCGGCTCCCCGAGCGCCGCAGCGGCCGCTGCGCGGAAATCCTTCGGCAGCTTGAGGCCGAATGCATTGCGGATCGAGATGGAACTCGAGTCGCCGGTGTCGCGCGGCGCGAACAGGCTCTCGACGTCAAAGCCGGCATTGATGCCGGAATCGATGTGCTTCTCGGCCGAATGCATTTCCGATGCGACCGGCAGGAAATCGAACCGGTCGTCGACACTGACGAGAATTTCGTAGTCGCCCATGCGCAGGCGGTCCCCGTCCTTCAGGGCCACCGGGCCAGTCTCCGCCACCGTATCGTCGGAATCGTTGACGAACACGCCGTTGGTGCTGTGGTCGCTGATCCAGTATTCGCCGGTGCGGCACACGATGTCGCAGTGATGCCCCGAGACCAGCCGCTTCTGGTCCGGCAATACCCAGTCATTGTCCGGTGCCCGGCCGATCGAACCGCCGTTCACGCCGAACACGCGCGAGCGGCGTTCGCCGAGCTCGCGGTACTGGTCGCTGATGACTCGAAGCTTGATGGCCATGCTATGGGGGTCCTTGTAATATGTCCGGACCGGTATCCGCAAGTACACCATGGCCTCCAGTAACATCTTCAAGGTCGTTTTTCACAACCAGGGCAAGGTTTACGAGATCTATGCCCGCAAAGTGGGGCATGGGGCGCTGTTCGGCTTCGTCGAGGTCGAGGAACTGATTTTCGGCGAGCGCTCGGCCGTGGTCGTGGACCCGTCCGAGGAACGCATCCAGTCCGAGTTTGCCGGGGTGAAGCGCACCTACCTGCCGTTGCATTCGGTGATTCGCATCGACGAGGTGCGCAAGAGCGGCGTGAGCAAGGTCGTCGCCGCCGAGGGTTCTAACGTCACTCAGTTCCCGTACCCCGTGTACACGCCCGGCGATCCGGGCACGCGCCGCTAGGGTGGACTCTCCGCGCTGGTTCGGGCCAGGACGCTCCGGTATCATTGCGCGCCCCTGCCAGGCCGGCTGCGGCACCTAAGGCATGCTAACACTCAGCGGCGCCCCCGCGGCTTCGGATTTCCGGCTCGCGAAACTCCTCTCATCGATCCGGCAACGCGCCGGCTCGATTGAGCGTCTGGACTCCCGCTACATTCACTTCGTGGATCTCGAGCGCGACCTCGACGCTGGGCAGGCATCTATCCTCGAATCGCTGCTGCGCTACGGACCCTCGGCGCCGGCCACTGTCCCGCGCGGCGAAACACTGCTGGTCGTTCCGCGATTCGGCACCGTTTCCCCCTGGTCGAGCAAGGCCACTGACATCGCGCACGTCTGCGGGCTCTCAGCGGTGCGCCGCATCGAGCGAGGCGTGGCGTACTACCTCGACGGGCCAGGCCGGCTCGCGGACGAGCAATGGCGCGAGGCGGCCGACCTGCTGCACGACCGGATGACCGAGGCCGTGCTTCGCGAAGCCGCCGAGGCAGCCGGGCTCTTCCAGCACGCATCGCCGAAACCGCTCGCGACCGTGCCGCTCGCCGCGCAGGGTCGCGCTGCACTGGAATCGGCCAACGTTACACTGGGACTCGCGCTCTCCGACGACGAGATCGACTACCTGGTCGACGCCTTCCGCGCGCTGGGGCGAGATCCCACGGACGTCGAACTGATGATGTTCGCGCAGGCCAACTCCGAGCACTGCCGGCACAAGATATTCAATGCCGACTGGATCGTGGACGGCGTGCGCGGCGACAAGTCGCTGTTCGCGATGATCCGCAACACGCACGCCTGCAGTCCGCAGGGCGTGCTGTCGGCCTACCGCGACAATTCCGCGGTGATCGAAGGGTGGCCGGGGCGGCGCTGGTTCGCGCGGCCGGGCGGCGGGCCCTATGGGGGATTCGACGAGCCCATCGACATCCTGATGAAGGTCGAGACCCACAACCACCCGACGGCCATTTCGCCGTTCCCGGGCGCGGCGACCGGCTCGGGCGGTGAAATCCGCGACGAGGGAGCAACCGGCCGAGGTTCCAAGCCCAAGGCCGGCCTGGTCGGATTCTCGGTCTCGAACCTGCGAATTCCAGGCGCGGTGCAGCCCTGGGAACAGGACCTCGGCAAGCCCGACCGCATCGTCTCCGCCCTAACGATCATGCTGGAGGGTCCGATCGGCGCGGCATCGTTCAACAACGAATTCGGGCGGCCGGGCATCTGCGGATACTTCCGCACCTTCGAGCAGCGCGTCGAGTCTGAAGGGCGCTCGGCACTGCGTGGCTACCACAAGCCGATCATGATCGCCGGCGGACTCGGCAACATCCGCCGACAGCACGTCGAAAAGTCGCCGATCGTCCCGGGCGCGAAGATCGTCGTTCTTGGCGGGCCAGCGATGCTGATCGGCCTCGGTGGCGGCGCAGCCTCGTCGGTTGGCGCCGGTGCGAGCTCGGCAGATCTCGACTTCGCCTCGGTCCAGCGCGGCAATCCCGAGATCCAGCGTCGCGCGCAGGAAGTCATCGATGCGTGCTGGGGCCTAGGCGAGACGAACCCCATTCTTCTGATTCACGACGTCGGTGCGGGCGGACTGTCGAACGCGGTGCCCGAGTCGGTCGCGCACGACGGCTGTGGCGGCCGTGTTGACCTGCGCAAGGTGCAGAGCGACGAGCCGGGCATGTCGCCGCTCGAGATCTGGTGCAACGAGGCGCAGGAACGCTACGTGCTGATCGTGGCCTCCGGGCAGCTCGCGGAGTTCGCGGCATTCTGCGAGCGCGAGCGCTGCCCCTATGCCGTCATCGGCGAGGTGACCGGCGACGGGCTGCTGTCCGTCATCGATCCGCTGTTCGGCAATGAGCCGGTCTCGATGCCGCTGGACACCCTGCTTGGAAAGCCGCCGCGCATGACCCGCGACGTGCGCAGGCTGCCCGGCGCGTCCGACGATTTCGACGGTAGCGGCGTGGACCTGCGCGAGGCGGCGTTCCGGCTGCTGCGGCTGCCGACCATCGCCGACAAGTCGTTCCTGGTCTCCATTGGCGACCGCTCTGTCGGCGGGATGATCAGCCGCGATCCGTTCGTCGGCCCATGGCAGGTGCCGGTCAGCGACGTGGCCGTCACGCTGAGCGACTATTTCTCCTCGCGCGGCGAGGCCATGGCGATGGGCGAGCGCACGCCGCTGGCGCTGCTCGATCCTGCTGCCGCGGCGAGAATGGCAGTGGCGGAGGCCGTGACCAACATCGCGGCGGCCGACATCGGGCGCATCGAGGATATCCGGCTTTCCGCGAACTGGATGGCGGCCTGCGGCGAACCCGGCGAGGACGCTGATCTCTACGACGCGGTGCGTGCGGTGGGCGAGGAACTGTGCCCGGCACTCGGCATCGCGATTCCGGTCGGCAAGGACTCGCTGTCGATGAAGACTGCCTGGCAGGACGCCGACGGCGCCCGTAAGGTCGTCGCCCCGGTGTCGCTGGTCATCTCGGCGTTCGCGCCGGCCCGCGATGTGCGTCGCACGCTGACCCCGCAGCTGCGCACGGATCGCGGCGAGACCCGCCTGCTGCTCGTGGACCTCGGCCGCGGCCGCAATCGGCTCGGCGGGTCCTGCCTGGCGCAGGTGTACGGTCGCATCGGCTCAAGCGCGCCGGACTGTGATGACCCATCGATGCTGCGTGCCTTTTTTGCGGCGCTCGTGCGGCTGCGCGAACTCGGACTGGTGCTCGCATACCATGACCGATCAGACGGTGGCCTGTTCGTCACGCTCTGCGAAATGGCCTTTGCAGGACGCTGCGGCGTCGAGGCTGAGCTCGCCGCGGGCGAGACAGATGCCGTGGCGGCGCTGTTCTCCGAAGAGCTGGGTGCGGTGCTGCAGGTCGAGGCTGCCGCCGCCGAGCGCGCGATCGAGGTACTCCGCGAGGCGGGGCTCAGCGACTGCGTGTGGCCTGTCGGCCGGGTCGCCGACGACGACGCACTGACTGTGCGCATCGGCGGCAAGACGATCTTCGCGGAGAGCCGAACGGAACTCCGCCGCGCCTGGTCCGAAACCAGCTTCCGCATGCAGGCCATGCGCGACAATCCTGCCTGTGCCGCCGAGGAATTCGAGCGGGCCACCGACCCAGCGGACCCTGGCCTCCACGCGCGGCTGACGTTCGAACTGGCCGACGACGTAGCTGCGCCATTCATCGCGAAAGGCGCAAGGCCGCAGGTCGCGATCCTGCGCGAGCAGGGCGTGAACAGCCAGGTCGAGATGGCGGCCGTGTTCCACCGTGCCGGATTTGCCCCGGTGGACGTGCACATGACCGACCTGCTCACCGGCCGCGTGCGGCTCGACGAGTTCGCGGGCCTGGTCGCCTGCGGTGGCTTCTCGTACGGCGACGTGCTGGGCGCGGGCGAGGGGTGGGCGAAGTCGATCCTGTTCCATCCGAAACTGCGCGCGCAGTTCGAGGCCTACTTTGCGCGACCCGACAGCTTCACGCTTGGCGTCTGCAACGGTTGCCAGATGATGGCGGCGCTCAAGTCGCTGGTGCCGGGAGCGTCACACTGGCCGAGATTCGTACGCAACCGTTCCGAGCAGTTCGAGGGCCGTGTCGGGCTCGTCGAGGTGTTGCCGTCGCCGTCGATCTTCCTCGGGGGCATGGCGGGCTCGGTGATGCCGATCGCGGTCGCGCACGGCGAGGGTCGTGCGGAGTTCGCCGATCCGGCCGCCGCGGATGCCTGCACCGCGAGCGGTCTCGTGAGCATGCGTTTCGTGGACAACCACGGCCGCACGGCGGCCGCGTATCCGGCCAACCCGAACGGTTCGCCAGGCGGCATCACCGGCCTGACCACCGCCGATGGGCGCGCGACGATACTGATGCCCCATCCGGAGCGCGTGTTCCGCACGCTGCAGAACTCATGGCATCCGGACGAATGGGGCGAGGACAGTGGCTGGATGCGGATGTTCCGCAACGCCCGCGCCTGGGTCGGCTAACCGCGAGCTGGTGGCAAGGGGCCTGGCGGTTTCAGGTGTCCGTTCGCGGGGACGCCGTGAATCCGTCCATGGAGGCTCGCGCGCGGCGTCCCTGCCGC
>JALHTE010000138.1 GCA_022865595.1 Steroidobacteraceae bacterium | reverse complement strand
CGGAAGCCGTGTCCCTGCCTGCCCTTGCGCCCGACGCCCTGGCGGTCTCACCCGTGCACGCGCTCCTGCTCGCGTGCATCCATCGTGGCACCCATCGCCACAATCCGTATTACGTCTCCGGTGAGCCGCACACCGGCGGCGTTCGGCTGATCTGGCTCTACGATCTGCATTTGCTGGCTGGGTCCTTCAGCGAGCGCGACTGGCGGTCATTCATTGCTCGGGCGCAAGCAAAGGGCCTGCGCGCAATTTGCGCGGATGGCCTGGCGACGGCGCACCAATGCTTTGCGACGAACGTTCCCGGATACGCATTCGCGGCGCTTGAACGCGATGATGTCCGGGAACCGGCCTCGGACTACCTTGGTGCGAGTCCGGCGCGCCAGTTATGGATGGACTATCGGGCGTTGCCCGGAATCGGACGCAAGGCGCGCTACCTGCGCGACCTGGTGTTCCCGCCCGCCGAGTTCATGCGGAGCAAGTTTGCCGGCGAGGGTGGACAATGGCTCCCGTGGCTGTATGTACGTCGAGCTGTCGCCGGTGCCTGGCGGCGGCTGCATGGCCGGGTGATCTGAGAGGGCGGCGCAAAGCGAGCTAACGCAGGGCGGCCGAGCTTCGCCGCTGCGACTGCAAAGGCAAATGTTGCAAGGGCGCCTGCGCGAGCGTGTGACCGTCCAACTCGACCCAGGCGTGAGCGTCGAACTGACCGGCATCCTTGCGGACGCCGACCTGTAGCACCGCATCCAGGCCGCGTCGCCGCAGCAAGGCCCTCACCAGTATCGCCTGTGACAGGCAGCGCGCCTCGAGGATGCCGCGTCGGCCGGCGATGGCCGCGAGATGAGCCAGCCGATCGGCCTGCTGCAGTTCGGCGGCAGCAGGCGGGTGAATCGCCCTGGGCTTTATCGCGCGTGACAGCCAGGATGCCGTCCGCCGCGCACCCAGGCGCCGCAGCGATAGCTCGACCACCGGCAGACCGCAGGCCAGCCCCAGCAATCTTCGCTGATCGGTGCCGTTCAGCGCGCGCCATGCCGCAAGGCGTCCGGGCATCTCAGCGCACCACCACGAGTCCAGCGTCCGCCATGCGTTCGACCAGGGAGAGCAGGTCGCGCTCGAGCACCTCAGTCTCAACTTCGTATTCGTCGCTGAGGATGTCGAAGGCCCGCTTCAAACCGGGGTCTTCGTTCAGCAGGATCCAGATCCGTGTACCGACCGCATCGAGTCCGAAGTAATTTTCGCTGGCGAGCTTCAGAAGCACTGCTTCGCCGCCCACTTCCTGGAACAGGACATCGTCGGAGGGCCTGGCCTGGTGTGATAGCGTTAGGTTCATGCGTTCGAAAGCGACTGTGTTGCGTGGGCCGTGCGATTGTGCGGTGCTGCGCGGGCATCTTAGCCGAAGTCATTGCGAGAGGCGCCGCCCCGGCCAATCGGGACCGGTGCACTCAGGTTTATCGGGATGAGCCGCTCGCCGATCCCGGCCGGCACGGAGATGCCTTTCCTCTGGCGGATGCTGGCGCCATACCGTGGCGCCTTGCTGCTGGCCGTGGCTCTGCTCTTATGTGAAAGCGTGGTCATGCTCACCATGCCCTGGTTCGCGGGCCGGGTGGCGCAGGCATTGCTCGGAGGCGCGGTGCCGGGCGAACTGCTGCTGGCCTGGCTGGGCGTGCTGACGGTTCAGGCGGGATTGTCGTTCGGGAACGGTGTGGTGCTCGGCAGCACCGGCTCGCGAGTGGTGGCCGACCTGGGCTCGCGGGTCTACGACCATCTGCAGTCCCTGCCTTTGAGCTGGCACCAGGAGCGCAAGCGCGGTGAGATTCTCGCGTTGCTGGTCAACGATGTCTGGCGGATCAACAGCTTCCTCACCGGGGTGCTTACGCCCTTGCTGCCCTTGCTGGTGACCTGCGTCGGTGCCCTGATCCTGCTGCTGCGGATAGACCTCCGGGTAGGGTTGGCCGTGGCGGTCGCGGTGCCGCTCCTCACCGTCATCGTGAAGCTGCTGACCAGGGGTGTGCGGCCGCTGGCGCAGGCTCACCTGCACGAGGATGCGGTCAAGTACGGCATGGCCGAGCAGAATTTGGCGACCTTGCCCTTGATCAAGGCCTACACACGCGAAGGCGAGGAGTCGGCGCGCTATTCGGTCCAGGGCGACAAGGTGCGGATGCTCGAGGTCCGGCAGCAACGGATCGAGTCGCTGCTGACCCCGGCCGTGCGCTGGCTGGCCGCGACGGCGGTGCTCGGCCTGCTATGGGTCGGTGGCCAGGGCGTCGCATCGGGGATCATTACCGCCCCTGAACTGGTCAGCCTGTTGCTCTACGGCATGCTGTTGACGCAGCCCGTCAGTGCGTTGGCCGGCGTTTACGGCCAGGTCCAGCATGCCCGGGGGGCGGTGCAACGCCTGATGGCCGCGATGGCCGAGGCACCCGAGCCCGACGACGGTGATCTCGAGCCCGCGACGGTCAGTGGCAGGATCGCCTTCGAATCCGTGGCGTTTGCTTATCCGGGCAGGGCCGCGGTGTTCGCTGATCTCAACCTGGAGATCCGTGCGGGCGAGACCGTTGCCATCACCGGTCCGAACGGCGCGGGCAAGAGCACGCTGGCTCACCTGCTGATGCGCTTCGCCGATCCTTCCGCGGGCCGGATTACGCTCGACGGCATCGATGTGCGCGAGTTTTCGCTGCGCAGCGTGCGCGCCCACATCGGGCTGGTCAGCCAGCACGTACTGCTGCTCAATGCCACGGTGGCCGAGAACATCGGTTACGGCCGCTACGGAGCCGACCGGCAACAGATCGAACGTGCTGCGCGCGCGGCGCATGCGCACGAGTTCATCGACCAGCTGCCGCAAGGCTACGAAACGTTGATCGGCGACGAGGGCCTGCGGTTGTCCGGCGGTCAGCGCCAGCGAATCAGCCTTGCCCGGGCGCTGCTGAAGGACCCTGCCATCCTCATTCTGGACGAGGCCACGTCGATGTTCGATCCCGCGGGCGAACGCGGCTTCATCGCCGAATGCCACGAGCTGCTGCGTTCGCGTACCGTATTGCTGATCACGCCTCGACCGGAGAGCCTGGCGCTGGCCGATCGCGTGCTGCAGCTCGACCAGGGCGAACTGCGTGAAGAGGGCGTTCCCCGGTAAGGCCGGGACAGATCACTCATCGGCGCTTTGACCGCGCAGGGTCACAAAAAAGCCGTCAAGCTGATCGTGAACTCGAGGTTCTGAGTCACCTGGGTATTTCCGATCAGGTCGGTCTTGAACATGCGATCCCGCGCGTCGACGTGCACCGCCAGCCACTCATTCACCAGCAGGCGCAGACCGGCTCCGACGGTCGCCGTAAAGTGATCGTCACCGCCAAAGCGGGTGCTGCCGGCGCCCATCGTCACGTACACGGCGGCCGGCATTGCGCGTTTGCGGCCGAAGAACACCTCACCGGGCAGCACGTTCCAGCCAACGGAAAGGTCGTAGTACGTGAGCTTGCGCTCGCTGTCGGTAAGCAACTGCGTCGCGCCGGTCGGGAGCTCGTAACTGGTCTTTCCGGTCTGGGTTCTCCCGACGACGGCCTCGGCGAAAATGTCTTCGGTGACGTGGTAGGCAATGCGGGAGCCATAGACCATGTGCGAGCCGAAATCCTCGATGCTGGTCGTGCCGATAAAGGTGCCGATCTCGAAATTCTCCGTGGGGACGGCGACGGGTTTGACAACTCGTCGCTCGACTTCCGGCTCGACGACCTGCGGCGCCTGCGCGGATCCGCCAACGGCTTCGGCCTGACTCTGGGCGTGCGCACCGGGTGCGGCCAGTGCGCCGCTGGCAACGGCGACGCTCAGAAGAAATAGCTGAAGCCTGCGATCCATTCGTCCTTCTCCTCGTGGCCGCCGCCGCTTGTGAACACGACGAAACGGCGATAGTCTGCCTGCATCAGGAAGCGGTCGGTAAGGTAGCTCCGAAAACCGAGGCTGCCGTAGGCCGTGGCGTCCGTGCTGTCCTTCGTATTGGGTGCTTTCGGTGTGATGCTCAACACACCGACGCCAATGCCGAGCACCGGCGAGACAGGCCATTGCGGCATGAATACCTGGGCGATACCTGCCGTGCCGAGCCAGCCGTTCGACGTGTCGCCGAGCAGCTGCGAAACGTCGGCGCGTACCAGCAGGGTGTGCGTGAGCGCGTAGGCGCCGTTGACCGATACCACGTTTGCGCCGCCGAAATCGCCGACTGCGACACCCGCTTCCCACTGGTGTTCGGTGCGAGCGTCCTGCCCCGGACCGGCAATGTGAACTTCGCTCCCCGCCGGAGTCAGTGTGTTCTCGAGCTGCGAGCGGTGGACCCAGCCGCGCTGGCCACGGGCGGTTCGCACCTCGATCCAGTCGGTCCGCTGCCGCAACAACTCGATCGTCACGCCGCGCTCCACCGAGAAAGTGACCGGGAAGCCGCGGCCAGGACCGGTGTGGAGATCGATGTACGCATCTTTGACCACGACTTCAATCGGTGCCCGCGCGTCTGCCGGCGCGACGGCCAGCATTCCCAGGAGGAGGCAACAAACGCTCAGGGTTCGAAGCATGGGCTCAATTTACGGGTGCCAGGGACGGATCGGTGAAATATTGTGCACTAGAATCAACCCATAATGAGACCAGCTTCAACTCCGCCGGGGTCAGGCGCCCGTCGTGGCGCGCGCCCGGGGCTCGGGATCGACCCCCAGCTTTCCACCCGCGCGTGGCGGTCCAGCCACTCGCAACGGGCCTCTCCCGGGCTCGAGCGGCCTTCAGCGGGCAAGGCGCAGCCATGGGAGCTTTTGTGATGCACTGCCAGCTGGACGCCGTTTTCAATTAGGCATTCGTTGACAGTCTGGTGTCATAAAGACAAGGATCCGAGTCTCGGATAAGGGCAAACCCGCCGAAAGGCGGGGACGCAAAGCCACCGGTCTTCGGGTATTCCCATGACAGCGGGGTTGCCAACGTGCAGCGCAACGATCGATTAAAACATGCCCGGCGCAGGGCGCGAGTGCAGACCCTCACGATGTTGGCGGCCGTGCTGGCCGGGGCACTGCTGTATCCCTTGATTTCACGCTCTGCGCCCGCCACGGGTTCCCTGGCCCCGGATTTCGTCCTCAAGGACGTCCGCGGTCATAATCTCAGGCTTTCGGAGTATCGTGGCGACATCGTGATAATCTCATTTTGGTCGAGCTGGTGTGGCCATTGCCGCGAGTCGCTGTCACGGTTGAACGCTATTGCGTCCCTGCCAGGCGTCGATGCGCCTGTCCTGCTGGGCGTCAATCTCGACGGTGATGCCGGTCGCGCGGCTGCGGTCGCTGAGTCGATGCACCTGTCGTTTCCCATGCTCGTCGACGCCAAACAGTCGGTGGGTCATCTCTACCGCGTCGATGACCCGCCCCTCACGTTGCTGGTCGATCGCGACGGCCGGGTGCGTGGCGCCTGGGCGGGGGACACGAACCCGATGCCTGAGCTGGCACGGCAGATCAAGGAGCTGCAAAGCCAATGACTTCGAATATGCAGGTGACTGGGCGTCGGTGGCTGCTGGCGGTGACCGCGTTCGCTGCCATCGGAGCGGCATTGACCGCCGGGCGCGCGCACGCGGAAACACCGCCGACGGCCGAGCAGGCCCGCGTTGTGGACCAGGACGTTCAGGTCCTCAAGAAGGAACTGGTCGACCTCAACCGGGACCTGTTCAAGCTGGAAGAGGAATTGCTCTACCCGGCCAGCACGCAGGTCGCCGTGTTCCTCTCGGTGGATGTCGGTACGTTCTTTGCTCTCGATTCGGTGACGCTGAAGATCGACGACAAGGAAGTGGCGCACTACCTCTACACCGATCGCGAAGTGCAGGCGCTGCATCGCGGCGGTGTTCAGAAGCTGTATCTCGGCAACCTGAAGGCCGGCCCGCACGAGATCGTCGCGTTTTTTACGGGCAAGGGCCCGCACGACCGCGACTACCGTCGTGGTGCCGCTCTCACGTTCGACAAGGAGGTCGGCGCGAAGTACATCGAGTTGCGTATCAGCGACCGCCTGGCGGCGCTCGAGCCCGAGTTCGTTGTGCGGCAATGGGAGTGAGGCGGGCGTCCTCGTCTGTCCACCTATCGGCACCAATTTCCTGATGACCGTTGCGCGTTTCCATCACTGGCTCTCGTTCGTCGCGGCTGCGTCGATAGCCGTGATTGCGGGTCCCGCGCGCGCGGACGACGTGACCCGCGACCTGCCTCCCCCGATGCAGCTGCGCGACCTGGATTACGGCGACGTCCTGTTCCACTTTTTCCAGGACGAATACTTCGAAGCGCTCGTGCGGCTCGAAGTCTCGCGCGATTTCGGCCGCATCCCGCATCACGAGGCCGAGGCCGAGCTGCTGTCGGGCGGCCTGTACCTGTCCCTCGGCCTGTACGACGAAGCCGAGAAGATTTTCAATCGGCTGCTGGCGGGACCGGTGCCGCAGTCCGTGAGCGACCGCGCCTTTTTCTACCTGGCCCGCAGCGAGTACCAGCGTGGCTTCGTCGACGACGCATGGCGCAACCTGGAGCGGATCCGGGGCCCGTTGCCGGGCAATCTCGAACCTGAACGTCGGCTGCTTGCATCCAATGTGCTCATGGCACAAGGCCGATATGGTGAAGCGGTGGTACAGCTGACAGGCTGGACCGACCAGGAAGGCTGGTCGGACTATGCGCGCTTCAATCTGGGGGTCGCGCTCATCCGTTCCGGGCAGACCGAACTTGGCCGTGATTTTCTCGGCAAGGTCGGCGGCATGCCGGCCGCGACGGAAGAACAGCTTGCACTGCGTGATCGAGCCAACCTGGCCCTCGGTTTCGCTTCGCTGCAGCAGCATGATGCCGAAGGTGCAGTGGCGGCGCTGAGCCGTGTGCGCCTCGACGGCCCGTTCACCAACCGTGCGCTGCTCGGGCTCGGTTGGGCGGAATTGGACGCCAGGCGACCAGAGCGCGCACTCGTGCCGTGGCTCGCGCTGCGCGACAGCAAGGTGATCGATTCGGCCGTGCAGGAATCTTTTCTCGCGGTTCCCTACGCGTACACGCAACTCGCTGCGAATGGCCAGGCCGCGCAGCAGT
>JALHTE010000137.1 GCA_022865595.1 Steroidobacteraceae bacterium | reverse complement strand
GCTTCCGTCGCACGCTGGTTCAGCCGGTCGAACGACTGCCGGGTCATGAACACTTCGCCGCGCGCCTCGAACACGTCCGGCGCGTCCCCGAACAGCCGCAACGGCAGCGACGCGATGGTCCTGACATTCGCCGTGACATCCTCGCCCGCCGAGCCGTCGCCGCGGGTCGCTGCCTGCACCAGGCGGCCTTGTTCGTACCTCACACTGATGGCGAGGCCGTCGATCTTGGGCTCCGCGGAGTACTCGACGGCCTCGACGTCCAGGCGCTCGCGCACGCGCCGGTCGAATTCCAGCAGGTCCTGCTCGCTGAACGCATTGTCCAGCGACAGCATCGGTACCGAGTGACGTACCGTCGAGAATCTGCTCGATGGCTGGCCACCAACACGCTGCGTCGGTGAATCCTCTGTCACCAGCCCGGGGTGCGCCGCCTCGAGCTCGCGCAGTTCGCGCATCAATGCGTCGTAGCGCGCATCGGAAACTTCCGGGTCGTCGAGGACGTAGTAGCGGTGATCGTGATGCTCGATCTGCCGGCGCAACCCGGCGACTCGTTTCGCGGCGTCGCGGTCGGTCATCGAGCGCCTTCAGCGCCGGTCGGGGTCCGCGCCGCCGCGGTCGAAGGCGAGCATGTCCTCGCGCAGGCGCATGACGCGCTGCGCGGTCAGCGGAACGCCCCGCTCGTCCTGCATGTGTCCGCCAAGCCTTGCCGCAAGCGAGCGCGCCGTCGCGAACAGCTGTTCGAAGGCCTGCTGCGCGGTCAGCGGTCCCGGCAGCACCGCGAACAGCGCCACCCCCGAATACGCGGCGCCGGCCATGGTCGGCGGGTCGAAGGTGCCGGGCTCACGCAGGCTTGCGAGACTGATCAACGGTCGCCCGGACGAATCCATCCGGTGAAAGATCTCGTAACGCCCGAACTCGAAATGCTCCGCGAGCAGCGCCTCCTGGAGCAGCGAACCCTCGAATCGCGATGGCAGCGGTGCCACGACCCGCAGCGCGACGATCCGCTGCGTCCGGGCCTCCACCGCTGTCTGCGAGTCGGGGTCGTGCGCGGGTTCGGTCGCCGGCGCATCTGCAGGCATGACCGGGCGCTCAGGCGCAGCTGCCCTCTGCTGCCCCATGGTCGGCTCACGCCGGCCGGTGCGCACGCCTTCGCCGTCCACCTCGACCAGCGGAACGACATCGTGCACCCGCGGTGTCCGCTCATCGCTGCGGATCCGTGGCTCGAGCCGTCCCGCAGTCCTGTCGATGCCTGCGTCAGCGTCGGTGCCCACCTCGACGTCCGCGTCCGTGCCGGTGTCTGCATCCATCTCCGAATCTTCAGCCGGCGCGACCAACCGGCCCCTGGGCTCGATTGCCGTCGCCCGGCCCGGCTCGCTTGCCGCCGACCGTGACCTGGCCCGGATGCCCCACAGGTACATGCCCGCAATCAAGGCGAGTCCGGCCGCAAGAAGTATCCAGCGCAGTTCCGTCATCGTTTACCGTCAGATCGCAGCCAACCGCACGGCTTCCTCGACATCCACCGCGACCAGCCTAGACACCCCTGGCTCGTTCATGGTCACGCCGAGCAACTGGTTTGCGAGTTCCATCGTCGCCTTGTTGTGGGTCACGAACACGAACTGCACCCGGCCCGACATTTCCTTGACGATGTCGCAGAAGCGCCCGACGTTGTTCTCGTCGAGCGGCGCATCCACCTCGTCGAGCAGGCAGAACGGAGCCGGGTTCAGTTCGAAGATTGAGAATACCAGCGCCACGGCAGTAAGCGCCTTCTCGCCGCCGGAAAGCTGGCTGATGGAGCTGTTCCGCTTTCCCGGTGGGCGAGCCATGATCGCCACCCCGGCCTCCAGCACGTCGTCACCCACCAGTTCGAGGTAGGCGTGACCGCCGCCAAAGAGCCGAGGAAACTTGTCCTTCAGCCCGGCATTGACCCGGTCGAACGTATCCTGGAATCGGCTGCGGGTCTCACGATCGATCTTCTTCATCGCGTCCTCGAGCGTCGCGAGCGCGTCGTTCAGGTCCGCGAACTGGCGATCGAGGTATTCCTTGCGTTCGGACTGTTCACGGAACTCGTCGATGGCGGCCAGATTTACCTGGCCCAGGCGTTCGATTTTCCCCGAAGCTTCTGCCAGCCGCTGCTCCCAGCCGACGACGTCAGCCTCTGCGGTCAGCGCCGCGGCGACTTCCGCGAGGTCAAGGCGCGTGGCCGTGAACTGCTCGAGCAGGGTTTCGCGACGGACACGCAGCTCCTGCACCGAGAACTTCACGTTCTCGAGCAGTTCGCGAGCTTCCTGGACGGCCGACTCCGTTGCGACTCGGCGCTCGTCGAGTTCACGCAGGCCCGCGTCCACCGCGTCCATCACGCGCCTGGCCCCCGCAAGCTCTTCCTCGACGGCCACCCGGCGTGACAGGGCCGCCTCGAGCGACTGCCGCAGTTCTTCCTCGCCGCTCTCGCTGGTCGCGAGCTGGTTTTCGAGGTCGGTCTTGCGCAGTGCGAACTGGGCGAGCTGGCCCTCTAGCCGCGCAATACCGGCCAGCAGCGACTCGCGGCTGGCGCGACGGGACTCGACACGGATTGCCACCTCGCGCGCGGCATTGCGATCTTCCTCGGCCTGTCGCCGGGAGTCTGAAAGCGTCCCGCGCAGCGTGTCGCGCTCGGCCTCCAGGGACTTGCGGCGCTCCTCGAGCGAGGCCATCGCATCGACGGCTTCGCCGAGCCGCGCGCGCGCGGAGCGGTTGCCTGCGGTCGCGGACTCGAGCGCGCCCTCGAGTTCGGCGAGCTCGCCGGCGAGCTGTTGCATCCGCGCGCTGCGCTGCTCCGCCCTGGCGCGCAGACCATCGAGCTGCGAGCGCAGGCTCAGGTGATCGGAGCCCGCCTGCGCCAGCTGCGCCTGTTCTGCGGCGAGCCGGTCTTCAGTGCTGCGGATCCCCGCGCGCAGCGCGTCCAGCTCGCCCTCGAGTTCGCGATGGCGGGTCTCGAGCCGTTCGAGTTCGGTGCGCCGGCGGCGCAGTTCCTGCTCGCGCTCGATGACGCCCTCGTGCACGTCGCGATCACGGCTCACGCGCAGCCAATCCGGTCCCATCCATATTCCATCACGCGTGATCACGGACTGCCCGGCGCGCAGGCCGGCACGCGCGGCGAGCGCCTCCGCAAGCGTGTCGGCAGCCTGGATGCCCTCGAACAACGCGTCCAGCCCCACAGGCCCCTGGACGCGCGAGCGCAGCGTGCCCGCCGACGCGCCAGTCCCCGCCGTACCCTGGCCGGCGGCGAAGAATGTCACGGTCCCGGACGACAGGCTCTCGAGCATACCGGCCACGTCGTCGATCGAATCCACGCACACCGCTTCGAGGTAGGAACCGAGGACCGTCTCGACCGCGCGCTCCCAGCCGTGGTCCACTGAGAGTTGCTGCGCAAGTCGCTCATTCCCGCCGAGGCCTCGCGATGCAAGCCAGTCGACGACCATGCCCTGCCCCTGGCCCAGCGCGGCGCGTTGCAGCGCATCGAGCGAAACGACGTGACCCTCGACCTCCTGGGTATTGCGGCGCGCGGCCTGCGACGCCTCCGCGATTTCCCGTTCGCGCGCCCGTTCGGCCTGCAGCTTCTCGGCAAGCGTTGAAATGCCGCTGCGGGCCGCATCGAGCTCCCTGCGCGCATCGGTCTCGGTACGCTCGAGCTCATCAATCTTTGCCGCAATATCGGCCGCCGACAGCGCAGCGTGCTCCTGGGCGACGCGCGTTCGCTGCTCGGCGAGCCGATGCAGCTGGATATCCATCTGTCCGAGCCGTGCCCGCTCTGCCTCCGCGCTGGACGACGTCTCACGCAGTGACTCGTTGAACGCTTCCCATTGTTCCTGCCACGCCTGCATCTGCAACTCGCAGTCTGCAAGCCTGGCTGCCGCGCGCTCTTCTGCTGCCCGTGCCTGCTCGAGCCCGGGGCCGAGTTCCGCAAGGACGACCTCGAGTTCCGCGGCCTGCCCGGCATCGCGCTTCAGGTGTGTGCTGGCCTCCTCGAGTCCCTGCACCGCCTGCGCGAGTTCCTGCCGCTGCCGGGCGCGCATCTCCCGCGCATGCCCTATAGCCTGCTCGCCGCGCGAGATCTCGGCGCCGACCTGGTAGTAGCGTCCCTGCACCTCGCCAAGGACCTCGCCCTGCTCGTCGTGCTCGCGCCGGGTCCGCTCGATGGCAGCTTCGACCGAGCGTTGCTCGGCCACCGCCGCCTGCAGCGCAAGCTCACGCTCGCCCATGATCACCTGACGCGCTCCTGCCTCGGTCTCGATCTCGCGCAGCCTGAGCGCGAGCAGCTCGGCCTGCAGCTGGCGCTCTTCCTGCTTCAACGCCTGGTAACGACGCGCGGTCGCCGCCTGCCGCTGCAGGTGCCGCAACTGCTTCTCCACCTCGTCGCGCAGGTCTGAGAGACGCGCCAGGTTCTCGCGCGTATGCCCGATGCGATTCTCGGTCTCGCGGCGGCGCTCCTTGTAGCGGGAAATGCCGGCGGCCTCCTCGAGGAACGCACGCATGTCTTCGGCCTTTGCCTCGATGACCCGCGAAATCATGTTCTGCTCGATGATCGCGTAGCTGCGCGAGCCGAGCCCGGTGCCGAGGAATAGCTGTGTGATGTCCTTGCGCCGGCAGCGCGAGCCATTCAGGAAATACGTAGAGGTGCCGTCGCGGGACACGAGCCGGCGCAGCGACACTTCGGCGTAGCCGGCGTACTCACCGCCGAGCTTGCCGTCAGAATTGTCGAACACCAGCTCAACGGATGCATTGCCGACCGGCTTACGTGAGGCCGACCCGTTGAATATCACGTCGGCCATCGAATCACCGCGCAGGTGCTTGGCCGATATTTCGCCCATCACCCAGCGGACGGCGTCAATGATGTTCGATTTGCCGCAACCGTTGGGGCCGACCACACCGACCAGGCTGCTCGGAAAACTGATCGAGGTCGGGTCCACGAAAGACTTGAATCCGGCCAGCTTGATCTTGGTCAGGCGCATCGATCACCAGGGGTCAGGGAGTCCCGTCCGCGAGACTCTTGAATGGACACGAAGTGTAAAAGAAAGTGACCCGGCCCACAGCACCGGAGAGCTGGCGCGGGCTGCAATTCCCTCGTGAGACCGGCCCGCTGGACCACAGGCTCGCGGTCTGTATAATCCCGCGTCCCTCGCAGAGTCCCTGGAGCCTATAGATGCCCGCCAAGAAGCCGTCTGCCAAGCCGACAAAGGCCAAGAAGACTGTTTCCGCCAGGCCCGTCGCCAAGGCAGCTGCGAAAGCGCGCGCGAAACCCGCACCAGCAGCCAAGACAAGGACCAAGGCAAAGGCCGGAACGAAGGCCAAGGCGGCGGCTGCGAAGCCAGCCCCCAAGCCGACGCCGAAGGCCCGTTCCAAGGTCGCCGCGCCGAAAGCCAAGGCTGCGCCAAAGCCAAAGGCTGCCCCGAAAGCAGCGGCAGGAACCGCCGCCATGGCTCGTCCGCAGGCTGCTGCAGTGAAGCCGGTGGTGAGCACCGTCCCGCCGGTGCTGAGCGCAAGCCTGCTGTCCGGCCCGCGAAACGTCGAACCCTACGTTCCTCGCAAGGGCGAGGAGTACATGAGCAAGGAGCAGCTCGACCACTTCCGCACCATCCTCTCCAGCTGGAAGCAGGACCTGATGCAGGAAGTCGACCGCACGATGCTGCACATGAAGGACGAGGCGGCCAATTTCCCCGACCCGAACGACCGCGCGACGCAGGAATCGGAATTCAGCCTCGAACTGCGCACCCGCGACCGCGAGCGCAAGCTGATCCGCAAGATCGACGAGGCGCTGAAGCGAATCGAGGACGGCAGCTACGGCTTCTGCCTCGAGACCGGCGAGCCGATCGGCGTGAAGCGCCTCGAGGCGCGCCCGGTGGCGACGCTCAGCGTCGAGGCCCAGGAACGCCGTGAACGTCGCGAAAAGCAGTTCGGCGACCGCGACGACTGGTACCGTTGAGGCCCCGTCGCCCTATCGCGGGCGATTTGCGCCGTCTCCCACTGGGACGCTTCATTTCGGCTCGCTGGTCGCAGCCGTTGCGAGTTTCCTCGACGCACGCGCTGCCGGCGGCCAGTGGCTGGTCCGGATCGAGGATCTCGATCCTCCCCGCGAGCGCCCCGGGGCCGCGGATGAAATTCTCTTTACGCTCCATCGGCTCGGCCTGGGCTGGGACGGGCCTGTGCTGCGCCAGAGCACCCGCTGCGACGCATATTCCGCGGCACTGGAGCAACTGCGGCGCGACGGTCGAATCCGCGACTGCTGCTGTGCCCGCGCAGCGCTTGCCGCGCTGCCCCAGAACGCGCGGCGGGCGCCCGGCGATGACCTGTTCCACCCCCCTGCCTGCATCTCGAGACCTGCTGAAGGTAGAATGCGCCAGGCGTTTCGGTTCCGTGTACCGGACCATGACGTCGAGTTTCGAGACCGAGTCCAAGGTACAGTGCGAATAGATGTCGGGACAACCGTCGGCGATTTCGTGCTTCGTCGCAAGGACGGCCTCTACGCATACCAGCTCGCCGTGGTCGTGGACGACGAGGAACAGGGCATCACCCACGTCGTTCGTGGTGCGGACCTGCTCCAGAGCACCCCGCGCCAGATCCTGCTGCAGCGGGCCCTCGGCTTGCGCGGCCTGGAATACATGCATGTCCCACTTGCCGTGAACGCCAGCGGGCTTAAGCTCTCAAAGTCGTCGGACGCGCCCGGGCTCGCCGCGGCCTCCTCGACGCTGCAGATCGTCGCAGCGCTCGAGTTCCTCGGCCAGGACCCACCGGAGGTTCTCAAGGCAGCGACGGCCGATGAGGTGCTCGCGTGGGGGGTGTCAAACTGGCACCCGGAGCGGTTCGCCGGCGTGGCTTCCGCAACGGCGCCGGCATGAGTAGAACAGTTTCGGTTACAGGATCAGCAAGCATGAGCACCAAGGCCAAGACCAAGACCAAGCGGACCCGGGCACGGGCAGCCTCGCAGGAAGGAGGCCGGAACTCACCGCGCGTGATCCGCAAGTATCCGAACCGCCGCCTGTACGACACGGTCGAGAGCCGCTATGTCACGCTCGCGGACGTGCGCCGGCTGGTGGTGGAACGAATCGACTTCGTCGTACTGGACCGCAAGACGCAGCAGGACATCACGCGCAGCATCCTGCTGCAGGTGATCGCGGAGCAGGAAGGCGCCGGGGAATCGCTGATGAGCCGGGACTTCCTGTCGCATGTGATCCGCAGCTATGGAAGCGGGCTGCAGGATTTCGTCGGTCGTTACCTGGACGAGAGCATCCAGCTGTTCGCGCGCGAACAGCGGGACCTCCGCGAGCGATTCAAGAACGTCGTGGGGGTGGACCCGGTCGAGACGGTGACCATGGTCGCGCAGAAGAACTACCAGCGCTGGAAGGCCCTGCAGGAAGAAGTCTTCAATCGCCTGCCGCGTCCCCCGTGGGGCCGCGACGAGTAGGCGGACGGGAGCATCCTGCTGTCAGGCGCTGACGGGGACATTCTCCTTTTCCCGCGACACTGGCGGAAAAAGGAAAGCGTCCCGTCCAGAAAAGGAGAATGTCCCCTTCTCGCGTGATCAGCCGTCGACGTTCCTCATCGAGAGCCGCACGCGGCCCTGGCGATCGACCTCGAGCACCTTGACGCGCACGACGTCGCCCTCGTTGAGCTTGTCGCTGACCCGCTCGACGCGCTCGTCCGAGATCTGCGAGATGTGCACCAGGCCGTCCTTGCCCGGCAGGATCTGCACGAACGCGCCGAAATCCATCAGGCGCACGACCTTGCCCTCGTAGACCGTCCCGACCTCGACCTCGGAGGTGATCAGCTCGATGCGCCTCTGCGCCTCGCGGCCGGCCGCTCCGTTGACCGACGCGATCTTGACCGTGCCGTCGTTCTCGATGTCGATGTTGGTCCCGGTCTCCTCGGTGATCGCACGGATCACCGCGCCACCCTTGCCGATGACTTCGCGGATCTTCTCGGGGTCGATCTTGATGGTGATGATCGTTGGCGCCCATTCGGACATCTCGGGGCGGGCCTGCGTGATCACCTTGGCCATCTCGCCCAGGATGTGCAGGCGGGCATTGCGCGCATGCTGGAGCGCGACCTGCATGATCTCGCGCGTGATGCCCTCGATCTTGATGTCCATCTGCAGCGCGGTGACGCCTTCGGCTGAGCCCGCGACCTTGAAGTCCATGTCGCCGAGGTGGTCCTCGTCGCCGAGGATGTCGGTCAGCACCTGGAATTTTCCGCCCTCGAGCACCAGGCCCATCGCCACGCCGGCGACCGGCGCCTTGAGCGGGACGCCCGCGTCCATCAGCGCGAGGCTGGTGCCGCACACCGAGGCCATCGAACTCGAACCGTTGGACTCGAGGACTTCGGAGACCACGCGAATCACGTAGGGGAAGGTGGTCATGTCCGGCATCACGGCGCTGACGCCGCGGCGCGCAAGGTTACCGTGGCCGATTTCGCGGCGCTTCGGCGAGCCCATCATGCCCGTCTCGCCCACCGAAAACGGCGGGAAGTTGTAGTGCATCATGAACGGCTCCTTCCGCTCGCCCGCCAGCGCGTCGATGATCTGCGCGTCGCGGCCGGTACCGAGCGTCGTGGTCACGAGCGCCTGCGTCTCACCACGGGTGAACAACGCCGAGCCGTGGGAGCGGGGCAGTACGCCTGTCTCAACAGAGATCTTGCGAACCGTGTTCATGTCGCGCCCGTCGATGCGCGGCTCGCCCGCGAGGATGCGACGACGCACCAGGTCATATTCAAGGCGGCCGATCTCGTCCGTCACCTTGCGGGCGGCGAATTTCGGCTCGTCGCCCGATGCCAGCGCGGCCACTGCCGCTTTCTTGATCTCGCCAATGCGCGTGTAGCGCGCCTGCTTCTCGGTGATCGAATAGGCCTTGCCAAGATCGGCCTCGACCTGGGCCGCCACCGCGGCGACGAGTTCCTTGTCGGCTTCCGGCGCCGCCCATTCCCAGGCCGGCTTGCCGGCCTCGGCAGCAAGTTCACGGATCGCATTGATCGCGACCTGCATCTGCTCATGGCCAAAAACCACGGCGCCGAGCATCACTTCTTCCGACAGCACCTTGGCCTCCGACTCGACCATCAGCACCGCGTCGGCCGTACCGGCAACGACGAGGTCGAGATCGGAAGTCTTGAGGTCGGTGGCGGTGGGGTTGAGCAGGTACTGGCCGTCGCGATAGCCGACTTTCGCCGCGCCAATCGGGCCCTTGAACGGAATGCCCGAAAGCGCGAGCGCGGCAGAGGCGCCGAGCAAGGCCGGGATGTCGGAGTCGATGTCCGGGTCGAGCGAGACGACCGTCGGTACCACCTGCACCTCGTTGTAGAACCCTTCCGGGAACAGCGGCCGGATGGGCCGGTCGATCAGCCGCGAGGTGAGTGTCTCCTTCTCGGAGGGACGACCCTCGCGCTTGAAGAAGCCGCCCGGGATGCGGCCGGCCGCATAGGTCTTCTCGATGTAGTTGACGGTCAGCGGAAAGAATTCCTTGTTGGGGTCAGCGTTCTTGCGACCGACCGCGGTCACGAGGACTACTGTGTCACCCATGGTGACGAGAACCGCACCGTCGGCCTGGCGCGCGAGGCGGCCGGTTTCGAGGGTGACTGTGTGGGAACCGTATGGAAATGACTTCTTGTGGACGTTCACGATGTTGTCCCGTACTGCGGAAAGCGTGTGGGTGTGCTGAAACGAATCCGGCCCGCATTGCGGGCCGGATTTCAGGAATTCAGCGGCGGAGGCCGAGCCGACTCACTACCGCCTGGTAGCGCGACACGTCGCAGGCCTTGAGGTAGTCGAGTAGCTTGCGGCGCTGGGTGACGAGCTTCAGCAGCCCGCGTCGCGAAGAATGATCGCGCTTGTGCGCGGTGAAGTGCTCGCTGAGCTCATTGATGCGCGCAGACAGGAGAGCGATCTGGACCTCGGGGGAACCCGTGTCCGTCGCGTTGCGGCGATAGTCGCCTACGATCTCGACCTTGCGCTCGGTGGACAGTGCCATCGTCTGGAAACCTCGAAAACCGTGTATGCCATTGAATTGAGCCGCGCATTTTACCCTTGCACGGCCTTCGATCTCAAGCCCGCAGCGACTCGGCGCCACCCGCCCCCGGTACGAACAGCCGCTCGACCGTGATCCGCCCCTCGTGATCCACCACCACGAGCCCCAGGAACCGACCCTCGGGACCGTATGCCCGCGCCCGGCCCGCGCCTGGCCCGACTTCGCAGGCCGCCAGGACGCGCCCCTGCCGCAGGTGCAGCGACTGCAGCTCGTCGAGGTCGACCCGCGGCAGCCCTGAAAACGCCCGGTCCACGGGCAGCAGCCAGGGAGGGTTCTCGCCGCTCGCCCCGCGCGAACCGGTCCAGGCATCCACCTCGTCGAGCGTCACCATGCGCTCGCCCTCGAATGGCTCGACCCACAGGCGCCGGAGTTCCCCGAGGTGCCCGCAGGTGCCAAGTGCCCGTGCGATGTCTTCGCCCAGCACCCGTATGTAGGTGCCCTTCGAACACACGACCTCGATCGAGAGTTCACGCGGGCTGGCCGCCAGCAGTTCCAGGCGCTCGATGCGCACCGGCCGTGCGTCGCGTGGTACCTGCTCGCCCCGCCGCGCCAGCTCGTAGAGTGGACGGCCGTCGCGCTTCAGGGCCGAGTACATCGGTGGCACCTGCTCGATTGCCCCAGTGAAACCCGCGAGCACGCCTTCGAGCACGTCCTGGGACAGCTCTGGTACGGCGGACTCCGTGATAACGATGCCGTCGGCATCACCGGTATCCGTGGCGGCACCGAGGACGATTCGGGCCCGGTAGGCCTTGGACGACCCGAGCAGGGCCCCGCAGGCCTTGGTGGCCTGCCCCAGGCAGAGCGGCAGCATGCCTGTGGCCATCGGATCGAGCGTTCCCGCGTGGCCGCCCTTCGCTGCCGACAGAAGGCGTCTCGCGCGCTGCAGGGCCTGGTTCGAACTCATGCCGGCAGCCTTGTCGAGCAGCACGATGCCGTCAACCTCGCGCCAGGCCCTGCGCCGGGTCCTCGCGTCGGCCGCGGCGCTCACTCTTTCCCGTCGTCGTCGGTTCCGTCGTCTTCCACGTGCCGTACGCTGTCGTCGCGTACCGCACGCGTGATCAGGTCGTCGAGGCGATTGCTGCGCTCGAGTTGCTCGTCGGGCTGGAAATGCAGGTGGGGAGCGACACGCAACCGCAGCGCGCGACCCAGCGGCCCGCGCAGCCGGCGCGACGCGTCGGTAAGGATCTCCAGCTGCAGCGGATCGCTGGAGTCGCCCGCGAGCAGCGTGTAGTACACCCAGGCGTGGGTCAGGTCCGGCGAGACCCGCACGTGGGTGATCGTGAGCGGCTTGAGGCGGGGATCGCGCACCTCACGCGGCAGCATTTCCGCGAGGGTGCGCTGCACCTGCTCGGCGACGCGACGTGCGCGCGGAACTTCACGCGGCATGGGTCAGCGTCACATGCTGCGCGCGATCTCGACCCTCGAGAAGCACTCGATCTGGTCGCCCACGCGGATGTCGTTGTAGTTGCGCACGCCGATGCCGCACTCGGTTCCTGCCCGCACCTCGCCCGCGTCGTCCTTGAAGCGCCGCAGCGAGTCGAGTTCGCCCTGGTGGATGACCACGTTGTCGCGCAACACGCGCACCGGGTTGCCCCGCTTGATGAAGCCTTCGGACACGAGACAGCCGGCAACGGTGCCGAACTTGCTCGAGCGGAACACCTCGCGGACCGTGGCGAGGCCGACGATCTGCTCCTTGATCTCGGGCTTCAGCAGCCCGGTCATGGCCAGCTTCACGTCGTCGATCGCCTCGTAGATCACGCTGTAGTAGCGAACGTCCACGCCACCGTCCTTCATCGCGCTGCGTGCAGCGCTGTCCGCGCGCACGTTGAAGCCGATGATGCGCGCCTTGGAGGCATTGGCCAGCGTCACGTCGGACTCCGTGATGCCGCCCACGCCGCTCGAGATGACTTTCACGCTCACTTCGTCGGTGGACAGCTTGCCGAGCGCGTCACGCAACGCCTCGGCGCTGCCCTGTACGTCGGCCTTCACGATGACCGCGACCACGCCGCTGGACTCCTCGCCCATCTGCGAGAACACGTCCTCGACTTTCTTCGTGGCGCCCGCGAGGCGCACGTCACGGTACTTGCCCTGGCGGTAGAGCGCGACCTCGCGTGCCTTGCGCTCGCTGTCGACGACCAGCAGGTCATCGCCGGCGTTCGGCGCGTCGGACAGCCCGAGGACCGCGACCGGCATCGACGGGCCGGCGGACTGGACCTGTTTCCCAGTGGCGTCGAACAGCGCGCGGACGCGCCCGAACTCCTGGCCCGCGATGACCGGGTCACCCGCCTTCAGCGTGCCGCGCTTCACAAGCACGGTCGCGACCGGGCCGCGGCCCTTCTCGATGCTCGACTCGAGCACTACGCCGGCCGCAAGACCCTCTGTCGGCGCCTTCAAGTCGAGCACTTCGGCCTGCAGCAGGATCGACTCGAGCAACTGGTCGATGCCCGCGCCGGTGCGTGCTGAGACGGGCACGAACATCGTGTCGCCGCCCCAGTCTTCCGGGATCACGTTCTGCTTGCCGAGGTCGTTGCGCACCCGCTCCAGGTCCGCCTCGGGCTTGTCGATCTTGTTGACCGCGACCACGATCGGCACGTTGGCTGCGCGGGCATGCTCAATCGCCTCGATCGTCTGCGGCATGACGCCGTCGTCTGCGGCAACCACCAGCACGACGATGTCGGTGACGTGCGCGCCCCGAGCGCGCATCGAGGTGAACGCCGCATGGCCTGGCGTGTCGATGAAGGTGATCTGGCCCTTCGCAGTCTCGACCTGGTATGCGCCGATGTGCTGGGTGATGCCGCCGGCCTCGCCCGCCGCTACCTTGGCGCGGCGGATGTGGTCGAGCAGCGAGGTCTTGCCGTGGTCGACGTGACCCATGATGGTCACTACCGGCGCCCGGGGCAGCGCAGTGGCGTCGTCGGCATCCGCGAGCAACTGGTCCTCGAGGGCGTTTTCCTTGAGCCGGATCACCGTATGGCCGAATTCCTCGACCACGAGCTGGGCGGTGTCCTGGTCGATGGGCTGGTTGATGGTGGCCATCACGCCCATCTTCATCATCGTCTTGATGACTTCGTTGGCCTTAACCGCCATGCGGTTGGCAAGTTCACCGACCGTGATGGTCTCGGGAATCTGGACTTCGCGCTTCACCGGCGCGGTGGGCAGTTCGAAGCCGTGCCGTGTATCCATGCTCACGTGCACGGTGCGGCGGTGGCGGCCGGCCTGCTGGCGTTTCTTAAAGCGCGCGCTGGCGTCGCCCGCCACGTGAAGTTCCTTGCGTCCGTACTTGGTCGCCGGTCCTTTGCCGGCGTCGGTCTTCTCCGTCACACGGGCCTTGGGCGCGTGCGGCGCACGCGCCGGTTCGGACTCGTGGTGCTTCGCTTCGGTTCGCTCGCGCTCGGCGCGTTCCCGGTCGCGCGTCTCGTTCTGCCGGGCGGATTCCTCGGCGGCGAGTACCCGCGCCTCTTCCTCGGCTTTCTGGTTCGCTTCCTGCTCCAGGCGCTCGCGCTCTAGGCGGTCGGCATCACGCCGCTCGGCTTCCTCGCGCTCGGCCTCGAGCCGCACGGCGTCTTCCGACTGCCGCTGGCGATCGATTTCCTCCTGGCGCTGCCGCTGCTCTTCCTCGAGCACGGTGCGATTCAGGTAGGTCTTCTTTGCGCGCACCTCGACCGACACCGTGCGCGCCCGGCCCTGCACGGAAGCGACCTTGATCTCCTGCTGCGCCTTGCGCTTGAGGGTGATCTTGCGCGGTGCCGCCGTATCTTCCTGCCGGCCATGGGCACGGCGCAGGTGGGTGAGCAGTTCCATCTTGGCCTCGTCGCTGATGACGTCATCGGCGCCCGATACCTTGATACCAGCCTCGTCGAGCTGGGTGATTAGCTTGTCGACCGGGACCTTGAGGACCTCGGCAAACTGACTGACAGTCACTTCCGCCATGGGGTACCTCCGCTCACGCCTGCTGGGCCTGCTCGAACCAGTGCTTGCGTGCGGCAAGAATCAACTCGGCCGCACGCTGCGGGTCGATCGTCGAGATCTCGCCGAGTTCGTCCACTGACTGCTCGGCAAGGTCCTCGCGGGTCACGATGCCGTGCCTGGCGAGTTCACCAGCCAGTTCTTCGTCCATGCCTTCGACCTCGAGCAGATCCTGCGCGGGCTCGGCGGACTCGATGGTCTCCTCGGTGGCGATGGCCTGCGTAAGCAGCACGTCCCGGGCGCGGCTGCGCAACTCCTGGATCATCGTCTCGTCGAATTCCTCGATGCCTGCAAGCTCGCCCTGCGGCACATAGGCGATGTCCTCGATGCTCGAGAAGCCCTCCTGCACCAGGATCGCCGCGACGTCGTCATCCACGTCGAGCTGCTTCATGAACAGCTCGCGCAGCACGCCCTGCTCCGACTCGCTCTTTTCCTCGGCCGCCTGCTCGCTCATGATGTTGAGCTTCCAGCCGGTCAGCTCGCTCGCGAGCCTGATGTTCTGGCCACCGCGACCAATCGCCTGCGACAGCTTTTCCTCGGCGACCGCGATGTCCATGCTGTGGGCGTCCTCGTCCACGACGATCGAGCTCACTTCGGCCGGCGCCATCGCATTGATGACGAACTGAGCCGGATTCTCGTCGAACGGGATGATGTCCACACGCTCGCCGGCGATCTCGTTGGAAACCGCCTGCACCCGCGAACCGCGCATGCCGACGCAGGCGCCGACCGGGTCGATGCGCGCGTCGTTGCTGCGCACCGCAATCTTGGCTCGCGCGCCCGAGTCACGGGCCGCGCCGAGGATGTCGATCAGGCCCTGGCCGACCTCGGGCACCTCGAGCTTGAACAGTTCGATCAGGAATTCGGGCGCCGTGCGCGACAGGAACAGCTGCGGGCCGCGCGGCTCGGAACGTACTTCCTTGAGGAAGGCCTTTATGCGGTCCTGGGTGCGCACCGGCTCGCGCGGGATCATGCACTCGCGGGGGATGAAGCCCTCGGCATTGCCGCCGAGGTCGACGAATATCCCGTTGCGGTCGACACGCTTCACGAGGCCCGACACCAGGGTGCCGACCCGGTCGTTGTACTGCTCGACCACCTGCGCGCGCTCGGCCTCGCGCACCTTCTGCACTATGACCTGCTTGGCAGTCTGGGCGGCGATGCGGCCGAAGGCGACCGACTCGAGCGGCACTTCTACGTAGCCACCCGGCTCCGCGTCCGGCGAGATGTCCAGGCCATCCTCGAGGCGTAGTTCCTTCTCGGGGAATTCGAGCTCGGTCGAATCGTCCGCGAACACCTTCCAGCGCTGATAGGTGTCGTAGTCGCCGCTCTTGCGATTGATGGCGACGCGAACGTCGATGTCGTCGCCGTATTTCTTGCGCGTGGCCGACGCGAGTGCCGCTTCGAGCGCCTCGAAGATGATTTCCTTGTCGACGCCTTTCTCGTTGGAGACCGCATCGACAACCATCAGGATTTCTTTGTTCATCTCTCGTCCTCCCGCCACGCGGGGTTCAGGCCTGCGGCGCCAGGTGCGCCTTGCGAATTCCGGACACCGGCAACACGTGCCGCTTCCCGTCCACCTCAACTTCGATCGTCGTCGCGTCCGCCGCGGTGAGCAGTCCCAGGAACCGCCTGCGCCCATCCTGCGCTTGCGTGAGTTCGACGAACACCGTCTCACCCACGAACCTGCCGAAGTGCCCCGCAGTCCGGAGCGGACGCTCGAGCCCCGGCGACGAAACCTCCAGCGTGTACTCACCGGGGATCGGATCCTCCGCGTCGAGCACCTCGCTCACCGCGCGACTCACCCGCGCACAGTCTTCGACCGTAATCCCGGCCTCGGCATCCAGGTACAGACGCACGAGCCCGCTGCCCTTTCCCGGCGAGCACTCGATCTCCCACAACGAGTAGCCGAGTTCCTCGACCACTGGCTGCAGCAATGCCGTCAGCATTTCCCTCTGCATTTTTCCAATCGCGCAGCACAGAAACAAAAAATGGGCCGGCGGCCCATTCGTTTCTTCGCGGCCGGACGACATGACCGTCCGCCGCAAACGAAAAATCCCCGCTAAGGGGGATTTCTCAGGCGAATCTCCCGCCGGACCGGCACGCCCCATTCCAGGGCCCGCCTGCTCGGCCAGGAACCGCCGCCAATCAATGACTTGCACTGGCGTCCGGCTCCAGGACCGGGGGATTCTATAGGAACCACACGGCTGCGGCTAGTCCGCCGGCGGACGGGTCAGCGCATGACCGCGACCAGGCTGTCGGCCACGCGATCAACGTTTGCCTCGCTGACGCCCGCGACGTTGATGCGGCCGTCCGGCGGCAGGTACACGTGGTGCCGATCCCTCAGGTCCGTGATGGCCGCTGCATCAAGGCCGGTCAGCGAGAACATACCGCGGTGCTGCGTGACCCAGGTGAAGTCCAGGTCCTGTCGCCGGGTGCTGAGCCGTCCGGCGAGCAATGCCCTCAGGTACTTCATGCGCCCCACTATTTCGCCCAGTTCGGCGAGCCAGCCGGCACGCAGCCGTGGATCCGCGAGCAGCCAGGCCACAACGGCGGCACCGTGGTCCGGTGGCATCGAGTACATGCGGCGGGCCGTACGTGCCTGGTGCGTCGCGATCGCGCCGGCGATTGCCGGGGAGCTGGCCACGATTGCCAGTGCTCCGGTTCGCTCGCGATACATGCCGAAATTCTTGGAGCACGAGACGGCCAGCAGCATCTGCGGGACACGTGTCGCAAGGTACCGAAGCCCGAAGACGTCTGTTTCGACGTCGTCGCCGAACCCCTGGTAGGCCAGGTCCACGAATGGCACGAGCCCGCGCGACTCGATCACGTCGCCCAGTGCCTGCCACTCCCCCGGACTCAAGTCGGCGCCTGTCGGGTTGTGGCAGCAGCCGTGCAGCAGCACGATCGATCCCGTCGGCAGGCCAGCGACATGATCGCGCATTGCCTCGAACGAGACGCCGCGCGCGGCCGGGTCGTAGTACGGATAGCGTGCGAGCTTGAGGCCCGAGCTGCCAAGCAGCGGCTCGTGGTTGGCCCAGGTCGGGTCGCTCACGTGCATCACGGAGCCGGGCTGCGAGGCGTTGATGAGCTCTGCGCCCAGCCTGAGCGCACCGCAACCACCGACCGTCTGGATGGTGGCCGTGCGCTCGCGCAGGCCGGCCGCGACCGGCCCGAGCGCCATCTCGACGATGAGCCGGTTGAACTCCAGGTTGCCGGCCGGGCCGACGTAGGTCTTGGTGCGCTGGGCCGCCAGCATCGCCCGCTCGGCTTCGCGCACTGCGGCCGGGACCGGCGTCTCGCCCTTCTCGTCCCGGTATACGCCGACGCCAAGGTCGATCTTGTCCGGTGACGGATCGGCACGAAAGGCCGCGGTGACCCCCAGGATCGGGTCCGGCGGCAGCTGCTCGAGGTTGGCGAATATCATCCCGGCGATTGTCGCACGGGCATCAGGCCGTCGACACGACCCGCTGGTCGATGGCGCCGAAAATGCTCGCACCGTCGGCAGAGCGCATCTCGATTCTCACCCGGTCACCGAACTGCAGAAACGGGGTGGCCGGCTTGCCCTGCTCGATCTGCTCCAGCATCCGCCGCTCGGCGATGCAGGACGAGCCGAGCGAGCGATCGTAGTTGGATACCGTGCCGGATCCGACGATAGCGCCGGCACCAAGCCGCCGCGTGCGTGTCACGTGCTCGATCAGGCGCGGGAAGTCGAAAGTCATGTCCACGCCGGCGTTGGGCCGCCCGAACAGCTGCCCGTTCACCTGCGACACCAGCGGCAACAGCACCTTTCGGCCGTCCCAGGCGTCGCCGAGTTCATCCGGAGTGACCGCGACCGGCGAGAACGAGGTGGCGGGCTTGGACTGGTAGAAGCCGAAACCCTTGCCGAGCTCGCCCGGGATCAGGTTCCTGAGCGACCAGTCGTTGACCAGCATCACGAGCTTTATGTGCGAGCGTGCCTGCTCGGCACCCGTGCCGAGCGAGACGTCGTCAGTGACGACGGCCACCTCGGCCTCGAAGTCGATGCCTAATTCCTCGCTGGGAAACGGCGCATCGCCGGTGGGTGGAATGAAGTCGTCCGAACCCCCCTGGTAGACCAGCGGATCGGTCCAGAAACTGGGCGGCATCACTGCGCCGCGAGCCTTGCGCACCAGCTCGACGTGATTGACGTAGGCGGAGCCGTCCACCCAGTGGTGCGCGCGCGGCAGCGGCGCGAGCGCTTTTGCCGCCTCGAACGGCATGCTGCCGGTCGCGCGCCCCGCCTCGAGATCGTCGGCCGCCTGCTGCAGCAGCGGCGCGAGTTCGAACCAGCGGTCCAGCGCCTGCTGAAGCGTCTGTGCCACGCGCGGCACCGGCATTGCGCGCTCGAGGTCGCGGCTGACGACCACCAGCTGTCCGTCACGCGTGCCGTTCGCGAGCGTGGCGAGCTTCATGGCGCGGTCTTCCAGCTCTGCACGTATTCATTCCACTCGACGCCGCTCCCGGCAGCAGCGACGTCGAGTGGATCGCGCGTGTCGATCATCACCGCGACTTCGTCGGTGGCGGGCTTTTCCTGCTTCAGCATTCGCTTGAGCGCCTTCGGATGCGGCCCGTGCGTGAAACCGCCCGGGTGGAAGGTCAACATTCCGGGGTGGATGTTGTCACGGCTGAAGAAATCACCAGCGTGATAGAAGAGCACCTCGTCGTAGTCGTCGTTATTGTGGAAGAACGGCACCTTGAGCGCGCCCGGGTCGGTCTCGAACGGACGCGGCACGAAGGTGCATACGACGAACCGGTTGGCCATGAACGTCGTATGTGCCGAGGGCGGCAGGTGGTAACGATGGCTCATCAGCGGCCGGAAATGCCGGACGTTGATGCGCACGACCGAGAGCTCGCCGTGCCAGCCGACGGCATCCAGCGGATTGAAAGGATAAGTGATCAGCGACACCTGGCCACGGCGCTTGACCTCGACCAGCCAGGGGCGCGACCCGACCTGCTGGGCCGTGAACGCAGCGTCGAGCTCTGGTGCATCGAGCAGCGCCGGGTCGAAGATCGCGTGGTTCCCGACCAGGCCCTTGTCCGGGAGCATGTAGCTCGAGTTGGTCGCCTCGACCAGCAGCAGGTCCATTGGCGCGGTGCAGTCGATGCGCCACATCGTGCCGCGCGGCACGACCACGTAGTCGCCGGCCTCGATGCACAAGTGTCCGAAATCGCAGTAGAGGTCGCCATGGCCCGAGTGAACGAACAGCAGTTCGTCGCCGTCGGCGTTGCGGGCCAGTCGATCCATGCTGGCGCCGAGGCGCCAGAAGCGGATGCGGCAGTGCGCGTTCCCAAGGACTTCGTGCGCAGACCAGGGGCTTGTCGCGCCGGTCGCGAGCCGGACCAGGTCGAAGGCACGCGGCTGCAGCGGCCCGGTGAACTCAGTCCACCCGGTTGGCGGATGGCGGTGGTGGAAGAACGCGGCGGGGCCGAAGAACCCTTCCTTGCTCATCTCGCGCTCGAAGGTGCCGTCCGGAAGGTCGCAATGCGCCTGTCGCGAGGCCTTGCCTTCCACCCTGGACACGGGAATGTACCGCTTCACTTGATGTCCCCTGGTTGCACTGCACTCGCTGCCCTGCAGACGGGCGCCGGCCTCAGATCACGCCACGCCGCTCCTGGTCGAGCTCGATGGACTCGAACAGCGCGCGGAAGTTACCTTCGCCGAAGCCCTCGTTGCCCTTGCGCTGGATTATCTCGAAGAAGATCGGCCCGATGACGTTCTTCGTGAAGATCTGCAGCAGGATGCCGTCCTTCGCGCTGCCGTCGATCAGGATGCGGCGCTTCGCCAGTTCCTCCAGCGACTCGCGGTGCCCCTCGACCCTCGCGTCCACGCCCTCGTAGTAGGTGTCGGGCGAGTCCTGGAACTCGATGCCGTTGCGCCGGAGCTGGTCGACGGTCGCGTAGATGTTCTCGGTGGCGAGCGCGATGTGCTGTATGCCCTCGCCCTGGTACTCGCGCAGGTATTCCTCGATCTGCGACTTGTCATCCTGCGACTCGTTGATCGGGATGCGGATCCTGCCGCAGGGACTGGTCATCGCGCGGCTCAGCAGCCCGGTCTTGCGACCCTCGATGTCGAAGTAGCGGATCTCGCGGAAGTTGAACAGCTTCTCGTAGAAACCCGACCACTTGTCCATGTTGCCGCGGTGCACGTTGTGCGTCAGGTGGTCGATCACCGTCAGGCCCGCCGCCGGGCTCGGCTCCGGCTGCGCCACGGGCACGAAGTCCACGTCATAGATCGTGTGCTCACCGTAGCGATCCACCAGGTAGACGATGCTGCCGCCGATGCCCTCGATGGCCGGAATGCTGAGTTCCATCGGGCCAACGGGGTTCTCGACCGGCGTGGCACCGAGCTCGACCGCGCGGCGGAATGCGTGCCCGGCGTCCTTGACGCGGAATGCCATGGCGCAGGCCGACGGCCCGTGCCGCTCGGCGAATCGCTGCCCGAAGCCACCGGGCTCGGCATTGATCACGAAGTTGACGTCGCCCTGCCTGTGCAGCGTGACGTTCTTGCTGCGATGCCGGGCTGCGACCGGGAAGCCCATGCGCTCGAACAGCGTGCGCAGCAGCTCGGGATCGGGTGCCGTGTATTCGACGAACTCGAAGCCGTCGGTCCCCATCGGGTTTTCGAAAAGATCCGCCATGACCGTGCCTCGCTCGCGGCTATTGTTTCACCTGAAACTAACGGGCAATTGTAGCGGGGGTGCGGCGCAGCAATCCAATGAGGCTGCTCGTTCCTGCGGCACCGGCTCGTGGGACCGTCCTGCGCCGTCAACCGACGTTCGGGTTGCCGGATCCAATCACGGTCATCTGCTTGCCCGAATTTTCCTCGAGCACGGGTGCGTCGGTGACCAGCAGGGTCGTGCCGGGCACCAGCAGCGGGTAGACCTGCCCGGCAAAGTCCTGCGGCATGCGCACGCGCCCGCCAACGACTGACGACAGGTCGGTGCCGGCCGAATCCGCGTAGCCCGGCATCGGTACGGCCATCCAGTCGCGCGCGGCAGCGCCCTTCTCGATCACACTTTCGCCCGAGCCGACACCGGCCTTGACGATAAACGCGTGCGTTCCGACAGGCTTGTCTGGCTCGCTGAAGGTTACCCTCGCGCGGCCGATCTCTACACCGTTGCGGATCACGATCACCTGCTGGTCGGCGGAACTCATCATGATCGACACTGGACCTTCGGGTGACTTCTCCGGTTCCCACCGCCACTTGTCGCCGGCCTGCAGGCCAGCCTCGATATCGTCCGTACCGGTGGAAACATCCACCGGGGCCAGCGCCGCCGGGTGATCCACGTCGGCCGGCGCAGTCTTGCTGTCGACAATCACGACCGTCATGCCCATGTGCGACACCCCGAACAGGTCCGCCGCAAACTGCGACGGCAGGTGCACGCAGCCGTGGGATTCCGGGTAACCCGGCAGCCCGCCCGCGTGCAGCGCGACACCATCCCAGGTCAGGCGTTCCTGGTAGGGCATCGCCGCGTCGTTGTAGGTCGACGAGTGATGGTCCTTGTCTTTCTGCAGGATCGTGAAGATGCCAGTCGGCGTCTCGTGACCGGGCTTGCCGGTGCTGACCGTCGTGTAGCCAATTTCGACGCCATTGCGATACGCGTAGGCCCGCTGCTCGTCCAGGCTCACCACAACCACCATCGGGCCCTCCGGCGCCAGCGCCGGGGCCCAGACGAATTCACCCGGCTTCAGGGACATCGGCGGCGTTTCTGCGGGACTGGATTCCCTGGCGCCCCAGAACGGGACCGCGAGCGCCGGGGCGCCGGCAAGCACTGTGACCAGTAACGTAAGCAGCACGCGTCTCATCGGACTTCCCTCAAGGAAGTGGTGGCCGCGCCGCAAGCGGCGAATTTCGGGAAATTGCGCTGCGAACCGACGCATCAAGGCTCCTGCCTGCCTGGGTCAAAGTGGTGGGCCGTGCTGGATTCGAACCAGCGACCAACTGGTTAAAAGCCAGCTGCTCTACCGACTGAGCTAACGGCCCATTCGCTGTTTGGCGGCGGCAGTGCCGCGGCGGGCGCGAATGATAGCAGGCTTGCCGGGACCTGCGTTCAGCAGTAGCGGGTCGGGTCGGCGACGCCCGCGGCCTCGAATCCCTCGCGCCGCAGGCGGCAGGAATCGCAGCGCCCGCAGGCCCGGCCCTCCTCGTCCGCCTGGTAGCAGGAAACGGTGTCGCCGAAGGCCACGCCGAGCCCGAGGCCGCGGCGGACGATCTCGGCCTTGCTGAGCGAAATGAGCGGCGTTCGGATACGGATCGGAGCCGCCCCCTCGACGCCGGCACGCGTTGCCAGGTTCGCGAGGCGTTCGAAGGCCGCGACGAATTCCGGACGGCAGTCCGGATAGCCAGAGTAGTCCACGGCATTCACACCGATGAAAATGTCCTGCGCCCCCAGCACCTCGGCCCAGGCGAGCGCGAGTGACAGGAATACTGTGTTGCGCGCCGGCACGTAGGTCACCGGGATGCCGTCGACCGGCGCTTCGGGTACGGCGATGCCGCGATCGGTGAGCGCAGACCCTCCGAACGCCGCAAGGTCGACGCGCATCACGCGATGCTGCCGTGCCCCGAGGGCCGTCGCGACCCGCTCCGCCGCGCGCAATTCGGCTTCATGTCGTTGCCCGTAGGCGAAACTGAGCGCGTGGCAGCTGAAGCCCTCGGCGCGCGCGATCGCAAGGCAGGTGGCGGAGTCCAGCCCGCCGGATACCAGCACGACGGCCGGCCGTGCAGCTCCAGGTGCGTCGCTCATTTCGCCTGGTTCCTTCATCGCCCTGGCTGGTCGCCCCAGAGGACCTTGTGCAGCTGGACCTGCAGCCGCACTTCGAGTCGGTCGGCCAGGATCCATTCGGCAAGATCGCGTGGCTCGACCTGGCCCCAGCTCGGCGAGAACAACACCTGAAATTCGGTGCCTGGCACCGATTTATCGGCAACCTCTATCCGCAACAGGTCGCGGGTCCATTCGTAGTCGGCGCGCGAGCAGATCACGATCTTGAGCTGGTCGCGAGACGTGAGCAGCGCCAGGTTCTCGAGGCGGTTGCGTCCCGATTCGCCTGAATCCGGGGTCTTC
>JALHTE010000136.1 GCA_022865595.1 Steroidobacteraceae bacterium | reverse complement strand
TTGGGTTCAGCGTGATGAGCCCGCGGATGTCCTCGATGCGCTGCGACCCGACCTTCTGCGCGGCGTGCCCGACGGCGAAAAAGATCGCGGACTTGGTGAGCGAATGAACCGTCATGTGCGGCAGCGCCGCAAAATTGGCAACTGGCCCACCCATGCCGAAGGCAAACGTCACGATCCCCATGTGCTCGATGGATGAGTACGCGAACAGCCGCTTGATGTCGCGCTGCCTCCAGAGGAACAGCGCCGCCAGAACGACTGACAGCAGGCCGAATCCCATCAGCATGTTGGACGGAAGTGAGCTCTGCAGGGAACCCTCCACCAGCACCTTGCAGCGCACGACGGCATAAAGCGCGACGTTCAACAGCAGGCCGGAGAGCACCGCGGAGATAGGCGTCGGGCCTTCGGCGTGCGCATCGGGCAGCCAGTTGTGCAGTGGCGCCAGACCAACCTTGGTGCCATAGCCCACCAGCAGGAACACGAACGCGATCCCGAGGACTCGCGGCTCGAGTTGCGATTTCACTTCCGCCAGATGGGTCCACAGCAGTGCGTCTACGCCACGCGCACCGAGCACTTTCTCAGCAGCGAAATACAGCAGAATCGTGCCGAACAGCGCCTGTGCAATGCCGACGCCGCACAGGATGAAGTACTTCCAGCCGGCCTCCAGGCTCGCTGGAGTGCGATACAGCGTGACCAGCAGCACCGTCGACAGTGTCGCGGCCTCCATCGCGACCCAGAGCAGCCCCATGTTGTTGGTGGTGAGCGCGACCAGCATCGTCGCCATGAAAAGCTGGTACATGCTGTGGTACAGGCGTAGTCGCCGAGTATTGATGCGACCGTGCTCCGTCTCGATGCGCATGTAGGGACGCGAGAATATGGCGGTCGTAAACCCGACGAGGGCCGTCAGCACGACCAGGAAGACGTTGAACGGGTCGATGAAAAACTGCTCGTGCGCCGCGACCAGGTTTCCGTCCCTGAGCACGCGGGCCGTCAGGATGCACGCAGCCACGAACGTCGCGCCGCTGAATCCCACGTTGGCCTCGGCGGCCCAGCGTCGAGCGCCGAATAAACCGAGGAACACGGCGCCCGCCAGCGGCACGATCAGCATGACCGCGAACTCCACCTAGGGGTCCTCCCGCAGCGACTCGAGGTGGTGAAGGTCGAGGCTGTCGAACTGCTCGCGGATCTGGAAGAAGAACACGCCCAGCACCAGCATTGCCACCAGCACGTCCAGCGCGACGCCGAGCTCGACGATCATCGGCATTCCATAGGTCGCACTCATTGCGCCAAAGAAGAGTCCGTTCTCCATTGACAGGAACCCCACCACCTGCGACATGGCCTTGCGCCGCGTGATCATCGTGATGAATGCAAGCAGGATGACCGCGACCGCGATGCCGATTGCGTTACGCATCGCGGTATTCGCCAGCTCCGCGATCGGCTGCGCGAGCCCGAAGGCGAACACGACCGTGACAACCCCAGCCAGCATGGTGCCGGCCGTATTGATCAGCGACTCGGTGTCCCAGTACACCTCGAGTCGCCGGATCATGCGATGCAGCAGCCACGGCAGCAGGATGACCTTGAGTGCCAGTGTCAGCGCCGCGGACACATACAGGTGATTCTGTCCGGTGCGCCAGGCGAGCAGCAGCGTCGCGAAGAACAGCAGCGCCCCCTGGAGCGCGAGCAGGTTCACGAGGCTGACGATCCGGCGCTGCGAAAGCATCGAGAACGACACAAGCAGAAGCAATGCCGCGCAGGCGTTCAGCAGTTGCAGGTCAAATGGCATACTGCCCACGGTCACGATCCGAGCAACAGGTGCACGAGCATGCCGAGCACCGCGAAGAGGAAAGCCGTGGCCAGAAACTCAGGCGCGCGGAAGACACGCAGCTTGGCTGAGAGCGTCTCGATCGCCGCCAGCCACGTGCCCGCCACGGCGAGCTTCGCGATCAAGGCCGGGATCGACACCAGCAGGTCCGAGGGTCCCGCCTCGCCAATCGCCGCGCCCCAGGGCACGAAGAGCGCGAAGCCTATGCAAGCGTAGTTGAACAACCTGAGCGCGGCCGCCCACTCCATCAGCGCGAGGTGCCGCGCCGAATACTCGAGCAGCATAGCCTCGTGGATCATCGTGAGTTCGAGGTGCGTGGCCGGGTTATCCACCGGTATCCGGGCGTTCTCGGCGAGCAGCACCATCGTGAAAGCGACCGCCGTGAAGGCAAGGCTCGGGTAGAGGCCGAGCGCCTGCGTGGCCAGCCGCTCGGAGATAAGTGGCAATGCGGTGGTTGCAGAAATCAGCGAAGCGACGAAGATCACCATCAGCAGGGCCGGCTCAGCGAGGAAGCCCACCATCATTTCACGCCGGGCGCCCATGGTGCCGAAGGCCGTGCCTATGTCCATTGCGGCCAGTGACAGGAATACCCTCGCCACCGCGAGCAGCCCGACCAGCGCGATTGCATCGGCTGCCGATGTAAACGGCAGCCGTGTGCCCATCGATGGGATGATGGCGGCCACCGCGACCATTGCGCCAAAAACGACGTACGGCGCTGCCCGGAACAGCGGCGACGCCGTCTCGGGGATTACTGCATCCTTGTGAAAGAGCTTGCGCAATCCATGGTACGGGAGCAGCAGGCTCGGGGCACGCCGGTTCTGCAGCCATGCGCGGCACATGTTCACCCAGCCGAGGAACAGCGGCGCGACGACCAGCGCCGCGAGCACCTCGAGCACCTGGGTCGACCACGCAATGGCGTTCACAGGCCCACCGCCAGAAGCAGGACAAGGGTAATGAAGCTGTAAAGCAGGTATGTCGAGATCCTGCCCTGCTGCAGCCAGGCCACGGAGTCGGCTGCGCGCTGCACGATGCCGCCCAGTGGCTCGTACAAGGCGCGCCAGATCCTGTCCCCCACCACGACGCGGTATCTCGGTGCCGCGTCGAACGGCGACGGCAGCTGCCGATCCAGGTGGAAGAATGTCTCGAAGATGTGCCTGATGGGCTGGCCGAATCCCTCCGCTGTGTCCTGCATCCGCGCATCCAGCCGGGCGAATCCGCAGTCCCACACTGGCACGCGGCGAACCGGCCGGCGGTACAAGCGACGGACCACGAAAAACGCCAGTAGAACGACGGCGGCGATCACCAGCAGCAACACGACTGGGGTGTACGACACCTCCCGGTCAGGCAACGGTGTAAGTACCCACGACCAGCCGCCGGTCACCGGCAAGGCCTCGCCGGTCAACTGGCGCGTGGCGTAGCCGAGGCCCCGAACGACCTGCGCAGGCAGCAGACCCAGCAACACGCATCCGGCGGCGAGCCACGCCAGGCCTGCCTTCTCCAGCGGCCCAGCGTCCTGTGCCTTCGCAAGCGACGGCTCCCGCGGCTGGCCAAGGAAGACCACGCCGTAGAACTTGACCATCACGTAGGCCGCCAGCGCGGCGGCAAGCGCCACGACCGCCGCGCCGAGCGGCAGCAGCATGTTCACGAACGTGTGCGGGACCTGCTGCGCAAACAGGAACGACTGCAGCAGCAGCCACTCGGAGACGAAGCCGTTCAAAGGCGGCAGTCCCGCAATCGCAAGTACCCCGACCAGCATGAGCCAGGCGACCCACGGCATGCGGTGAATGAGCCCACCGAGCCGGCCCAGGTTGCGCTCGCCAGTTGCATGCAGCACTGCGCCCGTGCCAAGGAACAACAGGCTCTTCATGAACGCGTGGTTGAGTGCGTGATACAGCACGGCCGTAAGTGCCAGCGCCGAGAGCGCCCGCATGCCAACGCCGTGAAAGACGATCGCAAGGCCGAGTCCGGTGAAAATGATTCCGATGTTCTCGATTGACGAATACGCGAGCAGCCGCTTCATGTCTGTCTGCACCGCCGCAAAAACCACGCCATAGAGCGCGGTTGCCAGCCCGAGCAGTACGGGAATGAGGCCCCACCACCACAACGGGTCGCCGAGCAGGTCGAACACGACGCGCAGGATTCCGTAGACGGCGGTCTTCAGCATGATGCCGCTCATCAAAGCGGAAACCGGCGACGGGGCCGCCGGGTGCGCTTCGGGGAGCCAGACATGCAGCGGCAGCAAGCCCGCCTTGGCGCCGAAACCGACCAGCGCAAGACCGAACGCCGCGGCCGCCCAGCCGGGCGAGAGCTGGGCCGCGCGCATGGCATCGAACGTGAACTGCCAGCTCCCGCCCTGCATCACACCGAAGCTGAGCAGGATCGACAGCGCGCCGACGTGCGCAATAACGACGTACAGGAATCCCGCGCGGCGTATCTCGGGCAGGCTGTGCTGGGCCGTGACCAGGAAATAAGACGACAGGGCCATCGTCTCCCACGCGACCATGAATCCGTAGGCGTCGTCAGCTACCAGCACGAAGCCCATGGCCGCGAGGAACAAGTGATACTGCAGGCACTGGAGCCCCGGCGCCGTGCCCTGACCCTTGCGGAAATAGCCCGCTGAAAACACCGAAATCCCTGCTGATGCGGCGCCGAGCAGGAACAGGAATACGCAGGACAGCGCGTCGAGTCGCGCGTGCATGGGCAAGTCAGGAAGACCGATCAGCAGCGTCACGCGCTCGACCGGCGCTCCGACGCTCGTGGCGGCAATCACGGCCAGCGCCGCCCCGGTGAGCGCGCTGAGTGGGAAGAGTACCCGCGCGACCAGCGCGAGGCTGTCCTGGCGCAGCAATCCGCAGAGCCCGATTGCAAGCCACAATGCGAGCACCACCAGGACGGCGGACAGGTGTATTTCAGGAACGATCATTTCTCAAGGCAAGAGCGTGGCGTGCACATCACCGGGCCCGCCGGTGGTATTGCGGCGCTTCGGAAGCCCACGGGACATTAGCACTATCCTGAGCCTGTTATAAACTATGGGATATGCTATTTGATGTATCAGGCATCACTCCAGGCCGTTACAGGCGCTGCGCCGACTGGATAGCCTCCATAGGTGTCATGCCGCGCTCTACCATGATCGGGAACTGCCGCGCGTTCAGTCCGTGCGGATAGATGCAGGCGTCGGTGCCGTAGACGATGGGCACGCCTGCCGCGTGCGCGGCAGTGAAGCCCAGCCGCTGCGCCTCTGTCGTCTCCGTGTTCTTGTGCAGGAACTCCTCGGGCCAGCCCTGCCGGCGCCCCTCGGTGTCCGTGTAGTCGCCGTTGTATACGTCCATCGACAGCGCGACTTGTCGTTGCCGTGCGAGTTCAATGCCGGCGGCATCGATCAGTGACGCGTGCTCGATCGTGTCGGCCCCGGCGAGGATCGCCTCCCGTATGGACTGCGCGCCATGCGCGTGTGCGGCTACCTTGAGACCGTGCCGGTGGGCGACTTCGACCACGGCGGCGATCTCCTCGGGACTCATCTCTGGCTGGCCAGGCACGCCGCCATATGCGAAGACCGCGCCGGATGCGATCACCTTGAGCAGGTCGGCGCCACCAGCTACCGCGAGTTCGGCCTTTTCCCGGAACTGCTCCGGCCCGTCAGCCGACTCCTCCGGTCGCATGGTCAGGTGCGTGTGCATGTCGATCAGGCCCGGCAGGCAGGTGTAGCCGGCCAGGTCCAGAACACGAACGTCTTCCGGAACAGGGGCGCCGGGAGCACGGCAAACAGCAACGCCGCGCCGGACACGATTCTTTTCACTTCAGTAGTTTCCCCTGACGGCCCTGGTGACTCGCGAGTGCGCCCCAGGCAACGCAATGGTCATTTGACAACCGTGCGCGGGCAGTCTTTCATTCGTCGCAATCACTGTCAAAGTTGAGTCCCTCGCATGAGCGGCGCGCAGGAGCCAGTCGGTACGCTCGATGTGGCGCTCGCGCACGCAGCGAAGCTGCTGGTCTCGGATCCGGCCCTCGCCGCCGAACAGGCCGGCGAAATCCTCAAGGTCGCTCCCGGCCACCCTGTTGCAACGATCATTCTGGGCGCCTCGCATCGCGCACGCGGCGACGCGCCGAAGGCGTTGGCGATCCTCGAGCCCCTGGCGCTCGAGTACCCTGGCTGGGTATCCACTCACTACGAACTGGGCCTCGCGCTCGGGCTGGCAGGAGACAGCAAAGCCGCGGTGGCTGAACTGCAGGCCGCGGTGCGGCTGAAGCCGGCAATGAGCGATGCCTGGCGTGCGCTCGGCGACCACCTGACCGCGCTCGGTGAAACGGAGGCTGCCGACGCCGCGTATTCCGCGCACATCAAGGCTTCGACCCGCGACCCCCGCCTGCTCGCGCCGGCGGCGGCGCTCTGCGAAGGCAATATTCCCGTCGCGGAGCACCTGCTGCGGGAGCACCTGAAGCGCTTCCCGACCGACGTCGTCGCGATCCGGATGCTTGCCGAGGTTGCGGCGCGACTGGGTCGCTACCGTGATTCCGAGACACTGCTGCTGCGATGCCTCGAGCTTGCCCCGGGCTTCAATGCGGCCAGGCACAACCTGGCGCTGGTCCTGCAGCGCCAGGATCGCTTCGCCGACGCGCTCGGCGAGGTAGAAACCCTGCTCGAGGCAGACCCGGGCGACACGGGCGGCCGCAACCTGAAGGCGGCGCTTCTCGGCAGGCTGGGCGATGTGCAGCAGTCAGTCGAGATCTACCGGCAGGTACTCGACCAGTATCCGACGCATCCCAAGGTGTGGCACAGCTACGGGCACGCGCTCAGAACCGCCGGCCGGCAACCTGAATCCATTGCGGCTTATCGACGCACGGTCGAGCTTTCCCCCGGCTTCGGCGAGGCGTACTGGAGCCTCGCGAACCTGAAGACGTTAAGGTTCTCGGCGCAGGACATCGAGCAGATGCTCGGACAGCTCGACCGCGACGACCTGTCGGCCGACGACCGGTTTCACTTCCACTTTGCGCTCGGAAAGGCACTGGAGGACGCTGGGGAATACCAGCAGTCCTTCGAGCACTACGCCGAGGGCAATCGCCTGCGGCGGTCGGTCATCCTCTATGACGGGGACGCGGTCGCCGACCGGGTCGGCCAGACCAAGGCCTTGTTCACTCGTGAATTCATCGAATCGCGCACCGGCAACGGATCACAGGCGCCTGACCCGATCTTCATCGTCGGAATGCCACGGGCGGGCTCGACCCTGCTCGAGCAGATCCTGTCCAGCCATTCGTCCGTGGAAGGCACGATGGAACTGCCCGACATCGGCGCGATCGTGCGAGACCTCGGCGGTCGCACGGACGTCGATGACACTTCGGCGTATCCGGGGGTCCTGGCGACGCTCGACGGCGATCAGCTGCGAGCCCTGGGCGAGCGATACCTGGACAGCACCCGCGTTCAGCGCAAGACAGGCGCCCCCTATTTCGTCGACAAGAACCCCAACAACTGGATGCACGCCGGGCTGATCCACGTGATCCTGCCGAATGCGAAGATCATCGACGCACGCCGGCACCCCATGAGCTGCTGTTTCTCGGTCTTCAAGCAGCACTTCGCTCGTGGCAACCGGTTTTCCTACGACCTCGGCGAGCTCGGGCGCTACTTCCGGGACTACACGGACCTGATGGCCCACTTCGACCAGGTGCTTCCTGGCCGCATCCACCGTGCGATCTACGAAAACGTGGTCGAGGTTACGGACACCGAGGTCCGCCGGCTGCTCGACTACTGCGGCCTGCCGTTCGAGGAAGGCTGCCTGCGCTTCTACGAGAACGAACGGGCCGTTCGTACAGCCAGCTCCGAGCAGGTTCGCCAGCCGATCTATCGCGATGCCCTGGAGCAATGGACTCGCTACCAGCCATGGCTTGGACCACTCGAGCAGGCTCTCGGCCAGGCGCTCGAGGCCTGGTCTCGATCAGAATCAGGTTGAAACCGGTTAGCACTCGCGCACAGAATCGGAAAATTTACCAAAAAAAAATGGGGGGCTCGCAATGACTCGTAGCCGAAAGAGAAAGCTGCAACGCCTGGAGGCAGGAATGTCGGGGCGTCGGCTGACGACCGCCCTGCCCCTGGCCCCGCTGCTGCTCGCCGGGGTTCCAATGGCGCATGCCCAGGACGCCGAGCAGAGCGCGCTGCTCGAAGAGGTAGTAGTCACCGCGCAAAAGCAGACAGAGAACCTGCAGGCAGTGCCGATGAGCATCCAGGCATTCGGCGAGACCAAGCTCGAAGAGCTGCGCATCAACAACATGTCGGACTACATGAAGTTCATGCCGAGCGTGAGCGTCCAGAGCTACGGCCCAGGCTTCACGCGCGTGTTCATGCGTGGCGTCGCGAGCGGCGACAACGGCAATCACTCGGGCCCGATGCCGAGCGTCGGCCAGTACCTCGATGAACAGCCGATCACGACCATCGTGGGCGCGCTCGACATCCACATCTACGACATCGAGCGCGTCGAGATGCTGGCGGGCCCGCAGGGGACGCTGTACGGAGCGAGCTCGCAGTCCGGCACGATCCGCACCATCACCAACAAGCCCGACACAAGCGCGTTCAGCGCCAGCTATGACCTGCAGGGATCATACGTCTCGGAAGGCGATTCCGGATACACCGCCGAGGGATACGTCAACATTCCGATCAGCGACACTGCCGCGGTCAGACTGGTCGGCTGGTACGTCCACTCCCCGGGCTACATCGACAACGTGAAGGGCGAGATGACTTTCCCGACGTCCGGCATCACGATGACGAACCACGAACCAGGGCACAATTTCGCCAAGAACAACTATAACGACGGCGACACCTATGGCGCGCGGGCGCTGCTCAAGATCGACCTGAACGACAACTGGTCGATCACGCCGGGTGTGATAGGCCAGGTGGCCAACATCAACGGCCTGTTTGCTTACGACCCGGCCATCGGTGACCTGAAGGTCTCCCATTTCTTCAAGGAAGAAACCAAGGACAGCTGGGTGCAGGCCTCGCTGACCGTGGAAGGCAAGATCGGCAACTGGGAAATGGTCTACGCCGGCGCCTACCTGGATCGAAACCAGCACGAGCGGAACGACTATTCCGACTACGCCTACTGGTACGACGTGTGCTGCGGTTACGGCTCGTCGATGGTCAATGACGATGGCGACCTCATCAACCCGGCCCAGTACATCAAGGGCAAAGACGGCTTCAAGATGTGGAGCAATGAGCTGCGCTTCAGTTCGCCGCGCGACAATCGTCTGCGCTTCACCGGCGGCTTGTTCGCGCAGTCCGACGAGCACCGCATCGAGCAGCGCTACATGGTCGACGACCTGGCCACGGATTACTGGGTCACCGGCTGGAAGGACACGATCTGGCTGACGGAGCAGACACGTACCGATGACAGCTACGCGGCATTCGGCGAGTTGTACTACGACATCACCGACAAGCTGACGGCAACAGCCGGCATCCGGCTATTCCACACGAACAACGACCTGAAGGGCTTCTTCGGCTTCAGCCAGGGCTTTAACCCCGGGGGGACGGGCGAGTCGCAGTGTTTCCCCAGTCCAGGGTACTACGTCGATCCTGACGATCCAGATTCGGCGTATGTTCCGTCCGATCCTGCGACATGGAATTCATACTACGGCGCGCCCTGCGTCAACCTGAACAAGAGCACGAGTGAAAGCGGAAGCACTCCCAAGTTCAATCTTGCCTACAAGTTCGACGAGGACCGCATGGTGTACCTCACGTACTCCGAGGGCTTCCGGCCCGGCGGCGTGAACCGGCGTGGGACCTTCCCGCCCTACAAGTCCGACTACCTGACGAACTACGAGGCGGGCTGGAAGACGACATGGGCTGACGGGCGGGTTCGTTTCAATGGAGCGGCGTTCGTACAGGAATGGGATAAATTCCAGTATTCGTTCCTGGGCGAGAACGGACTCACGAACGTCCGCAACGCAGGCCAGGCCCAGATCAGCGGCATCGAGACATACGTCGACTGGGCTGCTACCGATCAGTGGCGCTTCTCGGCCGGTGCAACCTGGCTGGATCCGAAACTCACGCAGAACTTCTGCCAGGCGATCGATGAGGATCCTTGCGAGCCGGAAAATCTGGCCAAGAAAGGTACCCGGCTTCCGGTCACGCCGACCTTCAAGGGTAATTTGATCGCGCGGTATACGTTCAAGATCGGTGAGTATGACGGCGACCTGCAGGGCTCGTACGTCTACCAGAACGATGTCGAGGCCGAACTGCTCCCGTATAACCGGCAGTTCACCGGCAAGCAGGACGCATACGGCGTAGCTGACTTTTCAGGAACCCTGAGGAGAGGGCCGTACTCGCTGACGCTCTACATCGACAACGCGTTTGACGAGCGTGCCGACTTGTTCAAGTACCAGGAGTGCGCGGTCGAGGTCTGCGGATCGGCAGGCAACCCGTACTGGAACGACCCACCGGCCTACCCAGGCTATTCGATCCCGCATCCCTACACGACCTACACCGGGCCAAACCAGCCGCGGACGATTGGGCTGATCTTCAGGCAGGAGTTCTAGCAGCACGGAACGGAACCGACCGGGAGACGGGCCGAGAAATCGGCCCGTCTCTTTTCGCACCCGGCAGTCCCGCGATATGAACAGCCAGCCCCGCCGTCTTCGTCAGTAGTACGTGGTTGCACGCATGCCCAATGCCGAGCTATTGAGAGAGCCTGCCCGACACCCCGCAATCATCCTGCGACTGGAGCTGCGTTGAGCGTGGACCCCTACAGCCTGTACCAGCTGAAGCGCACGCCGTTCCACGAGCGCATCGCACCGCTCTGCCTGCCGCAGAACTGGCGACGCTGGGGTGGTTGCATCACCGTAGGATCCTACGACCTCGGTATCGACCGCGAGTACTGGGCAATCCGCGACGCAGCGGCGCTGATCGATGTGTCGCCGCTGATGAAGTACCTGATCGAGGGGCCCGATGCCGCGCGCCTGCTCGATCGGATCATTACCCGTGACATCGCCAGGCTCGCCATCGGGCAGGTCTATTACACCGGCTGGTGCGACGACGACGGCAAGCTGCTCGACGACGGCACGGTGACGCGACTGGGCGAGCAGAGCTTCCGTCTCACGGCGGCCGAGCCGTCGCTGCGCTGGCTCTTCATGAACGCGGTCGGCATGCAGGCCACGATCACCGAGATCACCGAGCAGACGGCGGCGCTGAGCCTGCAGGGACCGAATTCCCGCGCCATCCTGAACCGATGTTGTGACTCCTCGCTCGACGGCCTCAGGTTTTTCCGCATGGCCGAAAACCGCCTGCAGGGTCGGCCCGTCAGCATTTCCCGGACCGGCTACACCGGCGACCTGGGCTACGAAATCTGGATGGATGCAGCGGATGCCCTGCCCGTCTGGGACGCAATCATGGCGGCTGGATGCGACTACGGAATCGTGCCCTGCGGCATCCTCGCCATGGACATGGCGCGGGTTGAGGCGGGGCTCTTCATGCTGGACGTCGATTACACCGCGGCAAACCACGCGTGGATAGCGAGTCAGAAATCCTCGCCCTACGAGATGGGGCTGGGCTGGACAGTGAACCTCGACAAGCCTGGCTACTTCGTCGGCCGCCGGGCGCTGGAGCGCGAGCACCGCGAGGGCTCCGCCTGGAAGCTGGTGGGCCTGGAGGTGGACTGGGAAGGCCTGGAGCGCGCCTACGCAGGGGCGGGCCTGCCGCCCCAGGTTCCCGGCATGGCCGTGCGCGGCAGTCTCCCGGTCATGCGCGACGGGCGGCAGGTCGGTTATGCCTCGACCAGCACCTGGTCGCCGGTGCTGAAGAAATACATTGCGCTGGTGCACCTCGAGCGGCCGCACTTCGAACCGGGCACTCGCCTGAACATCGAGGTCACGGTCGAGCACAAGAGACGACATGCGCCGGGCACGGTGGTCGCCCTGCCGTTCTATGAGCCCGCGTGGAAACGAAAATGAACGCGCATCGCAGCAAGGCTCGCGGCCGAACGCTGTGCCGCCCGGTCGAGGCCGCGACGTGAGCGCCGCCCGCTATGACGCGATCGTGATAGGCGCGGGCCACAACGGCATGATCGCAGCCGCGTACCTGGCACGCGCCGGCAAGAAGGTCGTCGTGCTCGAACGAAACGACCGCGTCGGAGGCGCCACCGTCACCCGCGAGATCTTTCCCGGCTACCGGTTCACAGAGTTCTCCTACGTCGTCAGCCTGCTGCGCCCGGAGATCATCCGCGACCTCGAGTTGCCGCGGCACGGCCTCAAGATCCTGCCGCTGCCCAGCACGGTCACGCCGATGGACAACGGCGACTACCTGGCAGGATGGGACGACCATGACCTGACGCGCCGCGAAATCTACCGTCACTCGCCGCGCGATGCCGAAGCCACGGACGAGTACTCGCGAGTGATGGCGCGTGCCGCCAAGGCGATCAAGCCCATTCTCAGCATCGTGCCGCCCGACCCGTCCTCGATGAGCTGGCGCGACCTCGCTGGCCTGCTGAAGCTCGGCCGCTACGGCGCCAGCTTGAGCGAACAGGAGCGCTACCGGATTGCGAAACTCACGACCCAGTCCGCCGGCGACCTGCTGGACGAGTGGTTCGAATTCGATCCGCTGAAAGGCACCAAGTCCGCCAGCGGCATCATCGGCACGTTTCTGGGGCCGCGTTCACCGGGCACCGCCTACGTGCTGCTGCACCACTACATGGGTGAGATCGACGGCGCATTCCGCGCCTGGGGCTTTGCCAAGAACGGCACCGGTGGCGTCGCAGAGGCGATCGCACGTTCCGCAAGGGCGCTGGGCGTCGAGATCCGCACCAGTGCGCCGGTCGCGAAGGTGCTGGTCAAGGGTGGCCGTGCCAGCGGCGTTGCGCTTGAGAATGGCGACGAGCTCGAGGCCCGCGTCGTCATGTCCGCGGTGGACCCGAAGCGCAGCTTCCTGCAGCTGGTCGACCCGCAGCACCTTCCCGAAGAATTCACCGAGGCGATCCGCCGCTTCCGCGTCCGGGGATCGTCGGGCAAGGTGAACATCGCGCTGTCGGAGCTGCCTCAGTTCACGTGCCTGCCGGGCGTGGGTCCGCTGCACCGCGGAGCGATCTCGTTCAGTCCGAGCATCGACTACATCGAGCGTGCCTACGACGACGCCAAGTACGGCCAGTTCTCGCAGCGCCCGTACATCGACGCCATCATCCCGTCGATGATCGACCGCGACATGGCGCCGCCAGGTCACCACGTGATGTCCTGCTTCGTGCAGTACGCACCCTACGACATCGAGGGCGGCTGGAACGACGCCAGGCGAGAGGCATTCGGCGAGACCGTTGTCTCCACCATCGAGCGCTATGCGCCGAACATCCGCCGTGCCATCGTCGGCAAGCAGGTGATCACGCCGAAGGACATCGAGGACATCGCCGGCATAACGGGCGGCAACATCTTCCACGGCGAGCTTTCGCTGCACCAGCTGTTCTTCCTGCGCCCGGCGCCACAATGGGCCGACTTCCGCACGCCGCTGGCCGGCTATTACTACGGCGCCTCGGGTGCGCATCCGGGTGGCGGCATCATGGGCGCGAACGGCAGGCTCGCGGCGATGGAAGCACTCAAGGACTGGCGGTAGACCCCAGCATGACGAAACCCGACGTGATCGTCATCGGCGCTGGCCACAACGGCCTCGTTTCCGCCGCGTACCTGGCAAAGGCCGGCCGAAAGGTGCTGGTGCTCGAGCGCCGCAGCGTGCCGGGCGGGCAGTTGGCCGCAAGCACGACGCCGGCTTCCTTCGCGTTGCAGCCGCTGCACCCGGGCGGCCGCCTGCGTGCCGACATCGTGGCCGGTCTCGACCTCGTGCGGCACGGCTATGCGGCGGATTCCGCATCGATTCCCACCTATGTATCCGCGCTGCCGGACGGTGGCCTGCTGCGGCTGTCGGCCAGCGCCGACGATGCGGCCACGCTCGAGTCAATCCGCAGGCTGTCGGCGCGGGACGCGGAGCGCTGGCCGGAATTCGTCGGGTACATGGACAGGGCGGCGCGCTTCCTCGACCTGGCACAACGCACACCGATGCCGCGCCTGGCCAATGCGGACATCCTTGCGCAAGGGCGGCCGCTGGCGACGCTCGCATGGAAACTGCGCAGGCTCGGGCGCAAGGACATGTTCCGTTTCATGCGCTTCCTGCCGATGTCGGCGACCGAATTTACCGAGGAGTGGTTCGAGTCCGAACCGCTCAAGGCCGCGATTGGTGCGCTCGCTGTGCACGGCGTGACCATAGGCTCGATGTCGGCAGGTGGTGGTTATACGCTGCTGCACAACTGGCTCAATCGCGGCGGACCAGCGCACCGGCCGGTCGCTGGCGGCACGCAGCGTATCGCCGGGTCGCTGGTCGCGGCGCTCGAATCCGCCGGCGGACAGCTGCGCACAGGTGCGCCCGTCGCGCAGATCCTGGTCGAAAGGCAGCAGGCCCTTGGAGTGCGCCTCGAGAGCGGCGAGGAAATCACTGCCGCCGTCATCCTGTCCGGGGCGGACCCGCGCCACACCCTGCTCGGCCTCGTCGGTGCGCCGGAGCTGCCGCCGGAGTTCGTCTGGCAGACGCAGTCGATCAAGATGCGCGGCTCGGTGGCGAAGCTGCACGTACGCACAGAGGGTGGCCACGGGCTGCCCGACGGCACGTTGGTGATCGCCCCCACGCTCAAGTACCTGGAGCGCGCCTACGACGCGGCGAAGTACGGCGAGATCTCGCGCGAGCCGTACCTGGAAATCACGACTGCCGGCGACGTCGTGTCCATCCACTTCCAGTTCGCACCTTACCTGCTGAGGCAGGGCGACTGGCAGGAGCAGCGCACCACGCTGGAAAGCCTGGCCATCGACACCGTTGCTGCCCGGTTCCCCGGCTTCCGCGAGCGCGTGCGCGAGGTCCAGTCGATCACCCCGCTGGACCTCGAGCAGACCTGGGGCCTTACCGAGGGCGACCTTAACCACGGCCAGCTGATCCTGGACCAGATCCTGTTCATGCGCCCGATGCCGGGCTGGTCTGATCACCGTACGCCGATCGACGGGCTGTTCCTCTGCGGCAGCGGCGTACACGGTGGCGGCGGCCTCGGCGGCGCGAGCGGCCGCAATGCCGCAGGCGCCGTGCTCAAGTCGCCTTAGCCGGCATCCGGCTGGCGCCGCGCGCGCAGCACCGCGAACACCGGCACGCCCACCGCGGCAAGCGCCAGGCCCCACAGGAATGGTTCGCGTCCCATGCCGAACAGCGCGAAGACCACATAGGCACTGCCCAGGATGCCAAGCACCATCAGGTCACGCGACGGTCGGGCCTCGCCCCTCTTCCACAGCACGACGAGCGCCAGCGCGCAGCACAGGTAGAGCGGCAGGTTCGCGGCCGTCACCACCAGCGTCAGGAATGTGAATCCCTCGACCAGCGACTTGCTGTAGTTCATCAGCACCATCGCGGTGGCGAGGACCCCAGTGACAAGCAGGCCTGCCATCGGCGCGCCGCGGCCATTCTGCGCATCCAGCCGGCGTGGCAGCAGGCCGTGGCTGGCCATGGTTCGCGTGAGTTCGCTGGCCAGCAGTGTCCAGCCGTTCAAGGCTCCGAGCCCGCTCACGACGACGAACACGGCGAGCCAGCGGCCACTGCCCAGGCCGAGGAAGCGGTTGAGAAGGTCTGCAAACGGCGCCTCAGAGGCAGCGAGTTCCTGCTGCGGGATCAGCGTGATCGCCACGGCCGATACCACCACATAGATCACGGCCGTGAGCAGCGTACCGGCCATCGTCGCGCGGGGAATTGTTCGCCCGGGGTCGCGCACTCGCCCGGCCGGGACGGTCGCCGATTCCACGCCCAGCATCGCGTAGAGCGCGATTGTCGAGGCTGCCAGCATCCCGCCAAAGCTCAAGGGCGTCGTCGGTGGATTCTGGGCATAGGTGGACGGCTCGCTCAGCAGCAACCAGGCGCCAAGCAGGATGACGACCGCCATCGGAACCAGCTTCAGCACCGTCGTCGCTACCTGCACCTGGCCACCGGTCTTCACGCCGAGCAGGTTCAGCGCAACGAACAGCCACAGCAGTGCGAGCGCGAGCGCAAGTGGCGGAACGCCAGCGAGCTGCGGCACTGCCGTAGCCAGGTAGCCGACGATACCGACCGCCAGAGCCGAATTCGTTATCCAGCACGAGATCCAGTAGCACCACAGCGCGAGAAACGCCGGCCACTCGCCCAGCGTCGAGCGCATGTAGGCATATGGGCCGTCGGCTTGCGGAAAGACCCTGGCCAGCCGCGCGAACACCCGCGCCAGCACCGTCATGCCGGTGACCGTGATGCCCCAGCCTATGAGCGCATTGAATCCATACGGTGCGAGCGATGCGGGAAGCAGGAATATTCCCATGCCGATCGTGTTACCGACGACCAGCGCCGTGCACATCCAGAATCCAAGTTCCCGGCCGGGCCCGCCGGCCACAGTGCCCTGGGTGTTCATCCGGAAACTACCCGTGCGCAGTCGGCCCGGTGCCGGCAGACATTCGGAGACACCCTCAATTCGGCATGCATTGCGGCCGTATCCTTCGCTAAGCTCGCGGTCGGGCATTGTCAGCGATAAGCCACCGCCGGAGCCACCAATGATTCGAGCCACAGCCGCCCTCGCCCTGCTCGCCACCTGCAGCGTGGCAGTCGCGGATGGTCCGCGGGCCCGCGAACTTGGAGTGCCGTTCGAGGGCACGCCGGGGGCGCTGGACGCAATCACCGACGTCGCCGGAGTCACCGTTGGCCAGGTCACGCTGATCGAGGACCTGCCGGGCGGTCGCAAGGTACGCACGGGTGTGACCGCTGTACTGCCGCGAGGCAGGCAGTCGCTGGACACACCTGCCTACGGAGCATGGTTCCCGCTGAACGGGAATGGCGAAATGACCGGCTCCGCGTGGCTCGAAGAGTCGGGCCAACTCGAGGGACCGGTGATGCTGACCAACACCTACAGCGTAGGCGTCGTTCGCGACGCGGTCATCGCGTGGCGGATTCGTGCGGGCGCTGCCGATTCGTCTGGCTACTGGTGGTCGCTGCCGGTGGTCGCGGAAACCTGGGACGGCGACCTGAACGACATCAACGGGTTCCACGTGCGTCCCGAGCACGCCTGGCAGGCGCTCGACCAGGCCAAGGGCGGCCAGGTTGTGGAAGGCAACGTCGGCGGCGGCACCGGCATGAGCTGCCACGAATTCAAGTGCGGGATCGGCACCTCGTCGCGGAGCACAATGGTTGGCGACCGCAAGTACATGCTCGGTGCGCTGGTGCAAGCGAATTACGGCACGCGTGAAACGCTGCGGATCGCCGGCGTTCCGGTCGGACAGGACATTCCAGTCAGTGACTCCGCTAATACCGCGCCACCGCACGGTGATTCGGGCTCGATCATCGTGGTTCTCGCAACCGACGCTCCGCTGCTTCCGACCCAGCTCAAGCGTGTTGCGAAACGGGCGTCGCTGGCGCTGGGCCGCATGGGCAGCTTCGCTGGCAACGGTTCCGGCGACATGTTCATTGCGTTTTCGACAGCGAATGCCGCTGCAGTCAATGGCGGGTCGTTCGTCCAACTGGAATCTCTCGGCAACGACTACCTCGATCCACTGTTCATTGCGGCCGTTCAGGCCACCGAGGAAGCGATCGTCAATGCGATGGTGGCCGCGCGCGACATGCACGGCCAGGACGGACATTTCACGCCAGCGCTGCCCCACGACCGGCTGGTCGAACTGCTGAAGCGCTACGGGCGATACGCCCCGCCACCCTGATTCGGCGCGGCAGCAGCACCAGCGCCGGTCGTAGCCGCCGCGCCCCTCAAGCCTTGCACCCAGCAAGCGCCTCGTCGAGGCTCACGCGCAACAGTTGCACGGCCTCGTCGATTTCGGCCGCCGTCACGCACAGCGGCGGCATGAAGCGCAGCGTGCTCACCCCGCAGGAGAGCAGGATCAGCCCGTTGTAGTAGCCACGGGTGACCAGCGCTTCGCATAGCGCCCTGGCCGGCGTGCGCTCAGCGTCCGGCTCGATCAACTCCATGCCGATCATCAACCCCTGGCCACGCACCTCGCCGATGCAGGGGTAGTCGCGTGCCAGCTCGCGCAGCCTGCCCATGAAGTGCTCGCCCATTCGCGCAGCGTTGGACATGTACTCGCGCCTAACCAGGTCGATGGTGGCGTTCGCCGCCGCGCAGCTGATCGGGTTGCCGCCGTAGGTGTTGCCGTGCGCGCCCCTCGCCCACTTTTCCATGATCGACCGTTTTGCTATCACGGCGCCGATCGGCAGCCCCGAGCCGAGGCCCTTCGCGCTGGTCACGATGTCCGGGCGCACGCCCCAGTGATCGATAGCGAACATCTTGCCGGTCCGTCCAATGCCCGACTGCACCTCGTCGCAGATCAGCAGGATGCCGTGTTGGTCGCAGAGCGCGCGCAGGCCCGACAGGAAACCCGCGGGCGGGACAATGTAACCGCCCTCGCCCTGCAACGGCTCGACCAGGATCGCAGCGACCTCGCTCGGCGGGACGTTGCGTTCGAACAGCATCCGGATGTAATCGAGCACCGCCTTGCCCTGGTCGGCGCCGGCGAGCAGTGGTCGGTACGGGTTCGGGTACGGCACGTGCGTGACGCCGGGCATCGTCGGCGCAAAGCCCTTCTGCTGCGTGTACTTGCTCGAGGTAAACGACAGCGATCCCATCGTGCGGCCGTGAAATCCCCCGAGGAATCCGATGAACCTCGGCCGGCCCGTCACGTAACGCGCGAGCTTGATTGCTCCCTCGACCGACTCGGTACCCGACTGGCAGAGGAAGCTCATCACCGGCTCACCCATCGGGGCGATTTCCGCGATGCGCTCGTTCAGTGCCGTAAAACCCTCGTGCCAGTAGTCGCTCGAGATGTGCAGGAACTTGTCGGCTGCGTCTTTCACTGCAGTCACGACCTCGGGGTGCGCATGCCCGGTCGCGCACACCGCAATGCCCGCGGCGAAGTCCAGGAATCGATTGCCGTCCACGTCCCACACTTCGGTACCGCGCCCGTGGGACATCACGAACGGGTAGTCGCGCGGGTAGGCAGGCGAGGCAACGAGTCGGTCGCGCTCCAGCAGCGCGCGAGCCCTGGGACCCGGAAGCTCGGTCCTGATGTGCTGGTTGCGCATGATGCTCTCCTCAGGTTTGAATCCGGCCCGTTACACGGGCAGTCGCACGCGGCGCGTGTGCGCTTCGCGGGTGCGGGCATGCAGCTCGCGCAGGGTCTCGAGTTCGTCCGCGCCTGGCGGTTCCAGCTGGCCCACCGCGATCGAAGTCCGCAACGGCCATCCGACCGCGGCGCGCGCCTCCTCGAGCGTGGCACCGGGAAACAGTGCGTCGAGCACCAGTTCGCGTGTCCGCGGTTCCGGCGCAAGGACACCGAAGTCGGTGATCACAGACAGCGGTCCGGCACCCCTGGCACTGGAGCGCTCCCGCGCGTCTCCGCCTTCGAGGAACCCGGCGCTGGTCCGGAAATCGAGACGCTCGACGAAACTCCGGCGTGTGGCCTTCAACATTACGAATGTCCGGCGCGCATGCGCCGCGATTTCGGGCGCTCCGCCGGCCCCGGGAAGCCTTGTCGAGGGCGAACCGTAGGGTCCGATCACGGTGCTGTTCAGGTTGCCGTGGCGATCGACCTGGGCCGCCCCCAGGAATCCGACGTCGACCCTGCCTGCCTGCAGGTAATAGCTGAAGACCTCCGGTAGCGGTATCACGCAACTCGCCGTCTCGGCGAGTTCCCCGTCGCCGATCGAGAGCGGCAGGACCTCCGGTCGCGTACCGATGGTGCCCGACTCGTAAATGAGCACAATGCCCGGCGCGTGCGTGAGCCGCGCCAGGTTGCAGGCCGCGCTCGGCATACCGATGCCCACGAAGCACACGCATTGGTCCCAGAGCAGCCGCGACGCGGCCACGGTCATCATCTCGTCCCGCGACCAGTCGTTCATGCCTCGCTCCCGAGGCTGGCCAGGAACCCCGCGTGGTCGCGGCTCGCGAGCACGTGTGCCTGCATCCAGGCCTGGAACCCTTCGCGCTCCCGGCCAATACCGTCCCAGCGCTGGTAGAACGCATTGTCTCGCGTGTAGTACCCCTGCGCGTATGCGGGATAGGCGCCGCCGGGACAGTGCGCGACCGCGCTCACTACCCAGTGCGGCAGCACGATCGAGTTCATCGCCGGCGGGAACGATTCGACGATTTCCTCCACTGTCACCACGAGCGCAGTGGCCGCGAGAGCCGCCTCGCGCTGCGCACCTACGATCCCGTGCAGGGCCACGTTGCCCTCTCGGTCGGCGCGCTGCGCGTGCAGGATCGTGACGTCCGGGTTGATGGCCGGCACCGCCGCCAGACGCTCGCCGGTGAACGGACACTCGACGCTTCGTATCCTCGGGTTCACATCCACGAGGTCGGTGCCGATGTAGCCGCGAAGCATGCCGAACGGCAGTCGTGCCGCGCCGGCGCAATACGCCGCAGCCATGCCCGCATGCGTGTGCTCGTCGAGTTCCAGCGGCGTCGGCCAGCCCTTCTCGACGGCATCACGCAGGCGGTGCAGCGAGCCCACGCCCGGGTTGCCGCCCCAGGAGAACGTCAGCCGGCTCGCGCAACCCATGCCGATCATCTGGTCGTAGACGATGTCGGGCGTCATTCGCACGAGGTGCAGCCGCCGCCTCGACTGCCGGATGATCTCGTGCCCGGCCGCGAACGGGATCAGGTGAGTGAAACCTTCCAGCGCGATGCACGACCCGTCGGGCACGAACTGCTCGATCGCCGCGGCCAGCGAAACAAACCGGGTCATCCGTGATCCACGACCGTGCGCGACTGCTCCCGCATGTACTGCGCGACGTAGTAGAAGGACGCAATCGCCTTGCCGGTGGAACCCGACCCCTTCCAGCCACCGAACGGCTGGTATCCAGGCCAGGCCCCGGTCGTCGCACCCTGCGGTCGGTTGGCGTAGGTGACGCCCGACTCGATGTGTTCGTGAAACCACGACACCTCGTCCGCCGCGCCGTAGAATCCGGCGGTCAGGCCGAGATCGGAATCATTGGCCAGCGCCATGGCATCGTCCCGGTTTCGGAAGCGGTGCACCATCAGGATCGGCAGGAACATCTCGTGGCTCCAGAGGCGGTGGCCGAGATCCGCCTCAGCGAGCACCGGCTCGACGTAGTACCCGCGTCCGAGCCTGTCCTCGCGCAGCTGGCGCCCGCCCGCGAGTAAACGCGCACCGCCGCTGCCCAGCTCGTCGACATAGCGAGCGTAGTTCGCGTACGCGGTCGCGTTGACCACCGGGCCAAGCCATTACTCTCGCAACAGCGGGTCGCCGATGCGAATGGCGGCGACCAGGGCCGCAATCCGCTCGAGAAGCCCGTCCGCTACAGTCTGCTCGACGTATAGCCGCGAGGCGGCCGAGCACTTCTGTCCGC
>JALHTE010000135.1 GCA_022865595.1 Steroidobacteraceae bacterium | reverse complement strand
GTGCTGGTTCCCCGCCTGCCGCGCAACGAAGTCGGGAAGTTGCCGCGGGCGCGGCTGCTCGCGGCCCTCAAGCGCTGAGCACTTCGCCGCTGCGCTGCACGACCTCGATTTCGAGCAGCAGTTCGGACCGGCAGATGTCGGCAGCCAGGATCAGGAACGGGACCGCTTGACCGAGACGCGCGCGCAGCCTGCTCTCGATAGCAGCGGCGTCGGTGGCATTGCGCAGGTAAACCTTGACGAGGCTCTCCGGACCGAGCCGCGCCGAGCCAAAACCGGAACGCGTGTGCGCCTGCCGGAGTAAACCATCAAGATTGGCGAGGGTCTCCTCGAGTTGCGCCACCGCATCGCCCGGGTGCACCGAGGCGTGCCCAGCAATGCTGGCCGTGCCCGAGATCAGCAGCATGGGGTGCGGCGTCAGCATCGCGCGCGAAAAGCTTGGTGCGGCGGGGCCGTACTTGCGCGGATAGTGATAGGCGCTCACCTGGCGGGGGTTCTCGAGCGTCTCGCCGGGTCCGCGTCCGGCCAACCAGCAGACCTGCAGCGTGCGCGCACCCTTTGGCTTTCCGACGGCGCTCGCCGCCGGGTAACCGATGCCGGGCGATGTCGCATGCGTCGCCGCGAACGCGCGCGCACGACCGAGGCAGAAGAGCTTGTAGCGTTCCTCGTCGCCCTCACCCTCGTTGATGTCCGTGATGAAATTCCAGATGCGCCAGAGGTGGCTGAACGGCGACTGCGCATGGAATTGCAGCAAGCCCCGGTAGGCCGCTTCGGAGGCTTCGACGAGCCCGCCGAAGCGTCTCTCCTCGAGTTCGATCCAGCCGGCGAGGCATTGGCCGTCATCCACGTGGCGAATCGGGCCTGCCGTACCGATCCTGGCCGGACCCGCCCCGCGCCAGACTTCGCTCAAGCCGGCTCCGGCAAGCGGCTCCAGGTCGATGCGCAGGCACCGCGGGTCGTCCGGGCAGTGCGTTTTGCCACCAAAAACGATCGCAGCGAGGACGTCGTCGCCAAGGGCGCCTTCGGTCCGGAGGCTCGAGTAGGTAACGCGCAGGGTTGGGGCCGGCCTGGGCGGAGGCGACGTGTCAGGACCCACGCATGGTGTCTGCGCGGATGAAACGGCATCAGAAAAAGGGTCGATCCTGGGCACGGGGTTCGCTCGCTGGCTCGCTGCAGGTCACATGATACACTCGACGGAAATAGGCATTCCCCGGGCCATGACGCCCAGTGTGAAAATGGCTGAACCACAGACACCCGAACAGCAGGAACTGGCCGAACTGATCGTATCGGCGCTTAACCTCGAGGGCATCGAGCCGCAGGGCATCGATCCGGATGGAGCTCTTTTTGGTTCCGGGCTGGGTCTCGATTCCATCGACGCACTCGAACTGGCGCTCGAAATCTCCAAGCGCTACGGCGTGCAGCTCAAGGCCGACGACGAGGACAACAAGCGGATCTTCGCCTCCCTGCGGGTCCTGTCGGACTACGTTCAGCAGAAACGGGCGGCGGCGTAACGGCCTGATGACGCCGCTTCGCGTCACGGGGCACTCGATCGCGTGTGCTGCCGGAATCGGACTGCCGGAGTTGGCGGCTGCCCTGAGCGAGCTTCGCAGCGGACTGCGGCCGAACGACTTCGGCGAATCGCCATTGCCGACCTGGATCGGCCGCGTGCCGGGCGTGGAGGCGGTCGAACTGCCCGGCCGGCTGGCCGACTGGGACTGCCGCAATAATCGCCTCGCGTGGCTCGGGCTGACATCGGACGGCTTTTTCGAGCGTGCAACGGCAGCTCGTGATCGCTATGGCGCCGACCGTGTCGCGCTGGTCATGGGCACTTCCACCTCCAGCATCGGGGCGACGGAGGAGGCCTACCGACGGTTGCTGCCGGACGGCCGGTATCCCGAGGATCTCCGCCGTCCCATCGTGCACACGCCACACTCGCTTGGCGATTTCGTGCGGGCGGCACTCGGTCTCGAGGGTGTGGCTGTCACGGTGGCGACCGCGTGCTCCTCCAGCGCAAAGGTTTTCGCCCAGGCGGAGCGGCTCATGCGTTTGGGGTTGGCTGACGCGGCGGTCGTCGGCGGGGTGGATTCACTCTGCGGCAGCGTTCTGTTCGGTTTCAATTCGCTGGAACTCGTGTCCTCGGAGCCCTGCCGACCGTTCGATCGCGCGCGACGCGGCATCAGCCTCGGCGAAGCGGGCGGCTTTGCGCTGCTCGAGCGCGACGGCGAGGGAGGTCCCTGGCTGCTCGGGTACGGCGAGTCGAGCGACGCACATCACATGTCGTCGCCGCACCCGGAGGGATTCGGCGCCCGGCTGGCGGTCCAGGATGCGCTGGCGCGTGCCGAATTGACGCCGGACGCCATCGACTACATCAACCTCCACGGGACAGCGAGCCAGAAGAACGACGAAGTCGAGGCGCGGCTCGTGGCCGACATGGTCCCCGCGCGGACGCTCGCGAGTTCGACCAAGGGTTGGACGGGCCACACGCTGGGGGCCGCCGGCATCGTGGAGGCGGTGATTACTTTCCTGGCGATGGACACCGGCCTGGTGCCCGGCACCCTGAACGCGCACGAACTCGATCCGGCCTGCGGCCCGCAGATTCGCATCCGCAACGAATCGGCTGAGGTGCGGTACGCGCTCAGCAACTCGTTCGGCTTCGGCGGCAGCAACTGCTCGCTGCTGTTTGGCAAGACGCGGCACGAGTGAGGACGCCATGAGCACTCTCACCGCATACGTGAACGGAGTTTCCTTCTGGGCGCCGCGTATGCCCGGTTGGCAGATCGCGGCCCAGGTGCTGCGCGGCGAGGCTACCGCGCCCGAGCAACCGGCCCCACGGCCGGCGCCGACACTCCTTGGGCCGACCGAGCGGCGTCGCGCTCCGGACACCGTCGCGATTGCGCTCGAGGTGGCCGGCCGCGCCTGCGAGAGCGCCGGCGCGGACCCTAAGGAGTTGCCCAGCGTCTTCGCGTCCACGTATGGTGACCTGGCCATCAGCGACTACATGAGCGAGACGCTGGTCAGGACGCCGACACTCATATCACCGATCCGCTTCCACAACTCGGTGCACAATGCGGCGGCGGGCTATTGGACGATCGGCACGGGATGCTACGAGCCTTACACCGCACTGACGGCCTTCGGTGACACTTTCGGCGAAGGGCTGCTCGAGGCGCTGGTTCAGGCGGAGTGCGGCGGCCGTGCCGTCTTGCTGGTGGCCTACGACATTGAGGCACGCGGCCCGTTGGCCAGCATGGTGTCGAGTCGCGGTATCGTCGGGGCCGGAGTGGTCGTTTCGCCCCGCGCACAGGCAAACTCGCTGGCCCGGGTCCGTTGGCGGACCGGGCGAGGAGGGGAAAGAACCGTGGCCCTGGACTGCAATGCCGAAATCGTTGCGGGCAATGCCATGGCAGCCTGCCTGCCCTTTCTCGAGACGCTTGCGCGATCGGAGCGACGGACGATCGGTGTCGGTTTGAGCCCAGCCCTGTCGCTCGAGTTGGCTATCGATTTTCCAGATGCCGGGGGCTTCGATGAAGACTGACGTTGCAATCCTCGGCGGAGGACTGGCCGGGCTCACGCTGGCGCTGCAGTTGCGGCAGCGTTTCCCGGACCTCAGTATCGTAGTGCTCGAGCGGCACCGGCATCCGGTGCCCGAGGCCGCGCACAAGGTCGGCGAGTCCTCGGTCGAAATCGCCGCGCACTACTTCGACACCGTGCTTGGCCTTAAGGATCATCTTTCCAGCCGCCAGTTGAAGAAGTTCGGCTTCCGGTTCTTTTCCTCCGAAGGTCGGCGCGACATCGATGCCGTCCAGGAAATCGGGGTTAGAAAGTACCTCTCTACACCCACCTACCAGATCGATCGCGGAATATTCGAGAACTTTCTCGGCGTTCGGGCGCTCGAGGCAGGCGTTCGGTTCATCGACGGCGTCAGCGTGCGCGACGTCGACCTGGGAGTCGACGATGGTGCGCACACAGTCCGATACGAGCGTGGGGGAGCGACAGTTGAGCTGGACGCGCGCTGGCTGGTCGATGCGTCCGGGCGCGCAGGCATCCTGAAGCGCAAGCTCGGCCTCGCACTCGAGAACGATCATGACGTCAACAGCGCATGGTTTCGCATCGGTGCGCGCATCGACGTAAACGAATGGTCGAGCAACGTATCGTGGCGCGAGCGTTGCGACCCCCCGGACCGGTGGCTGTCGACCAATCACCTGGTCGGCGAGGGCTACTGGGTGTGGTTGATTCCATTGGCGTCGGGTTCACACTCGGTCGGAATCGTGGCCGACGGTCGTATTCACCCGCTGCGTCGGATCAACAGTTTTGAGCGCGCAATGGAGTGGCTGCGCGAGTTCCAGCCTCTGCTCGCGGACGACATCGAGTCGAAGCGGGACCTTCTGCAGGATTTCGCGTTCCTGAAGCATTTCTCCTACGGCTGCAGGAAGCTTTTTTCCGGCTCGAGATGGGCGATCACCGGCGAGGCCGGCGTCTTTCTCGATCCGTTCTATTCCCCGGGCGGCGACTTCATCGCAATCTCGAACACCTACATAACGGAACTCATCGCGCGCGATCGTGCGGGCCAGCCCGTCGCCGCCTATGCGCGCATCTACGAGCAGTTCTTCATGTCTTTCTACGACAGCACCATGTCGTTGTACCGGGACCAGTACCGGATATTCGGCGATCCGGAGGTGCTGCCGATCAAGGTGATCTGGGACTACACGTACTACTGGGGAGTCCTGTGCCAACTGTTTTTCCAGCATCGGCTGACGGACCTGCCGATGCTCTCTAGCCTGCGCGATGAGTTGCAGGGCAGCATGGCGCTCAATTCCGCGATGCAGGACTTCATGCGGACCTGGTCAGCCCAGAGCATGCGGCGGAACCGTCCGGCATTGCTCGACCAGGGGCGCCTCGCGTGGTTCGCCGAGCTGAACCGCGGCCTGCGTGACTCACTGGACGACGCGGCGTTCGAGGCGCGTATACGCGATACGACCCGTCAGCTCGACGAACTCGCGCGCGAGATTGTCATCATGGCTTGCGCCGAAAATCCGGGGCTGGACGCCAGCGCGGTACTGGGGCTGATCGAGGTCCGCACTGGAGCGGCACCCGCGGGCATGCTGGTCGAATCCGCCGCCTGATCCTCTTGGATTCCGCCGCCGCGGTGGTCTGCGGGGCAAGACCACCATTCGGGGCCGGCTCTGATCGAAAAGATGGTCAGCTGACCGGTTTCGCCGAGACGACAGCACGACCCTGAGCAAGCAGCTTGCCTGCATGGGTCACGCGGATGAAATACTGCCAGGCCGAATCACTGGCGTGGATGCGCTGCGCCTCCACGCGCAGGTCGCCATCCAGGTCGTGAACAAAGCGGCAATGGAGCTCGACGTCACGTAGCGACACCAGCATGCCCGGCAGTGCGCCCTCGCCGCGTGCTTGCGCCGCAAGCCCGCCATGCACGGCCATCGCCTGCGCCCCGTATTCGCAGAGGTGGATCGAGCGCAGCCCCGAGGGCCCGACCAGCGGATTGCCCGGGTCGCGATGGGTGGAGGTCGTGAGCACGATTCCGGAGTCGTCCCAGCACTCGATGCGCTCGAGCAGGCACATGGCGCCTGCATGTGGAATGAGGTCCGGGATGCGTGGGTCAACGGCCATTTGTCGCTGGGCCTCGCGGACGAGTGAGCAGCAGGGCGAGTACGAAGTTGAGCACGACTCCGGCGGCAACGGTGAGGCCGATGGCACGCAGCACAGGCATCGTAGAGAGCCCCAGCAGCGCGAAGACCAGGAAAGTCGACAGCGAGCAGACAATCACCGCGTGCAGCGTGCGGCGCTGTTCAGCCGGGTCGTCTGCGGCGTGCTCGAAGAAAAGCGCGTAGTCCAGTCCAAGTCCGGCGGCGAGCACCAGCGCTATCAGGTGGAAGAGACTGAGCGACACGCCCGCGGCGTGAAACAGCGCCACAAGGATCAAGGTCGTCAGTGCCATCGGCGCAAGTACCCGACGAACGCGTGCGGCGTCGCGCAGCGCGACGAATACCACGACGATCAGCAGGACGGCCGAGATTGCGAGGCACCACAGGATTCGATCGCGCTGGTGTGCGACCAGGTCCTCGGACGCTTGCTGCAGGTCGAGCAGGGTAACCCCAGGCGTGTCTGCAGCCATCTGTTGCAGCGCGGCCGGATCATTGAGGCGGGTAAGCGTTACGAGGCCGGTCCAGTGACCATCGCGTTGCAGCAGCAGAGAACTGACGCGCGACTCCAGCGGGGTCCCGGCGAGATCGCGCGGCTCCAGCGCTGCAAGCTGCCGGGCGCGCTCGACGTCGGCCAGGAATGGCTCAAACACTCCGGGCTTGAACGGGGTCCCGACCATTGCGTCGGAGAGTGCCAGCCGGAGTTCCTCGGGAGCCGGGAGCGCAGCCCTGCGATGCTCCTGGAGCGACCGGGGCGGCAGGTAACGAGCAGGATCATCGAAACCATCCAGTTGGCCGCGCTCGACCATCGATTGCAGCGCGGGTTCGAGAGCCACGGCCTTCTCGAGCACGGACTGTGCGTCCTCGCCCTCGATGACCAGCAGGTGGCGCATGTCGGGCGCGCCGAGCTCCCGGCGCAGCGACACGTCGCGGTCCACCAGCGCTTGTGGCACCGGGGTCAGTCCGCCGAGGCTATCCTGCCATAGGGGTCGCGGTGACAATGCGAGGTAGGCCACGCAGGCGGCCGTAGCCGCGATTCCCAGCCAGAGCGGTCGAGGCAGTCCGGCGATCGAATGCCAGAGCTGGCCCAGAAGCGCTGAGTCCGCGGCATCCCGACGGCTGTCCGGCACCAGCCATGGCAGCAGGAACCTGGTGGTGAGTCCGGCCACGGCAAGGCCAGTGACAGTGAATACCGAGAGCTGCGCCAACCCGCCGACGCCCGAAAAAAGAAAGGCAAGGTACGCGACGCAGGTGCTCGCCACGCCGGTCGCGAGCGTTGGCCACAGGGCGCGCACGCTGGCCCTCGCGTCGAGTCCGCGATGCTGGTGACTGAACAGGTGTATCGGATAGTCCTGTGCGACGCCGATCAAGGTGAAGCCGAATGCCAGCGTAATACCGTGCACCTGGCCGAAGATCGTGCCGACCGCTGCCAGTCCGGCCACCCCGGCAGTCGCCAGCGGCAGCAGGCCCAGCACGAGAATCGGGACGCTACGGTAGGCCACGAGCAGCAGGATCACGATGCCGATCACGTCGATCGTGCCGATCCATTCAACCTCGTCCCGGGTCCGCTGCTGCATGAGCACGGAAAACGCCCCTGGTCCGCTCGCCTCGAGGCGGAGGCCTTCGTCGGTACGCGAGGTCTCGAAAGCCTGTTGCAGCTCATCGGCCGCCTCGCGCTGACCCTGCGGATCGAAGCCGGCTGCTCGCGTCTCGGCGACCAGCAGCGCTTCTTTCCCGTATGAATCGAACCATACGTCGTACACCATCTGCGGCTGGTGTTCCGGCATCCATGACTCGGCGAGTTTCAGCAGCTCAAGAGTTGGGTCGCGCGGCAGCCACGGCTTGAGGAATGTCGCCGCCGGGGATCCCAGGTCGCGGACGCGCTCCTGGAGTTGAGCTATCAGGAAGCTGGTATCCAGCCTTGTGTCATCCAGCGTGGGCGACAGCAGGTAGCGGTAAGGGAGCATCGATTCCGGAATCGCGTCCAGGTTCGACTCGCCGTTTGCGACCAGCCGGAATTCGTCGCTGTCGCGCAACGCGGCGGCCAGCGCGCGCGAGGTGTCGGCCGCGGCCTCTGGCGTTCCGCCGGAGATGGCGAGCAGCAGCATCCTCGACGCCGGGCCTTCGCCGATCTCCTCGAGGATCAGTCTTTCCTGCTGCGTCCGCGGGGAAGGCATGAATAGTCGCAGGTCACTGCCAACGACCAGGTTGCGATTCACGACCCAGCCGAGCACCGCAATGGCCGCGATCCAGACGATCAGCAGCAGGCCCTTGAGGACGGGAGTCATCCGCTCAACGCTCCGGTCCCGCGCTGCACCAGGCCTCGAGCGCCGTTCGTTCGGGCGGTGTCGGAAGGTCGCCGGGCTTCGACACCCCAAGTGCCGTGAGGCTGCCGTCGCCGTCAGGCTCCAGCAACGTGAAGCACCTTGGACGGCCAGCTCCGCCGTTCACGACTATGCCCGACAGGTGCCGCTTCAACTTTGCGTCGCGTGGCGTCAGCGTGATTCTCCAGTCAACCTCGGAGCCCTGTAACGCAACGTCGAAGTAACGCTCGAGCATCTTGCGATCACCGGCGAGCAGGGCGCCGAAGCTGGCCAGCATGCCGCGGAGTTCTGGGGCACGGTCGAGCGAAAATCGCCGTGGCTTGCTACCGGCACGCGTCACCGTGACGTTCTCACCCTGCAGTTCGGTCACCTCCTGGTACGGTGATTCCACGCGTCGGACCAGTGCGCCGTCTGTCCTGTGTTCGAGGATTCCAGAAACGACGATTGGCTCGTCGAGCAGGCTCGAGTAGCGAACCTCGACGAAGCTGGTCGTATCCGGCGCCGGGCGCGCGAGGCTTGCGAGCAGCGTATCGAGCTCGGCGTCAGCCGCGTGCAGCGGTGTCGCCACCAGCGTGAAGGCGATCACTGCCAGTCGCACGGTCATTCCAGAAGTCATAGAAGTTGAACCAGTTGTAGGGCGCGATGCGCAGCAGGGCTGCCAGTCGGTTGGCAAAGTCCTGCACCACGTCGCGCAGTTGTTGTTGGCGCTGCCGGCGGTCGATCTGCAGCCCCTCGGTGAGTGTCTCGAAATGCAGGTCGTAGCGGTTGCCGCCACGATAAAGGCCGGCGCAAAGGACGATCGGCACGTGCAGTGCCGCGGCGATCTGCCATGGCGCAGTCGGGAACTCTGCGGCCTGGCCGAGGAATCGCACGCTGGCCGTCGAGTTTTCAGGCCGACCGCGGTCCCCGAGCATGGTCACCAGCGCGCCCTGGTTCAGGGCTGTGCCGATCTCCAGCGCGACGGTGGTGCCATCTTTTCGGGGGTTGATGATGCCCGCGGCGATCGCAGGATTCAGTTGCTTGAGAATGGCCGACAGAGCTGGGCTGTGCTCGGCGTCCAGGACCACGCGCACGGTGACGTCCGGCCGCAGCGTACTATCGGCACGCAGAGCGTCGAAGCTCCCGACGTGTGCGCCTATCAGCAGGACACCACGGCCGAGGTCCATGGCGTGGTGCAGTTCCTCGATGCCGATGACGCGGACATCGAAGCGCGACATTTTTCCGCCGAGGAAATACACACGGTCGAGGGTGACGCCGGCGAAGGTATGAAAATGTCGGGCAATTTCGGACCAGGTCGGGGCACGGCCCAGGACTCTCGTCAGGTATTCACGCGATGCGCGGCGCTCGGGCTCGCGGCGGATCATGAAGTATGCGGTGATTGGTATCAGTACCACTCGCGCAACTGAGCGTCCTAGGCCCAATGCGACGGCCACCAGCAGGCGCATGGCGAAACCGCTACCGCCCTCGGGACGTTCGAGCCAGGCGTCGGTCACGGGTCTTGGCCCCGGTCGCAGTCGAAAGCGCCTTTCGCAATCGAGGTCGATCCGCAACGAACCGAAAACTCCAGGCGCGACGCGCGCAGCACGAGATCGATCTGGGCCGTCTCATCGGGCTTCAATGGCACGAGGAATTTGGCGAAAGACAGGCGGTCCACGCCAAGACCCGCGCCCAGCCAATCCTCGGAAGCCGCGATGACTGCGTCCAGGATCACGACGCCCGGGACGATCGGATTGCCCGGGAAATGCCCCGCCAGCGCCGGATGCTGTGCCGTGACGCGGAACGTCGCAGCATGAGTCTTCGTTGGGTCTTCGGTCACGATGTGAAGGTGCGGCGAACTGGCTCAAGGAAGCATGAACGCTTCGCATTCGGCGCACAACCCGGGGCGATAGTCCTGCGCTGGCTGGTCGCCGACACTCGGGTCGCAGCGGCACCTCTCAGCCAAGCCGCACTATGCAATCTCGTCAGTAACTGCTCGAAGCGGCCACAAATCCGCGATGACCACGCGCCGGGCGGTTTGTAGCCTGCTATTGCGCTACCGGACATGGCGATCGTGCCTCGGACGGCGGCGCAGTTGGCGACAAGACGTCGCCTGGCTGGTCCGATCGCTGCAGCCGCAGCGCCCCGAGTCGACAGGGAGGTCAGATGCGTACCGTTATTCGTCTCACGAGAACTTCACCCGCTCTTCGCGGTAGTCGCTTGCCGCGCGCGCGGTCACACGGCGCCCGCGTGTCGATCCAGTCAATCGGTGCTGCCTGCGCTCTCACGTTCCTTAGCGGCATTGGCTGGGCGGCCGAGCCCGTGCCGGCTGGGGGCGATGTGGCATTTGTCGAGTCCGTCGACGCGCCTGGATGGCCTGTTGCCGACGCGTCCGCCACCCCGGAAGCCGTGCTGACCGCACCGGCTGCAGCGGTTACCGCTGCCGGTCGTACGCCAGCATCCTTCGGCGTGACGAGTTCCGGTGCTGCGACGTACCAGATCCCGATCTGGACGCCTCCGGGCGTTGGCAGCGCCGAGCTGGATCTTGCGCTGGTCTACAACAGCCGAGGGGGTAACGGCGTGATCGGCCAGGGCTGGTCGCTGTCGGGCCTGTCGACGATCACGCGCTGCAATAGAACCATGGCGCAGGACGGCGCGCCGGCCGCGGTCACGAATACGCTGGCGGACCGATTCTGCCTGGATGGCCAGCAGCTGAAACTCGTTAGCGGTATCTACGGAGCGCCGAACTCGGTGTACGCCACCGAAATCGAGGCGTTCTCGCGAATCGTCGCGTCCGGGTCGGCGGGCAACGGTCCGGCATCCTTCACCGTGACCAGCAAGAACGGACTGGTCTATGAATACGGGTCGAGCAGCGACTCGCAGGTGTTTGCGGGCACCAGCGGCACAGTCCGCACCTGGGCGCTGTCCGTGGTCCGCGATCGCGCCGCCACATCGAGTGGCAATAGCATCACGATCACGTACGTGAACGAGGCGCGCAATGGCGCCTACGCGAGCGGCACATTCCGCGTGGCGGCGATCGCCTATCCGACGACGGCGACCGGGCAGGGTCCGTTCTATCGCGTGAACTTCGACTATTCACTGCGGCCCGCAACCGATCCGGTCGCAGGCTATCTCGCGGGTCATGCGGTGCTGGAGTTGAACCAGCTCGATTCGATCACAATTCGAAACGACACGAGTGGTACCACGATCAAGGCGTACAAGCTCGCGTACTCGCAGGGCACTGCGAGCGGCCGGCTTCAATTGCGCAGCGTCCAGGAGTGTTCGGCAACGAACTGCATGGCGCCGACGACCATCGACTACCAGCAGGGCGCAGCGGGCTGGGGCGCGCCGGCCGACACAGGCATCCGGTCGTCCGCAAAGGCCTCCATGAGGTCCGTCGACTTGAACGGAGACGGGCGCTCGGACCTTCTCTACCCGATCAACCAGGGCAACAGCGCGATGCGCTGGTGGGTGGCATTCGGACAGACTGGCGGGTTCGGAACCCCAGTGGACACCGGCGTGACCGCAGATGCGGGCGTCAAGGTGATTCCCGGGCGGTTCCTCGGCAACGACCGCACGCAATTCCTGATTCCGCAGGGAGCAACCTGGACGCTGCTCAATTACAGCGGCTCGACTTTCCAGCTGGTGAACACCGGCCTGCCGCTGGCCGGTGAGTACCTTGCGGCCGACATCGATGGCGATGGCCTGGACGACCTGGTCTCTAAGACAGCCACGTCGCCCGCATGGATCCAGGCGCGCCGAAACACCACTGTTCCGGTCGCCGGATCGCTGCTGGTCGAATTTGCACCCGGGCGCGAGACGATCTGGAGCGGGTCGAGCGGTGCCATGGTCGGCAGTGATGGCTACACGAACGTTGCAGACCTGAATGGCGACGGCCGCGCCGATCTGGCGATTCACACATGGGTTTCCACCAAGCGCGGAGGCTCGTGGCTGACACCGCTCATCTCCAATGGCTTCGGTACCCCGTTCACTGTTGGCGACAGGCGGGATTTCTGGCAGGACGGTGCGTTGCTGGTGGCCGACTGGAACGCGGACGGCTGCTCGGACTTCCTGCAGGTCTCGAGCGTCATGATCTCGGATTGCGCCGGTCACTTCACCAGGGTCCCGACCGGGGCGACAAATATCCAACGGGACGCCAATGGATATCCAACGGTCCTGGCCGGGGACTGGGATGAGGACGGCCGCATCGACCTTCTGTACGTGCGCTCCGGCGGCGGGTTCATAGGCAACACCTGGTACGTGATCCGGTCCACGGGTACCGGCGCCGTAGCACCGGCCCCAACGGGCCTCAGCGCTCCCAACAAGACTGCGTGGTTAGTGTCGGACATCGATGGCGATGCCAAGCCGGATCTTGCTTACCGGGACGACGGTGACAACGGAAAGATCCGCTATAGCCTGCACAGGGAATCCGGGGCGCCTGCCGACCTGGCGACAACGTTCAGGGATGGATTCGGCATGTCGCAGAGCCCGCGCTATGCCTCGATTTCGACCGGCAACTACACCAGGCATTCCGACGCGGCCTTTCCGGAGATGGATTTTGGTGGGCCCCTGTACGTCGTTGGCGAGGTCACGGCTTCCGATGGCACTGGCGGCACATACCAGAACCGGTTCGAGTACTACGGGGCACGCGTGCACCTGCAGGGGCGCGGTTTCGAGGGTTTCCACTCGCAGCGCATCCAGGACACGAGAAACGGCACCTACACCTTCAACTACCTGAAGCGCTCGTTCCCGTTCACGGGCATGCACACACAGCGGACCGTCTGGCAGTCGAATCTCGCCTCGAAGGTGAGCGAGTGGAGCGCAACCGTTGACGAGCAGCGGCTGGGCGCGCCGGGCCCTGAACAACGGGTGTTTCCTTACGTCGCGACAACCACGGATTCGCTGTATGAGGTCGGCGGGTCGCTGAATGGCACGCTGGTTACAGAGGTATCGGAACTCAACGTCTACGGGGACGGCTATGGGAATCGCACGCGGGTAGAGCGCGCCGTCACCGACAGGGATCCGGGCTCACCATTCGTGAACTCGACCTGGCAGACCACTGCAAACAGCGCTTTCGCCAATGACATCACGGCCAACTGCCTCGGACTCCCGACTTCGGTTGCCGTTACCCAGGTCGCACCGGGCCAGGCTGCCCGTACGCGTACTACGGCGTACACGGTCGATACCGGACCCTGTCGCATCACCAGGCAGGTACTCGAGCCGGGTTCCCCGGCGTTGAAGGTAACCACCACGCTGGAATTCGATGCCTGCGGGAACGTGAGTTCGCTGGAGGTCGCAGGTGCGACCCCGAGCGGATCGTCGATGCCGGCGCGCAGGACCAGTTTCGATTACGGGACGCGTTGCCAGCTGCCTGAGTCGATGACCGATCCGCTCGGCATGAAGACCAGCGTGACCTACCAGTACGACTTCGGCGTGCCGCTGTCGTCAACCGATCCGAACAAACTCACCACCAGCTGGCAATACGACGATTTCGGACGACGCGTGCGGGTGACGCGACCGGACATGACCAGCACCGCCTGGTCCTTTGAGTCCTGCGCCGCTGGTCCGTGCTGGGGCGCGAGCGATTTCCGGTTCCACGTTTACCAGACATCGAAAGGCTCGGCTTCCGAGGTCTATGACCAGCGGGAACTGCTCTACGACGGATTTGACCGACTGCGGTCCAGCCAGTACATGCGGGTGCATGGGGCGTGGGTCACCGAGACCATCCAGTACGATGCTCTCGGGCGCCCAGTTGTTCGCTACCAGCCGACCTCGGGGGCCAGCAACGGCCACATCGCCTGGACATACGATCTGCTCGACAGGGTTACGGCGCAGCAGCTGTATCAATCGAATGGCGCGCTCGACCGCAGGACAACGATCATCCACGCGGGTCGCCGCGTGCTCATCACCGACCCGCTTGGCCGCACGCGCACCAGGATCGTGGACGTCGCCGGGCGGTTGCGCAGGGTGGCGGACCCGTCGCCCGGCGGCACCACCTACTACGACTATGACTCGCTCGGCGGCTTGGTACGCATACAGGATCCGATCGGCGCGGCTTCCAGCGGCACCTACAACCTGCGTGGGTTTCGGACTCAGTGGTCGGATGCCGACCGCGGCACCTGGACATTCGGCGGAAACTCCCTCAACGAGCTCGTTTCGTGGACGGATGCGCGCGGCCGGTCGTTCAGCGCGAATTACGATGCGCTCGGCCGCCAGACCTCCCGGACCGAGCCCGATGGCAGCAGTACCTGGACCTGGGGCTCGTCGGCGGCCGAACGCAACATCGGGCGCCTGAAATCGGTCAGCGGCTACGGCTACGCCGAGAGCCTCGGTTACGACAGCGTCGGCCGGATCGCGAACCGCAGTATCACGACCGACCAGTCCTACCAGTACGACTACACCTACAACACCAACGGTGCACTGGATACGGTCGCGTACCCCGTGAGCCCGGTCCCCGCTGGCCAGGGCGGCGCACGGTTCAAGGTGCAGTACGCGTACAGCTATGGCGCGCCGGTCAGCATCATTGACGTGACGCAGTCGCCGGGAAAGCCGCTGTGGAATCTGAATTCGGCGAACGACTACTCCTCAGCCACGTCCGAGATGCTCGGCGCGAACGTGGTTTCGGTCGCCTCGGGCTACAAGCCCTGGAGCAACGAGCTTGCGAGCCGGCAATCCGGGGTTGTCCCCGCTACCAGCAACAGGCAGAACCTCGCGTACCAGTGGGATGCAGCCGGCAATCTTGCGCAACGTCAGGACTTTAACCAGTCGTTACTGGAGAAGTTTTCGCACGATGCGCTGAACCGCCTTCAGTCGTCCACGCTGAACGGAGTCGGCAATCTCTCGGTTGCCTACGATGCATCCGGAAACGTCACCAGCAGGTCGGACGTGGGTGCCTACACCTACGGTGACCCTGCTCACCCGCATGCGGTGACCGCGGCCGGAAGCCACACCTACACGTACGACGCCAACGGAAACCAGATCACCCGCGACGGTGCGTCACAAGCCTGGGCAGCGTTCAACCTGCCAGTACAGGTCGCCCAGCCGATCGGCGGAACGACCTACCAGAGCCAGTTCAGCTACGGGCCGAGTCACCAGCGTTGGAAGCAGGTCGCTTCCTACGCAAACGGTACCGAGACCACGCTCTACGTCGGCGGACTGCTCGAGAAAGAGAGCACGACATCCACCGGAAAGACCTATTGGCGACACTACGTCCCGACGCCCTCCGGGATGACGGTAGTCGTCTCGCGTAACTCGGACGCCTCGACTGCTACGCACTACCTGCTGTCCGATCACATCGGCAGCAGCGACGCGGTGCTGGACTCCAGTGGCGAGCTCGTCGCTCGTGAAAGCTTCGCGGCATTCGGTGCAAGGCGCGGCGGCGACTGGAATTCCGGAGCTACGCCCGACTGGGCCGCCATCGCCAATACCTCTCGCCACGGCTACACAGGTCACGAGCACCTCGACAACCTGGCGCTGATCCACATGAACGGGCGCGTCTACGATCCGACGGCTGGACGATTCATGTCGGTTGATCCGGTTGTTGGCGATCTCGGTGACAGCCAGACACTGAATCCGTACGCGTATGTGGGGAACCGTCCACTCTCGTACACGGATCCGTCTGGATATGACGTGGTGTGCGGTGGCGTATGCACCGCGGTCGTGGTTTCTATGGTGCGCTCCTTCGGAAGCTACATCGGAGGCCTGGCCGACAAGTACGTTCCCCCGGCCACGGCGCTGCCCGGCCAATCCGCGCAGACCGGCGCGAGCATGTGCGGCCCCGGACAGACTTCGCCGACCTGCGGAGGAGCAGTGCTGTACGCGGTTGCGCCAAGCCAAAGTACTGGCGAGGTTCCGAGCTCGTCATGGGTTAACGAGACTGGAGGTGGAGACACGTACGCTCGAGAGAACCTCGAGGAGCTCTTCATAGACCTAGGCACAAACGCTATCGACTTGATCATTCTCGCGCCGTACTACGACGCGCGGAATGGGTACGACGCTGCACGTGACGGACGATATCTCGTCGCCGTCGGATACTTGGGGCTGACACTGTGCGACGTCGTCAAACATTGTGAGGCCGTTGCTGCTGGGCTGAAGCCTTTGGCACGCGCCGCAAAGGGATTGAAGAGGGCCGAAAGAGCGGCACAAAGCGAGATAAAGGTAATTGGCCGGTTGGAGGACACAGGGG
>JALHTE010000016.1 GCA_022865595.1 Steroidobacteraceae bacterium | reverse complement strand
TCGGCGTGCGAACAGGCCCACCGTCACCACGCCCGGAACCTGGTTCAGCTCGGTTTCGAGCGCTGCCGGGTCGGCAATGTCGAGTCCGTGCACGTCCAGGATGTGGTTGCCGTTGTCGGTGACGAATCCCTGGCGGAGCAACGGCCTGCCGCCCAGGCGTGCAAGTTCCCTCGCCACCAGCGAGCGCGCCATCGGTATGACCTCGACCGGAAGCGGGAAGCGGCCGAGCCGGTCAACCACTTTCTTCTCATCCACGATGCAGACGAACCGGCGCGAAGCGGCCGCGACGATTTTCTCCCGGGTCAGTGCGCCGCCGCCGCCCTTGACCAGTTCGAGCGAGCGGGTCGCCTCGTCGGCCCCGTCCACGTACACGCCGAGCTCGCCGGCGTCGTTCAGGTCGAGCACCTCGATGCCGAGGGCTCGAAGCCGCTTCGTGCTGGCTTCCGAGCTGGAGACCGCGCCTGCGATCCTGTCCCCGAGCGGGGCGAGGGCGTCGATGAAGAAGTTGACCGTCGAACCCGTGCCGACACCGACCACCTCGTCGTCGCGGACGAACTCGAGCGCCGCTTCCGCCGCGCGCTGCTTCTGGAGATCCTGCGTCATCGTCTTTGCCTCCCCCCAAAACAACTGTGCCCGCTTTCGCGGGCACAGTCGTCAAGCTTCAGTACGAAGCTTACTTCTTCTTCTTGGCCGCAGCCTTCTTCTTAGCCGGAGCCTTCTTCGCCTTAGCCTTCGCCTTTTTCTTCGCTGCCATTTTCATTTCTCCATGTCGGGTTAGTCCGGGCGCAGTATTTACCCAATTCAAAACTCAATTGCAATAGGCAGGTAATTTATTTTTCTTGCGCTCGTGACGCACTCGTGATTGTCGCCTGGCATCAGCAGAGAGTGTCGCAACGCGCTCGCGCTGCGAATGCAGGCATTCGCTCATGCGAGAGAAAGAATGAAACGCCACTCTTCACGCGTCACCGGCGTGATCGAGAGCCGGTTGCCGCGACGCAGGATCAGCATCTCCGAGAGCGCTCCGTGCGCATGTTTGCGCAACGTTTCGAGGCTGATCGCGGGCTCGATGCGTCGCTCGAGTCGCACGTCCACGCTGTACCAGCGTGGCGACTCTGGATCGCTCGAAGGATCGAAGTAGCGGTGCTTGCGGTCGAGCGCGGCGGCTTCCGGATAACCCGCGCGCACTACTCGCACCACTCCTGCGATGCCGGGTTCGGCGCAGCTCGAGTGATAGAAGAATCCCTGGTCGCCCTTGCGGATCGAGTCACGAAGGAAGTTTCGCACCTGGTAGTTGCGCACGCCGTCCCAGGCCGTCGTCGCATCCTTGCACCGCGCGAGGTCGTCCACGCCGAAGGTGTCGGGCTCGGATTTGAAGAGCCAGTAGTTCACGCGGGGTCCTCCTGCGGTCGCCGAGCCGCGTTGCGGCGTGGGATGACTATTGCCGTTTCCGTGACGATGACATCGAGCGCCACGTCCCAGGGTGAAGGCTCGATACGCGCTGTTTCCTGGCAGCCGAACGCGATGCCGACCAGCCTCGGCCGTCGCCAGGCACGATCCCGGTCGCGTCGTCGCCGGAGTGCCCGGTCGTAGTAGCCGGCACCCATGCCGAGGCGATTGCCCTCGCGATCAAAGCCGACCAGCGGGACGAGGATCACGTCGAGGCACCGTGGCGGCAACCATTCGCCGGAGCTGGCGGCGGGTTCCAGGATGCCGAACGCGGCGGCGTTGGGCCGCAGCGGGCAATCGGGTCGCAAGCGCACGAAACGCATTCGTCCGCGCCGCCGACTGGCCAGCTGCGGCACGTAGATTTCAGTTCCGGACTCGAGCGCCTCCGTGATCGCACCAGCGAGGCTCACTTCGCCGGGCATGGCGAGGTAGGCGGCTACGCGCCGACCGGGGCGGAAGACGTGCAGGCGTCTCAATGAGGCGAGGATTGCGGCCTCGGCGGCAACGCGCTCTGCGCGCGACAGCCCGAGCCGAAGCGCGCGGAGCCTGCGACGCTCGGCGCGAATCTCTGCGATCGGCTGCGCCATGCGTCGGGGTCGTCCGCCAGTGGGAAGGGGATGGCGCCACCCGCCTGTGCCGTCACGGACCATTGCTCTCGACATGGAGCAATAGGCGGGGAAGGCCACAGCACCTCAGGCTTCCCGCTCTAGGCGGACTTGCACAACGGTGCCGGCTGGCCGGCTCCCCAGGGTATTAAACATACGGTCGAGAGGTAACCCGGACCGTGTCGAACACCGCAGGCGGCGCCAAATCGTCGAAGGGCGAGCCAGGTCGTCCTTCTATAGTTCCAGTTGCTGCCCCCGCTCGAGCGCGGATTCGACGCGCTCGCGCAGGACGCGCAGGCGCGCCCCCACGTCGCCGTCGACCGTCGAGCCCTGCCGACGCAGCTTGATCAATTCGTTCGCGAGGTTGAGCGCCGAGATCACGGCGATCCGCTCGAGTCCGGTTACCTTGCCCGAATCGCGCACCTCACGCATCTTGGCGTCGAGGTACTCCGCGGAGTCGAGCAGGTCGGCGCGTTCCTCGGCCGGGCAGGCGACCTGGTATTCACGGTCGAGCAGTCTCACGCCCACCCGCGTCACGCGTTCTTCGCTCATGCGCCGTGCTCCATTGCCTTCAGGCGTCCGATCATCGCCTCGACCCGCGCACGGACCTGTTCGTTCTTCTGCAGCAGGTTTGCGCGCTCGGTCATAAGGGTGTCCTGCCGCTGCCGGAGTGCGCGGTTCTCTTCCTTGAGCTGGCCGACGGTGGCGACGAGTTCGTCCACGCGGCGCTCAAGGCGACGCAACTCGGCGTCGATGGCGGATCTTGCGGCGGTCTCGGTCATGCGCGGAACTATAGGGCTGCACCCGTGTGGAATCAATTGAGCCGGCGCCCGGCAGGCGCGCGATGTTACGATAATCACGATGACCGAACCCGCCAGATTCGACGAGGTCGCGCAAGCGCTCGCCGCCGCGGGCTCGGCCGTGCACGCCTCCGAGGCCCACGGCTGTCTTTGCGGGGCCGCCTGCGTCCGGCGGGACTACGGTCTGGCGGAGTGGAAGGACGAGATATTCCCGGACGGGGCCGATAAAGACGACGATCTTCTCGCGACGCTCCGGGCGCGCACCGCGGCGGCACTCGCCGGGGGGCAGATGGAATTCGAGCCGTTGCTTCCCGACGACGAGCAGCCGCTCGCTGTTCGCGTCGAGGCGCTGAGTGCCTGGTGCCACGGCTTCCTGTACGGATTCGGCGCCGCGGGGACGGCCGGCGGGGCGCAGCTTCCGGACGACGTTGCCGAGGTACTTTCCGATCTTGCGAAGTTCTCACAGGCCGGGGCTGTCGGATCCGAGAGTCCCGAGGTAGAGGAGGACGCCTATATCGAACTCGTCGAGTTCGTGCGCGCGGCGGTCCAGCTTGTTTACGACGATCTCGCCGCGCAGCGTGCGAGCCAGCCACCACCCAGCTCCGGTCACTGACCCGCCATGACATTGAGGAAAGACGAGTTTGCGCGCAGGCGCCGCCAGTTGATGCGCATGATCGGCAAGGGCGGCATCGCCATCCTGCCCGCGTCCACCGAAAAGCAGCGCAACAACGACGTTCACTACAATTATCGCCCGGACAGCGATTTCCACTACCTGACCGGATTCGACGAACCGGAGTCGGTCGCCGTGCTGGTGCCCGGGCGCGCCCAGGCCGAATACATACTGTTCGTGCGCGACCGCGACCCGCTGCGCGAGACCTGGGATGGCAGGCGAGCCGGCACCGACGGCGCCACCTCCGACTACGGTGCAGACGACGCCTTCCCGATCGGCGACATCGACGACATCCTGCCGGGCCTGATGGAGCAGTGCAGCCGGGTCTACCATACGATGGGCATCCATCCCGAGTTCGACCAGCACGTGATCGGCTGGGTGAACACGCTGCGCGGCCAGGCCAAGCAGGGCATGCACACGCCTCAGGAATTCGTCGCGCTCGACCACCTGCTGCACGACATGCGCCTCTACAAGAGCCGCACCGAACTCAAGGTGATGCGCCGTGCGGCCCAGATCTCGGTCGGCGCACACATCCGCGCGATGAAGGCCACCCGGCCGGGCATGCACGAGTACGAGGTGATGGCGGAGCTGCTGCACGAGTTCCACCGCCACGACGCCGACATCGCCTATCACCCCATCGTCGGCGGCGGCGCGAACGCCTGCACGCTGCATTACCACCAGAACAACGCCGAGCTCTGCGACGGCGACCTGCTGCTGATCGACGCCGGATGCGAGTATCGCTACTACGCCTCCGACATCACGCGGACCTTCCCGGTCAACGGCCGGTTCTCGCCCGAGCAGCAGGCGGTGTACGAGGTCGTGCTGGAAGCCCAGGAGGCTGCCATCGCCAGCATCCGTCCCGGGAACCACTGGAACGATCCGCACGACGCGGCGGTCCGCGCCATCACCCAGGGACTGGTGCGGATCGGGCTGCTGAAGGGCCGCGTGCCCGCGCTCATCAAGTCAGAGGCCTACAGGAAGTTCTACATGCACCGTACCGGCCACTGGATCGGCATGGATGTGCACGATGTCGGTGACTACAAGGTCGGCGAGGAGTGGCGGGTGCTGGAGCCCGGGATGTGCATGACCGTGGAACCGGGCATCTACATCCCGGCGGGCACCCGCGGCGTGCCGAAGCGCTGGTGGAACATCGGCGTGCGGATCGAGGACGACGTGGCCGTCACGGCCGACGGCAACGAGATCCTGACGGCCGGGTTGCCGCGCACGCCGGCCGAGATCGAGCAGTTGATGTGTTCCTGATGCGACCATGACTGATCCGGTTCGACGCCTGGACTGCGACCTGGCCATCGCCGGCGGCGGTCTGGTCGGCGCGTCGCTGGCGCTCGCACTGGCGCCGACCGGTTTGCGTATCGCGGTCGTCGAGGCGGTCATGCCGGGCGCCGGCGGGCACCCCAGCTACGACGAGCGCACCACGGCGCTTGCCAACGGCACGGTGAGGACCTTCCAGGGCCTGGGCGTATGGCGGCACATGCAGCGTGAAGCGACGCCCATCCGCCGGATCCACGTTTCGGAGCAGGGCAGGTTCGGCGTCGCGCGCATCGACGCGGCCGAGCAGGGCCTGGAATCGCTGGGCTGCGTGCTGCCGAACCGTGTGATCGGCGCTGCGCTCTGGGACGGCTTGCGCTCTGCGGCCGGCGTCGAGGTCATCGCACCGGCGAACGTGGTCTCGACCACGCTCGAGGACAGCACACGGTTGCTCGCGGTGGAGCACGACGGCAATCCGATCGAGATCCGCGCCCGCCTGGTTGTCGCGGCTGACGGTACGCGCTCGGCGGTCCGCGAGCAGGCAGGTATCGGATCCGAGCGATGGGACTACGGCCAGACGGCGATCGTCACGACCATGACGGCACAACGCTTCCATGACCACGTGGCCTATGAGCGATTCACGCCCGACGGCCCGATTGCAGTACTGCCGCTGGCCGACGGAAGGTGCGGCGTGGTCTGGACGCGCAGGCCCGAGGAAGCCGTGCGACTGCTCGCACTGCCCGACGCGGAGTTCCTGGCCGAGTTCCAGGCGGCATTCGGGTTCCGACTGGGGCGAATGCTCAAGGTGGGTGCCCGGTATTCATATGAGCTGGCGATGTCCCGGTCCGAGCGGCATGTCGGGCCGCGGATTGCGATCGTCGGCGCGGCTGCACAGGGGCTGCACCCGATTGCCGGCCAGGGATTCAACCTCGGACTCCGCGATGCCGCCTGCCTCGCCGAGGTGATCGCGGACAACCTCGCCGCGGGTTGCGCGGACATTGGCGACGCCGCGTTGCTCGATGGCTACGCGTCGTGGCGTGAGCAGGACCAGAGGCGCATCGTCGCGTTCACCGACGGGCTCGTGCGCCTGTTCGGTACGTCGCTCGGGGTGATGCGTGGGCTCAGGAGCGCCGGTTTGCTGGCCTTCGACATATTCCCGCCGGCCAAGGCCGCGATGTCGAGGTTGAGCGTTGGCGCCGCGGGACGGGTGCCGCGACTCGCGCGCGGCGTGCCACTCATCGGTCCTGCGTCATGAGTCTCGGCCGGCGTCTCGATTTCGACGTCGTCATCATCGGTGGCGGCATGGTCGGGCTTTGCGTCGCCGCGCTGCTCGAGCTGAATGAGCAACTCGTCGGCTGGCGGATCGCGGTGGTCGAGCCATCGGCGCCGAGGCCACCGGCTGACGACTCAGTGGACCTGCGCGTATCGGCGCTGTCGCGTGCCTCCCAGCGGGTGCTCGGCGCGGCCGGGGCCTGGGCGGCGATTGCACCGCACGCCTGCCCCTATGAGCGCATGGTCGTCTGGGATGCCGCGAGCACGCACGATGCGCGCGATGCGCTGCGATTCGACGCGGCTGAGACCGGCGAACCGGATCTCGGCCACATTGCCGAAAACCTTCGCGTGCAGTGGGCGCTGGCGGAGGCGCCGGCGCTGCGGGGCATCACGCAACTGCGCGACAGGCTCGAAGGCCTCGAGTTCGGCCACGACTCGGCGAAGCTGATGCTTGGCGGTGGGCGCAGCGTCACCGCCGGACTGGTCGTTGGCGCAGACGGCGGCCAGTCGAGGACGCGCGAACTGTGCGGCATCGGCCGCGCAGGCTGGGCCTACGGCCAGACAGCCGTGGTTGCGCACCTGCGCACCGAGCGGCCGCATGCCCACACCGCGTGGCAGCGATTCCTGCCGGACGGACCCATCGCCTTCCTGCCACTTCGCGACGGCCGCGTCTCGCTGGTATGGACGACGACACCCGAGGCGGCTGCGACGCTCATCGAGGCGGAGCCTGCCGAATTCAACCGCCAGGTCACCGAGGCCAGCGGTCGCGTGCTGGGCGGCGCGGTGCTCGACAGCGGTCGCGCCGGGTATCCGCTCGCTCTCTGGCATGCGCGCGAGTACGTGCGCCCGCGCCTGGCACTGGTCGGCGATGCAGCGCACACGATTCATCCGCTGGCGGGGCAGGGCGTCAACCTTGGATTCCTGGATGCCGCGTCGCTGGTCGAAGTACTGGCCGACGCCGCCGGATCGGGCGACGACCCGGTCGGCAACCGTGCGCTGCGTCGCTACGCGCGCTGGCGGCGTGCCGAGAATGCCGTGCTCCTCGGCACGACGGACACCTTGAATCGACTGTTCGGCGAGCGCAGCGTGGGTGTTGCAGCTGCACGCAGGCTCGGGCTCGCACTCGTATCCTCGCAGCCGGCGGTGCGCCGCGCGCTGGTGCGGCGCGCGCTGGGCCTGGCCGGTGACCTGCCGGCCATCGTTTCGATCCCGGGGAGTCCGCAATGAATGAAAACGACTGGCAGGACGACCTTTTCACGCAGGCGGCTCCCGAGCTCGGCAACCAGTACCGCGACGATCCATTGCTCGGCTCCTGGCTGAAGCGGGTCCTGCCGGGGGACGTGCATCGTGCGCTCGCGCCGGAACTCGACGAACTGGGCGTGGCCGCGGGTGGCGGACTGTACGCGATGCAACTTGCCGACAGGCTGAACGAGCCGCGCCTCGTGCAGTGGGATGCCTGGGGCAATCGAGTGGACTCGGTCGAAGTGACGCCGCTGTGGCGAGAAGCCGAGCGACTCGCGACGAAGCACGGGCTGGTCGCCACCGCCTACGAAGGCGAGTACGGGCGCCACGCGCGCATCGCCCAGTTCGCGAAGGTGTACCTGTTCCACCCGTCCTCGGACGTTTACACCTGCCCGCTCGCGATGACTGACGGTGCCGCGCGTTCGCTGATCGAATCAGGCAACAAGGCCCTGGTCGAGCGCGCATTGCCACGCCTGACCTCGCGCGACCCTGCGACCGCGTGGACCAGTGGCCAGTGGATGACCGAGACCACGGGCGGCTCCGACGTCGGGCGCTCGCAGACGCGTGCCGTGCTCGAGGGTGACGGCTGGCGGTTGTACGGTCGCAAGTGGTTCACCTCTTCCGTTGCTTCGCAGATGGCGCTGACGCTGGCGCGGCCGGAGGGTAACGAGGAGGGCGGCAAGGGTCTCGCGATGTTCTACGTGGAAGTGCGCGGCGCAGACGGTCACCTGAATGGCCTGCGGGTGGACCGGCTGAAGGACAAGCTCGGCACGCGCAAGGTGCCGACGGCGGAACTGATGCTGGAAGGCACCCGCGCCGAACTGGTCGGCCAGTCGTTCAACGGCACGCGGGCCATCGAGCCGATGCTGGGCGTCACACGGATGTGGAACAGCGTGTGCGCGATCGCGGCCATGCGCCGTGGACTCGCGTTGGCCCGTTCCTACTCCGAGCGACGCGTGGCGTTCGGGCAAGCCCTGGCGAGGCAGCCGCTGCACCTGGACACGCTGGCCGCCATGGAGGCCGAGACCTGGGGCGCGTTCCTGATGACGTTCCTGCTGGTGGAACTCGCGGGCCGACAGGAGCGCGGCGAGATCGACGATGGGCAGCGCGCGTTGCTGCGGCTGATCACGCCATTGACCAAGCTGATCACGGGCAAGCAGGCAGTCGCGGTCGTGAGCGAGGCGATCGAGAGCTTCGGGGGCGCCGGCTACGTCGAGGACACGGGCCTGCCGGGGCTGCTGCGCGACACGCACGTGCTGCCGATCTGGGAGGGCACGACGAACGTGCTGTCGCTGGATGCGCTGCTGCGCTCAGACCTCAATGCCGGGCTCGCCGCGCTGATGGGACGGGCGTCGTCCTGCCTGCGGCCATTGAAGGAGCCGCGGCTCGCTGCGGCCGGGCGCAACGCAGTCGCTGCATTGGAGCGCGCGGCGCTTTGGCTCGAGTCGGGCCAGGACCGGGAGGTCCTGCAGTCCGGTGCCCGGCGGCTGGCGATGACGCTCTCGCGCTCGCTGCAACTCGCGCTGCTCTGCGAGCACGCACAGTGGATGATGGATAGCGACGGCGACCGGCGGGGATATGCCGCGGCGATGCGCTATTCGCGGCTGCCGGTCGACCTGATGCACGAAGTGGACCCGGAACTGGACCGAACTCTGCTGCAGTGAGCGCGCAGCGACCACTACGACCGCGGCACCGCAACCCTGGCTCGCGAGGTGGTTTGCAGCGAAGCGCGTGCTGACACCCGCGCCAACCGCGGTTTCGGCAGGGCAATGGCCATGCCATGCGACCGCAATGCCTGGCGCGTGGAAAGGGCTCAGTCTTCGAGCAGGCTGCGCAGCATCCACGCGGTTTTCTCGTGCACCTCGAGACGCTGGGTGAGCAGGTCGGCCGTCGGCTGGTCGCTGGCTTTCTCCACGAGCGGGAAGAGCCTGCGGGCGGTGCGGGCGGTGGCCTCCTGGGCCTCGACGAGATGGCGCACCATCCTGGTCGCCTTTGGTACGCCTTCGACCTCCTTGATCGAGGCGAGCTTGGTGAACTCCCTGTAGGTTCCGGGCGCCGGATGGCCCAGCGCCCGGATCCGCTCGGCGATGACATCGAGTGCGTTCCACTGCTCCGTGTACTGCGCCATGAACATCTGGTGCAGGGTATTGAACTGGGGCCCCGTGACGTTCCAGTGGAAGTTGTGGGTCATCAGGTACAGCGTGTAGCTGTCCGCCAGCAGGCCCGACAGGCCGCTCGCGATCTTCTCGCGCTCTGCCGCACTGATGCCGATGTCGATCGAACCGGCAGTCGCCTTGGTACGCTTGCTTGTCCTGGCCATAATTGAAACTCCTTTGCGGGGCGCGGTCAGCCGACCGCGCTGTTAGGTGTGCCCGGCGAATTCGCGATCCCCGGGGACAACCGATGGCGAGGCAATGTCGCGCCGAATCCCATGGTGACGCCATCGCGGCCAGGATGCCAATCGGCAGTTCCTCTCGGTGGCATAGGCAGATTCTCTGCGGCCGCAGTACCCGAGCGAACTTGCAGTTACCTGCTGCGCCCTAATCCCTTGTGATCTCCTCGTTAGGGGGCCATGCGCCTGCATCTATCGTGTCGCGGTACGCGTGCCAGGTCGCGTGGCCGATCAGCGGCAGCGTCAGGCCCAGCCCCGCCATTATCCAGGCGAAGCCGCTGCTGCGCTGGTGCCCGATGAACAGCAGCGCGAAACCGGGCGCCACCGCGAGGACGATGCACGCGGCCCATATCGCCATCGCGGGCTTGTTGCGCAGCACCGCGTTTATGCTCGTCACGACCGCAGTGACCGTGTCCGCCTTTCGGTCCACCAGCATCGGCAGGGAGAACGCAGCGGCCGAGAATACGATCGCCGCGAAGATCGAGCCGATCGCGCTGCCGATGCCGAAGAACGACAGGTAGTCGCTCCAGTCCGGCGACTCGCTGATTGGAAAGAACACGTGCACCGCTGATCCCGCGCGGGCCCAGACCAGGAACACCACCATCAGCATCAGCGCGAACACCATCAGGTTGCCGAAAGAGCGTCGTTCCTCGCGCAGGCAGCGGCGCAGCGAAGGCGTCTCGCCGCGCTCCAGGTGGATGCTTATCACGTAGGTGCCGACTGCGAGCACCGGGGACACCAGGATGAAGCCGGACACCAGGGTCAGCAGTTCCCAGTAGCCTCCGAACCTGATTGCGATCTGCGCGAGCGCGAGGCTCAGTACGACGACGATGAGCCCGTAAGTGAGGCTTTGCCGCGGCGCGGACCACATGTCGCGCCAGCCGCGCCGCAGCCAATTCAGGGGAGCGAGTGGTGTGAGCGTCCTGCAGGGTGCGACGAATGGCAGCGCCGTCCCTTCGCCGTTCTCTTGCGTCTTCCCGTCCATCGTTCCCCCTGGTCAGATCGTATGGATGCTCCCTGCGCTGCTCCCGGTCGGCCGCGCTGGCGTTCAGGCGCTCAATCCGTCGATCTTCGCGGCGCAGATGAAGTCGTTCTGCGACAGGCCGCCGATCGAGTGCGTGCCGAGCGCCATCCGGCAATAGTCGTAACCGACCTCGAGGTCCGGATGGTGGTCCTCGGCATTGGCGATCCAGGCCACTGCGTTAACGAAGCCGATGGTCTGGTGGAAATTCGCGAAACGCCAGGCGCGGCGCAGCGACTTGCCGTCGTCGGCGATCCGCCAGCCCGACTGAAGTTCGGCGAGCAGCCTGGCCGCATCGACCGACGACAGCGGTGGGGTGCCGGCGGGGCAGGGGGCGCAGGTGAGATCGCGTAGCTTGCTCATGGTGTTTTCCTCGTGCCGTAAGTGCGTTCGACGTACTGCTCGACGAGCGCCTGGAATTCCTCGGCGATGTGTTCGCCCTTGAGTGTCGGTCCCTTCTCGCCGTCGATGTATACCGGAGCGACGGGTCGTTCACCGGTGCCAGGCAGGCTGATGCCGATGTTCGCGTGCTTGCTTTCGCCTGGACCGTTCACGACACAGCCCATGACAGCGACCGTCATCTCCTCGACGCCCGCGTACTGTCGTCGCCACTCCGGCATTCGCCTGCGAAGATGCGCCTGGATCTTCTGCGCCAGTTCCTGGAAGTACGTCGAGGTCGTACGGCCGCAGCCCGGACAGGCCACGACCATGGGGGTGAACGAGCGAAGTCCCATGGTCTGCAGCATTTCCTGGGCGACCTGTACCTCCTTCGTGCGATCCCCACCCGGGTCCGGCGTGAGCGAGACGCGGATCGTGTCCCCGATACCTTCCTGCAGAAGCACTGACATTGCGGCCGTAGAGGCGACGATGCCTTTCGAGCCCATGCCGGCCTCGGTGAGGCCGAGGTGCAGTGGATAATCGCAGCGCACCGCCAGGTTGCGATAGACGCCGATCAGGTCCTGCACGCCGCTCACCTTGCACGAGATCACGATGCTGTCGTGGGGCAGGCCCAGTTCCTCGGCCCGAGCGGCACTGTCGAGCGCTGACACCACCAGCGCTTCGCGGACCACGTCCACCGCGTCGAGCGGCTCGGCGCTCCTCGAGTTCTCGTCCATCAGCCGCGTGAGCAGGTCCTGGTCGAGGCTGCCCCAGTTGACGCCGATGCGCACCGGCTTCCCGTGGCGGCAGGCGATCTCGATCATCTCGGCGAACTGCGGGTCGCGCTTGCTGCCGCGGCCAACATTGCCTGGATTGATGCGGTACTTCGCCAGCGTCTCCGCACAGGCCGGGTGCTCGCGCAGCAGCTTGTGGCCGTTGAAGTGGAAGTCGCCCACCAGCGGCACATCCATGCCGAACTCGCGCACCCTAGCTGCGATCGCAGGAACAGCCGCCGCAGCCTCTTCGGTGTTGACCGTGACACGCACCAGTTCGGAGCCCGCCAGAGCGAGCGCGCGCACCTGCAGTGCGGTGGCCTCTATATCCGCGGTGTCCGTGTTGGTCATGGACTGCACGACCACCGGGTGGTCGCCGCCGATCACCACGCGACCGACCCGGACCTGGACGCTGCGCCGGCGCGGTAGCCGACTCATCGGGCGAGCTGCGCCCCGGCCGACGTGGCCGCCAGCGCGAGAATCGGGACGAGGGTCCGAAAAAGGGCTCGCATGGGCTGGGGGCTCCGGGAATTCATCAGGGTCAGGGATGTTCCGGCTCCGGGGCCCAATTGACAAGTCGTACCCCAGGGTTGGCTGGCCGAGGCTGTCCCGCTCGGGTACCATTCCGTCACCCATCGCAAGGCCCGTCCGGAGAGAGGGCAGGCAGCGACCATAAATAGGTGCCAGGCACCGAATTTCGGTTGCAGCTTGTTCCGCCGAAGGCGCAACCCGCCCGGAAACGCTCAGGCAAATGTACGGCGGTGCTTGATGGGCTCTGGAGAGCGGCTCCGCGGGGGGCCCACCGAAGGGGTGCGGCGCTGGTTCTCCGGCGCCCGATCTCTCAGGTCACAGGACAGAGGGGCGGCGGGCCTGGGCGGTCCGTCGCCTCTTTTCATTTCTGGCTGTGGGAAATCACACATGGGACTGCGCACTCCGCTCTATGAAACGCACGCCGCAGGCGGCGCGCGCATGGTCGACTTCGGCGGCTGGGACATGCCGGTCAACTACGGCTCGCAGATAGAGGAGCACCACGGCGTGCGCCGCGATGCGGGCATGTTCGACGTCTCGCACATGTGCGTGGTGGACCTGCGCGGGCCGCGGGTCCGCGACTTCCTGCGCCTGGTGCTTGCCAACGACGTAGCGAAGCTGACCGAGCCCGGCAAGGCACTCTATTCCTGCATGCTCCTCGAGAACGGCGGGATCATCGACGACCTGATCGTCTATTACCTCGACGACCACTGGTACCGGATGGTCGTGAACGCCGGCACGCGCGACAAGGACATCGCCTGGCTGCGCCAGCACGCTGGCGCCTTCGAGGTCTCGGTGGAGCCGCGCCTGGACCTGGCGATGATCGCCGTGCAGGGCCCGAACGCGCGGCAGAAAGCGGCGACGCTGCTCGATCCGGCGCTCGCGGCCCGGGCCATGGATCTCGGGCCGTTCTTCGGCGTGCCGGCCGATGACTGGTTCGTCGCGCGCACCGGCTACACCGGCGAGGATGGCTGGGAAATCATGCTGCCGGCCGGCGCTGCGGCCGGGTTCTGGGAACGCCTGCGGCAGGCCGGCGTGATGCCCTGCGGACTCGGCGCACGCGACACACTGCGTCTCGAGGCCGGCATGAACCTCTACGGCAGCGACATGGACGAGACCGTATCGCCGCTGGAGAGCGGCCTGGCCTGGACCATTGCCTGGGAGCCGCAGGACCGGAACTTCATCGGCCGCGCGGCACTCGCTGAGCAGAAGGCGCGCGGCGTGCCGCGCAAGCAGGTCGGCCTGGTGCTCAGCGACCGGGCCGTGCTGCGTTCGCACCAGAAGGTGATCGTGCCGGCCGTGGGCGAGGGCGAGGTCACCAGCGGCACGTTTTCGCCGACGCTCGAGCGATCGATCGGGCTCGCACGGGTTCCGTCGCAGACGACGGATCGCTGCGAGGTCGAGATTCGCGGACGGCTGCTGGCCGCGACGGTGGTGCGCCCGCCGTTCGTCCGCCACGGGCGGATCGCCATCGCACTTTGAACCATTCTCCCTGGAGCACGTCATGAGCAACGTTCCTGCAGACCTCCGATTCATGAAATCCCACGAGTGGGCCCGGCTCGAAGCCGATGGCACCATCACGATCGGTATCTCCGACCACGCACAGCAGGCGCTCGGTGACCTGGTGTTCGCCGAGGTGCCGGAGCAGGGCCGCAGGGTTGCCGCCGGCGAAGCCTGTGCGGTCGTCGAGTCGGTCAAGGCCGCCTCCGACGTCTACAGCCCGGTGAGCGGCGAGATCGTCGCTTCGAATGCCGATCTCGGCGGGCAGCCCGAACTGATCAACCAGGATCCGTACGGCGCGGGCTGGCTGATGCGCGTCCGGCCGGACGACAAGTCGCAGTTCGCGGCGCTGCTCGATGCGGCGGCCTACGAGGCGGCGCTGGCGGCGGAAACCCACTGACCTACGGGTGAGACCATGCCCTTTATCCCGCACACGACGGACGATGTCCGCGACATGCTGGCCGCAATCGGCGCATCGGGCACCGAGGCGCTGTTCGACGAGATTCCGCCGGAGCTGCGCTGTGGCGAGCTGAAAGGCATTCCGCCGGGCGCATCGGAGATGCAGATCGGCCGGTTGATGGCCGAGCGCGCGGCCGAGGACGGGCGGCCCCTGAATTTCATCGGGGCCGGGGCCTACGAGCACCATGTTCCGTCGGTCGTCTGGGCCATCGTCTCGCGAGGCGAATTCTACAGCGCCTATACGCCGTACCAGGCGGAAGCCAGCCAGGGCACGCTGCAGCTGCTCTACGAGTACCAGTCGATGATGGCGAGCCTGACCGGCATGGACGCCTCGAACGCGTCGCTATATGACGGCGCGACAGCGCTCGGCGAGGCCTGCCTGATGGCCGTGCGGGCGCACCGCAAGTCGAAATCGGCTCGCATCCTGCTACCGGCAGCGCTGAACCCGAGGTACCGCGATGTCACCAGGGCGGTCGCCGGCAACCAGCGGCTTTCATTCGAACTTCTGGGCTATGACGATCGCGGCGGCCACACTCCAGCGGCGAACCTCGAACGCTACCGCGGCGAGGACATTACGGCACTGGTGATCCAGCAGCCGAACTTCTTCGGCACGCTCGAGGACGTGGACGAACTCACCGACCGCGCGCACGAGATGGGCATGCTGGTAATCGCGGTGGTCAATCCGGTTTCACTCGCGCTGCTGAAGCCGCCGGGCGAGTGGGGCGCGCGCGGCGTCGACATAGTCTGCGGCGAGGGGCAGCCGCTCGGGGTGCCGTTGTCATCCGGCGGCCCTTACTTCGGCTTTATGACGACCAGGATGGAACACATTCGCCAGATGCCGGGCCGCATCATCGGGCGGACGGTGGACCTGGAGGGCAAGCCCGGTTACACGCTGACGCTGCAGGCGCGCGAGCAGCACATCCGCCGCAGCAAGGCGACCTCCAACATCTGCACCAACCAGGGCCTGCTGGTCACGGCGGCCACGATCCACATGTCGTTGCTCGGCGCGCGCGGCCTCGAGAAAGTCGCTGCCACCTGCATGGAGCGAAGCGCCGCACTTGTTGATGCGCTGGCAAAGATCCCGGGCGTCCGTGTAGCGTTCGACCGGCCGCGTGTCCACGAGGCGCTGCTGGTGCTCGATCGCCCGGTGCGCGGCGTGCTCGACGCGCTGGCTTCGCGCGGGATCGTTGGCGGCTTCGATGCGAGTGCGGATTACCCGGCCCTCGGCAACGCGTTGCTGGTCTGCGCCACCGAGACGCGCACCCAGGAAGACATCGAAACCTATGCGCGAGCGCTCCGCGAAATCATGAGCGGCGCCTCCTCCCACGCAGCGTGAGAACCGACATGCTCGAGAAACTGATCTTCGAACACTCCATGCCCGGCCGCAGCGCCGAGGCCCAGTACCCGCGCGAGGCCGCCGAGCCCGCGATCCCTGAAACGCTGCGCCGCCGCAGGCCGCCGGTGCTGCCCGAGGTCTCGGAACTGCAGACGGTGCGGCATTTCACGCGGCTGTCGCAGCTCAACTTCTCCATCGACACGCACTTCTACCCGCTCGGGTCGTGCACGATGAAGTACAACCCGCGCGCCTGTAACCAGTACGCGATGCTGCCGGAGTTCCTGTCGCGTCACCCACTGGCGCCGGAACTGACCGGGCAGGGAATCCTGCGCTGCCTGTACGAGCTGCAGGAAATGCTGAAGGAAGTCACCGGCATGCGCGGCGTGTCGCTGACGCCGATGGCCGGCGCCCAGGGCGAGTTCGCGGGCGTCGCGATGATCCGCGCCTATCACCAGGCGAGGGGCGACCTCGCCCGCACCGAGATCATCGTGCCCGACGCGGCGCACGGCACCAATCCGGCGACCGCCACGATGTGCGGCTGCACCGTGAGGGAGATCGTCTCGCTGCCGAGCGGCGACATCGACGTGGAGGCGCTGCGAGCCACGGTGGGGCCGAACACCGCGGGCATCATGCTCACCAACCCGTCCACCCTCGGCGTCTTCGAACGACGCATCGGCGAGGTCGCCCAGATCGTCCACGATGCGGGTGGACTGCTCTACTACGACGGCGCCAACCTGAACGCGATCCTGGGCAAGGTCCGGCCCGGGGACATGGATTTCGACGTGATCCACATGAACCTGCACAAGACCTTCTCGACGCCGCACGGCGGCGGCGGGCCGGGGTCCGGTGCGGTGGGCGTGGGTGAGCGCCTGCTGCCGTTCATGCCGGTGCCGCTGGTCGGCCGTGAAGGCGATCGCTACCGCTGGCTCGACGAGCGCGACCTGCCGCAGACCATCGGGCGCCTGTCGGCGTTCATGGGCAATACCGGGGTGCTGCTGCGCGCGTATGTGTACATGCGCATGCTCGGCCGCGACGGAATGAGCCGCGTGTCGGAGTTCGCCACGCTGAACGCGAACTATCTCATGGTGCGCCTGGCTGCGGCGGGCTTCGAACTCGCATACCCCGAGCGCCGGGCCGGTCACGAGTTCATCATCACGCTCAAGCACGAGGCCCGGGATTACGGCACGACTGCGATGGACTTTGCCAAGCGGCTGCTCGACTACGGGTTCCACGCGCCGACCACCTATTTCCCGCTGCTGGTGCCCGAGTGCCTGTTGATCGAACCGACCGAAACCGAGTCGAAGCAGGAAATCGACGCATTCGTCGACGCGATGGTCGCCATCCGCGAGGAAGCCAGAACCGACCCGGCGAAGCTCAAGGGTGCGCCCTATACGCTGCCGGTCCGCCGGCTCGACGATGTGCGCGCCGCGAAGCAACTCGACGTCGCGTGGAAGGCCGCGTGACGGCTCTCATCTGCGGTTCCGTTGCCTTCGACACGGTAATGGTGTTTCCCGGGAGGTTCCGGGACCACATCCTGCCGGATCGCATCCACATGCTGAACGTCGCCTTCCTGGTGCCGAGCATGCGGCGCAATTTCGGCGGCTGCGCGGGAAACATCGCCTGCAACCTCGCGTTGCTCGGCGGCACGGGCGTGCCGATGGCGACGGTCGGACACGACTTCGCGCCCTACGAGCGCTGGCTGCGCGCGCGCTCGGTGGACGTGTCCCAGGTTCGCGTGGTGGAAGGCGAGTTCACGGCCCAGGCCTTCATCACCACCGACCTCGATGACAACCAGATCACTGCGTTCCATCCCGGCGCAATGAACCAATCGCACCTGAACGAGGTCTCACAGGTTCCAGGCTGCACGCTTGGCCTCGTGGCCCCGGACGGGCGCGAGGGCATGCTCCAGCACGCGGCCCAGTTCGCGGAAGCCGGCATCCCGATGCTGTTCGACCCGGGGCAGGGCCTTCCAATGTTTGACGGCGCGGAACTGCACGATTTCATCGAGAAATCCACCTGGGTGGCGGTGAACGACTATGAGGGCCAACTGCTTTGCGAACGCACCGGGCTATCGCACGACGAGATAGCCAGCCGCGTCCGCGCGCTGGTCGTCACGAAAGGTGCCGATGGCAGTGTCATCCATGCCGGCGGACGCCAGCACGTCATCCCGGCGGCTGCGCCCGAAGCCGTGGTCGACCCCACCGGTTGTGGCGACGCCTATCGTGCCGGGCTGCTGTTTGGCCTGATGAACGGGCTCGACTGGGAAACGACCGGCCGCGTCGCCTCCCTGATGGGTGCGATAAAGATCGCCCACGCCGGAACCCAGACGCACTCGTTCACGATGGGCGAGTTCAGGGACCGCTTCCAGGCCGCATTCGGTCGCGCATTGTGAACCCTGCCCGACTGCGGGCGTGGGCCTGGCTTGCGATTGCAGGCGCGCTGTTCGCGCTGCCCGCGGCGCGGGCCGAAACGCCTGCCTGGGACAAGACGGTTTCGCGGGTGGCGCCGTCGGTGGTCACCATACAGATCGACCAGGCGCGCGCCTTCGACACCGAATGGAATGAGTCGAGCCAGGCCACGGGCTTCGTCGTCGACGCCGAGCGCGGCCTGATCCTCACCAATCGCCATGTCGTGACCCCGGGGCCGGTGGTTGCGACCGCCGTTTTCCAGAATCGCGAGGAAGTGGAGTTGACGCCCGTGTATCGCGACCCGGTGCACGACTTTGGCTTCTATCGATTCGACCCGTCGAAACTCCGTTATGCGAAGGCCGCGGCGCTGCCACTGGACCCGGCCGGAGCGCGCGTGGGTGTGGAAATCCGGGTAGTCGGCAACGATGCCGGCGAACAGCTGTCGATCCTCGCCGGTACGATCGCGCGCCTCGACCGCGAGGCGCCTCGCTATGGGGTCGGAAAGTACAACGACTTCAATACCTTCTACATCCAGGCAGCATCGGGAACCTCCGGCGGCTCCTCGGGTTCGCCGGTGATAGACATCAAGGGCCATGCGGTCGCGCTGAATGCCGGCGGCAGCAACGGCGCGGCGGCGAGTTTCTACCTTCCGCTCGACCGGGTGCAGCGGGCGCTTCGGCTGATCCAGGCCGGCCAGCCCGTGACACGCGGGACGCTGCAGACGATCTTCAGTTACCAGCCCTACGACGAACTCGTGCGCCTGGGGCTGCGGCCGCAGACCGAGGCAGAAGCCCGCAAGGCGGCGCCCGGGCTCACAGGCATGCTGGTCGTCGCCGAGGTGCAGGCCGGTTCCCCGGCCGAGGGGCAGCTGCAGCCCGGCGACATCCTGGTGCGCGTGAATGGCATGCTCATCGCGACCTTCGACCCGCTGGCCGACATCCTCGACTCGTCGGTCGGCAGGCCCGTGCAGGTCGAGGTCGAGCGCGGCGGTGCGCTGCTCGAGCGCGATCTCGTCGTGCAGGACCTGAACTCCATCACGCCCGCGCGCTACCTGCAGTTCGGCGATGCGGTGGTGCACGACCTGTCCTACCAGATGGGCCGCCACATGAACGCCCCGCTGCGCGGAGTGTTCGTCGCAAATCCCGGGTATTCGTTGGGCGCGGCTGGCATTCCCCGCGGGGCGGTCATCAGCAACATCTCCGGCCAGGACATTGCATCGCTGCAGGAATTCGAGCAGGCAATCGCCGCGCTGCCTGATGGCGCGCGGGTGGCGCTGCGCTATTCGACGCTCGACGATCCGCGCGGCAGCCAGACGCGCGTGATGCGGATGGACCGGCGCTGGTTCGAGACGCTCGACTGCACGCGCGACGATTCTGCAGGCTACTGGTCGTGTCACGACATCGCCGAGCCACCGCCCGCAGTGCAGCCTGACCCCGCGCGGACATCGTTCGCCACGACCGGCGACCCGCTGGTCGATCGACTGGCTCCGTCGCTGGTGCTGGTGAATTTCGACATGCCGTTCTCGGTGGCCGGTGTCACGGAGCGCAGCTACCACGGCACCGGCGTCCTCGTCGATGCCGGGGGCGGCCTCGTGGCCGTGGACCGCAACACCGTACCGGTCGCCGTCGGCGACGTGCGCCTCACCTTCGGCGGGTCGGTCGAGGTGCCTGGCCGCGTCGAGTATGTGCACCCGTTGCACAACGTGGCGATCGTGTCGTTCGACCCGACGCTGCTCGATGGCACGCCGATCCGCGCCGCGACGTTCGATGCGAGGCCGCTGGAGGCGGGCGAGGCGGTGACGGTCGTCGGCTTGACCGGCGACTCGAGGGTGCAGTCGCTCGCGACGTCCGTGGCGTCGGTCGACGACGTGGCCTTCCCGCTGTCGAGAACCCTGCAGTTCCGCGAGGCCAACCTCGAAGTTGCAACCCTGGTGAACGACCCGGTGGGGTTTGACGGCGTCGTCGCCGGACGCGATGGCCGGGTGCGCGCCCTCTGGTCGAGTTTCGCCTACGAGGGCGGACGAAACCTGTCGCAGGTCAGCCGGGCGATGCCGGCTGCCATCGTCGAGGAAGCGGTCGCAGCGGCAAGGGGAGGCCAGCCGATCTACTCGCTCGAGGCGGAGTTCGAGACCGTGTCGATCGCCGAGGCGCGCAAGCTCGGGCTGCCCGCCGACTGGGTGGCAAAACTCGAAAAGGCCGGAGGCGCAAACCGGCAGTTGCTTCGTGTCTCGCGCCTCGTTGCGGGGTCGCCTGCGGTAGCCAGCCTGCGCGACGGCGACCTGCTGCTCGCAGTCAATGGCAGGCCGGTGAGTCGCTTCAGGGACGTGGAACTAGCGACACAGTTGCCGGAGGTGTCGCTGACGGTGCTGCGTGACGGGAAGGAAATGCATCTCGATGTCGAGACGGTCGCGCTCGGCGGCCGGGACATCGATCGCCTGCTGCTCTGGGCCGGGACGGTGCTGCACACGCCGCACCGGGCGATGTCGGCACAGCGCGGGATCCCGCCCGAGGGCGTGTTCGTCGCCTACTTCTCCTACGGTTCGCCTGCGACGCGCTACGGGCTGGTCGCCGGACGCCGCATAGTCGAGGTGGACGGTCATCCGACACCCGACCTCGACTCATTCATCGCGGCTGTTCGCGGGCGACCGGACCGCTCGGCGGTCCGGCTGAAGACCGTCGCATGGAACGGAACTGTCGACGTCGTCACGCTGAAGCTCGACCTGCACTACTGGCCGACCTATGAACTGGTGCGGACGCCCGACGGCTGGGTGCGGACAGGGCTCGACTGAATCTAGCCGGGCCGGCATCGCCAAACCGGTTTCCGGCCGATCCGTTATCATCCGCGGATGATAACGGCACGCCTGCCCCAGGAGGAAATCGACCGCGCCGTCGAGGCGCTGCGCGAAGGCGAGATCGTCGCGTTCCCGACCGAGACCGTCTACGGACTCGGCGCCGACGCCCGGAACCCGGACGCCGTCCGCCGGGTATTCGAACTCAAGGGTCGCCCGGCGACGCACCCACTCATCGTGCACATCGAGCACCAGCGAGCGCTCGAGCGCTGGGCCCTGGTCGTTCCCCCCGTGGCGCTCGCGCTGGCTGAAAAGTTCTGGCCCGGTCCGCTGACACTGGTCCTGCGACGGGCGCCGGCCGTGGATCTCGCGGTCACCGGCGGACAGGACACCGTGGCGATACGGGTCCCAGCGCACCCGGTCGCGCAACAGTTGCTGAAAGGATTCGGCAGCGGCATTGCGGCGCCTTCGGCCAATCGGTACGGCCATGTCAGTCCGACCCGGACCGAACACGTCCGCGAGGAATTCGGAGACGCCGTCCGGACGATCCTGGATGGTGGCGACTGCAGGATCGGCCTCGAGTCAACGATCGTCTCATGCGTGGATGCCGTTCCGCGACTGCTGCGGCCGGGCTTCATCACGCTGACGCAACTGCGCGCCGTGGTGCCCGAGGTCGAGGGAACACCTGCGACAGATTCCCCGCGGGTGCCGGGCTCGGATGTGAAGCATTACGCGCCTTCCACGCGGCTCAGCATCGTGACCAGCGCCACGCTCGAGGAAGTTGTCGGCCAGTTGACCGCCGACGGTCGCCGCGTGGCGGTGCTCGCGACGCGACCTCCGCGAACTGCCAACAAGTACATGACCTGGGTGAACGCCGGGCGACGCGCCGACGCCTACGCCCGTGAGCTGTACGTCGGACTGCGCACGTTGGACAAGTCCGGCGCCAGTGAGATCCTGGTCGAGGAGGTCCCCGAAGGCGAGGCCTGGGACGCGGTAAGGGACAGGCTGCATCGGGCGGCCTCGGCGGAGAATGTCGTGGCCGTCGATCCGGACATTGCGGCGCTGCGTGCCGAATTCGGCGACGGAATCGGACAGCCGTGATCCGGGGTCGCGGTGCGCATTGAATTCCTGGATCACGTCGCCGGCGCGCGCCAGGCGCGCGGCATTGCAGTAGTCATCGACGTGTTTCGCGCGTTCTCGGTTGCGCCGCACGCGTTCGATGCGGGCGCGGAGCGAGTGTTTCCGGTCGGCGAGGTTGACGATGCCTTCGAGCTTGGGCGGCGTTTTCCGGGAGCGGTTCTCGCGGGCGAGCGGCATGCGCGCAAGCTGCCGGGATTCAACGCGGGCAACTCGCCGACGGAGATCCGTGCACTGGACCTGCGCGGCAAGGTGCTCGTGCACACGACTCACGCGGGTACCCAGGGGCTGGTCAACGCGTCGCAGGCGGACGAGGTCCTCACCGGCGCCTTCGTGAACATATCGGCGGTCTGCCGCTATGTGCGCGCGCGCGGCGCCGACCTTGTTTCGCTTGTGCGCATGGGCCACGAGGCTCGCGAACGATGCGCCGAGGACGATCTCTACGCCGAGTGCCTGGGCCAGATGCTGCGGGGCCAACCGGCGCCACTGGCCGAGGTGCGCGATCGGCTGCGCAGCGCGCCGGCCGCGCGCAAGTTCTTCGACCCGGCCTGCGACTGGGCACCACGCGACGACTTCGATTACTGCACCGAGGTGGATCGCTTCGACTTCGTACTTCGCCTCCGGCGAGTGCCCGGACAACCACTGGAACTCGAGCGACTCGCAGCCCCGATTCCCGCGGCATGATCATCCCCGTTGAATTCGTGCTGTTCGGCGTGACCCTGGTGGGCGTCGCGCTCTCGCACGACCGAACGCTCGAGGTGGCGGCCACTGGCCTCGCGGCGATCCTCTGCTGGAAGCTGGGCGTCCTCGACTTCGACGGCGTGCGGGGACTCGCGGGCCTCGCGCAGCATTTCCGCGGCGAGTGGGTGGTACTTGCCAACCTGTTCGGCCTGCTGATGGGCTTTGCGCTGCTGTCCCGTCACTTCGAGGCGAGCCGTGTGCCGGACCTGCTGCCCAACCTGTTGCTCGATGACTGGCGCGGAGGGCTGGTGCTGCTGCTGCTGGTATTCGTGCTGTCGGCGTTTCTCGACAACATAGCGGCCGCACTGATCGGCGGGACGGTGGCGTCGCACGTATACCGGCACAAGGTCCACATCGGCTTCCTGGCGGCCATTGTTGCGGCCGCGAACGCGGGCGGTGCCGGCAGCGTGGTCGGCGACACGACCACTACGATGATGTGGATCGATGGCGTGGCTCCGCGCGAGGTGGTCCATGCTTATGTGGCTTCGGTCGCAGCGCTGCTGGTATTCGGCATACCGGCATCGATGCAGCAGCAGCGCTATTCGCCGATCGTGAAGCGGGCGGACCTGCGCATTCACGCGGACTGGGTGCGGGTCGCGGTGGTCGGCTTCATCCTGGCGGTGGCCGTGACCTGCAACGTCGTCGTAAATGTCGAATTCCCGGAACTGGCGTCGCATTTTCCTTTCATCGGCGTCTCGGTCTGGGTGGCGTTGCTGATCGCGGCGCCGCTGCGCGCGCCTGACTGGACGGTACTGCCCGGCATGCTCAGGGGCACGCTGTTCCTGCTGTGCCTGGTCTTCTCGGCCTCGTTGATGCCGGTGGAGAAGCTTCCGGCGGCGTCCTGGCCGACGACGCTGGGACTCGGCTTCATTTCGGCGGTCTTCGACAACATCCCGCTGACCAAGCTGGCGCTCGAGCAGCGCGGCTACGACTGGGGCGTGCTTGCGTACGCGGTCGGGTTCGGCGGTTCGATGGTCTGGTTCGGATCGTCGGCGGGCGTGGCGATCACGATAGTGTTTCCCCAGGCGCGCTCGGTTGGCCTGTGGCTGCGTTCCGGGTGGCACATCGCGCTCGGTTACGTGGTCGGGTTCGCGGTCCTTCTTCTAACCCTCGGGTGGCGGCCTCATCCATGATCAGCAACGTGGTGTTCGACGTCGGTGGGGTGCTGGTACGGCTACGCTACCAGCCGTTCGTCCGCTACCTGCAGGACGCAGGCGTGGACCTTGCGGACCTGCCGGCATGGCTCGCAAGCATCGACCTCGATGCGCACGAGCGCGGTGAGATTACCGGGGAAGAGCTGCTCGACCGGATTGCGGCATCGGCGGCGCGGCCGCTGGACCCGGACGAACTCGGGCGCCGCTGGCTCGACATGTTTGAGCGCACTGGGGAGATGTTCGATCTCGCGAGCGGGCTCAAGGGCGAGTACCGCGTGTACCTGCTCTCGAACGTGGGCGACCTGCACTGGCGGCATTTCGACGCGACCTATGCTATCGAGGGCGTCGGGCACGGAGCCATCGCGTCTTTCCGGGTCGGTGCAATCAAGCCCTCGGCCGCCATCTACCGCGAGGCCGAACGCCGCTTCGGGCTCGATCCCGCGGCGACCGTGTTCATAGACGACCTGAAGCGCAACATTGCCGGTGCGCGATCCTGCGGGTGGAATGCGATTCACCACGTGAATCCTTCCATGACGCGCAGCGAGTTGAAGGCGCTCGGCGTTCGCCTTCCGCCGCCGTTCCACGAGGAGTGAGTCGTGCAGGTCGTGTGCCGCCAGTGAGCACTGCCATCCACCGCAGGGTCGAAGCCTGTCGTGCCGGAACCGATCCCACACTGATCGCGCGGCTCGCATCGGGCTGGGCCGTGATGGGTGACCCGCAGGTGCTGCGCGGCTACTGCCTGCTGCTGCCGGACCCGGTCGTGCCACAGCTGAACGCGCTGGTGGCAGGTGCGCAGACGCTGTTCCTGTCCGACATGGCACGTCTCGGGCAGGCGGTGCTCGAGGTCACGGGCGCCTTGCGGATCAACTACGCGATGTTCGGAAATCTCGAGCCCGCGCTGCACGCGCACGTGTTCCCGCGTTACGGGACCGAACCGGGCGATCTCGGCACTGCCCATCCATGGACCTACGACTGGTCGAAGGCGCGGTCGTTCGACGCCACTGCGGACGGCGCGATGCTGGCAGCGCTTCGTTTGCGGCTTCGGGCCTGATTCCGGCCCCGGCCGGATCAGGCTGTCCTGAGTTCCCGAACCAGTTCGCCCAGCGACCCGATCGGCGCGGAGCAGGCCATGCCGCGACAGAGGTAGGCAACCGCTCGCTCGCGTGGCTTCTTGGCATCGAGCGACTCGGGCAGTCCGGTTTCGTCGGCCGGAATCGCAACGACAAAGCGTCGCGGATCCCAGGCCTTGTCGAGTTCCGTGCGCCAGGTGTCGAGATCCACCGGGGCTCCGCGCAGCACCACGATGGCCGGCGGCGAGGTCAGTTCATCGAGCGCCATCAGCAGGCTGACGTGCGCCTGGGGGTATTTCTCCAGCGCGGGCCACGCGGCGCGCAGCGTGCGTTCGGCTGCGTCGAGGTAGCGTGGTTCCGACAGCAGGAACCCGAGCCGCGCCAGCACGCGTGCTGCGACGCCGTTGCCACAGGGCGTGGCGTCGTCGGCAAAGGTCTTCGGCCGAAGGATCAGCTGCTCGTGATCGTCGGCAGTGAAGAAGAATCCACCAGCCTCCCGGTCCTGGAAGCGCGCGAGCATCGTCTCGGCAAGTTCCACCGCCCACGCGAGCCAGGGCCCGTGCCAGCGGGACTGCAGCAGTTCGAGCAGGCCCCAGGCCAGCGACGCATGGTCGTCGAGGTAAGCCGGGAAGCGTGACTGCCCGTCCGCGTGTACGGCCAGCAGCCGGCCGTCCACCCAGCACTGCGCGCGCAGGAAACCCGCGGCCCGGTCCGCGCAGTCGGCGAGGTCGGCCCGCTCGAGCGCGCGCGAGGCCGACGCGAGTCCGGCGATTGCGAGCCCGTTCCATGCGGTCAGGATCTTCTCGTCGCGGCCCGGCCAGACCCGCTGGTTGCGCGCTGCGAGCAGTTTTGCGCGCGCCGAGTCGAGCACGTCTGCTGCACGCTCTTCATCCAGCTGCGTTTCCTCTGCAACCTGCGCCAGGGCTTTGAACGTATGCAGGTGCCATGCCCCCTCGAAATTGGCATCACGGTCGAGGCCGAAACGGCGGGAGAGCACCTGGTACTCGATGGGGTCCAGAAGTTCGCCGGCCTGGCCCGGTGTCCAGACGTAGAACCTGCCTTCGTGGCCTTCGGAGTCCGCGTCCAGCGTCGAGTAGAAGCCGCCTGCCGCGTGCTCCATGTCGCGGCGTATCCAGTCGGCGGTTTCGCCGGCCACGCGCCGGA
>JALHTE010000134.1 GCA_022865595.1 Steroidobacteraceae bacterium | reverse complement strand
CGCCTGCGACGCCAGACCGTCGAGCACACGTTCGGCACGCTCAAATCGTGGATGGGCGCGACGCACTTCCTGACGAAACGATTACCCGGCGTGCGAACGGAGATGAGCTTGCAGGTCCTGGCGTACAACCTGAAGCGAGTGATGCAGATCATGGGCGTTCAACCGCTGATCGCGGCGATGCGGGCGTGACGCCCGCTTATGCTTCGTCGTCGGTTCGCGCTATAAGCGCGTTAGCGCCGGCGTTTTCACACGGCCTCGACCCTTTGCAGTCATTGGGGAGAGCGATTATGCCGAGGTTGATCATAGGTCAAGCGTAGGCACGAGGCAGACCCAAGAGTGAGCCACAAGGGTGCGTCGGAATTTCTTACATGACGCAGTGCCGCAAGACATCGTTTGGATTAACTTCAGCACGTAACTCATTCAATTATATATACCCGCCCTCGGATGGCATGGAAGTTGTAGTTCTATAAAAAGTCTGCCCTGCTCTCTTCCATGTAACAACCACTGCACGGGGGCTTGCGGCAGGAGTTGCTGTCTGAATGTGTTGCCGCGTTTCGGCAGGTTTCAGGGAGATTCCAGGAAATTCGAAGATCTAAGGTCTGGGGGTATCCAAATATGACGAGTAAAGCCAGAGCACTAAAGCTCACTCTCGCGGTCGTCTTGGCGGGCGTATCCGGCGCTGCTTCCGCATCACTTTCGCCGCTCCTCATCTACAACGGCAACGTCGGCCTGAGCATTGACGGCGTCGGTGGCAACTCCACCCTGACCGGTGTCATCCAGGCCTCCGTCCCCGTCGGCTCGACGATAGTGGCTGCATACCTGTACAGCGCAGGCACACCGTACCCGTATTACTCCAACAGCCCTACCGATGTGGCGGCCTACAATGGCGCGGGAATCACGCTGAACGGTGCGCCAATTACTAACTTCAGTGCCATCGTCGGTGCGACCAGTCTGCGAGCGGATATCGGTGCGTGGTATACGGCTCGCGCCGATGTCACATCACTCGTGCAGGGTTGGGTGGGCAGCGGCAGCTTGAACCCGTTCTCGTGGGACGTCACCGAGGGCAATCTCACCAGCCGCATCGACGGCGAGGTGCTGGCGATCGTGTACACGAATCCCGCGATCCCCATGGGAAGCGTGGCCATCCTTGATGGTGGCCAGAATACCGGTGGTGAGACGACGGTGGTGAACTTGGGCGCGCCTCTCGGCGATCCGGCCGCGGCGGGCTTCGTAGCTAGCATGAGCATCGGCGACAGTTTCAGCTGCTGCGGCCAGCAATCGACGATCAACGTCAACGGGTCGCTGCTGACACAGTTTGCCGGCGGCAACGACGATGGTGCGGCGTTGGAGGACGGTGCGCTGATCACGGTTGGTAGCTTCGACGACCCCGCGCAGTATCTGCCGGCGAGCTACGCTTCTGATCATGAGTTGTACGACATAAGGTCGTACCTTAACCAGGGGGATACGTCGTTTTCGCTTTTCACGAGCAACGCGACGAATGATGACAACATCTTCTTCATGGGCCTAACGCTCACGGGGAACATCCGTGGCATCAACGACGTGCCAGAGCCCGGCACCCTCGCGCTGCTCGGTCTCGGCCTCGCGGGTCTCGGCCTGAGTCGCAGACGCAAAGCGTAAGCGGCACGCTCAGCGCAGCAAGAAGCCCGTCCTCGTGACGGGCTTTTTTGTTTCTGAGGCATAACGAACGACCGGCCGCTCCTGGCCGATTCCGGCCGTCAGCCCGTCACGCGCCGCCACAGCGCCCGTCCGATGAAGCGCGTCTTCGTTCCAAGGTCGAAGCGCGCGAGGTTGGTTTTCACGATTCCTTCGGTGAAGCGCGTGCGCTTCGAGTAATCCACCGCGACGTCCACCAGCACCGGGCGGCCCGTCGCCGCGATGGCAAAGGCCTCGTCGAGCCCGCGTTCGAGCTCACCGTCGCCAGACACGCTGACGAATGCAGCACCGGTTGCCTGTGCGACGCCTGAAACGTCCAACGGCCCGAGCACGGTGCAGGTCTTGCGGTTGTATGGGATCTCCTGCGCCTGCGAGATCTGCGCGAGTTCGCCATCGCTGAACACGAACACCACGATACCCAGGCGGTTCGCAGTTGCGGTCGCGAGTTCCAGGCCAGTCATGCGGAACGCGCCGTCGCCCACGACTCCGACCACCTGCGCTCCGGGACGCGCGAATTTCGCACCGATCGTGGCGGGCACGCAGTACCCCATGCAGTTGAAGTCCGTCGGCGAGAGGAACGCGCGCGGCCTGTGAATCGGCATCAGCTCCGCAGCCAGGAACGTGTGGTTGCCGTCGTCCACGACCAGGGTCGCGTCGTCGGCCAGTCGTCGCCGCAGTGCCTGGAAGAACCGTGCGGGGTTCACGCGCCCCTTCGTATCGTGGGCCAGCCACTCCTCGAGGTAGGCCGACTTGTCGCGCGCGATACGCGCCGCGACAGCCGCGCGTCTCGTGTCGCCTTCCGCCACCCCGGGCAGCGCGGCGAGCAGGCGGGTGAGCACCGCACCCGCGTCTCCCTGCAGCGCGACTTTTGCCGGGTAGTTCGCCGAGAACACGGCCGGGTTGATGTCGACGTGGACCAGGTTCGCCGGCGGTTCGTAACCGAAGCTGCCGGTCGCTATTTCGGCGAAGCGCGTACCGACCGCCAGCATCGCGTCACAGTCGCGGAATGCATTCTCGGCAGCTGGCACCGCGGCCCGGCCCAGGCAGAAGCCCGCGTGCAGCGGATGGTTCGCCGGAAACGCGCTCAATCCCTGCAGCGTCGTCGCCACCGGCGCGCCAAGCCGTTCGGCGAGCTGCGCCACTTCGCAAGACGCGTCGACCGCGCCCCAGCCGACGAAGATACCGGGCGACTTCGCGTTGGCAAGGATTCGCGCAGCCTCCTCGATCGCAGTGGTTTCGCAGTGAAGCTGCGGGCCGGCGCGCGGCGGCAGTTCGGGAATGGGTCCGGCGTCGCCTGTCATCAACTGCAGGTTCACCGGGATCTCGACGAATACCGGCCCGGGCTCACCGCTGGTCGCGACGCGCACCGCCTCGTAGATCGTCGCGACAACGTCGGCGTGACGCTCCACCAGCCACGTGCCCTTGGTGATCGGCCGAAGAATCGCGTGCTGGTCCACGTCGTGAAGCTGGTAGCTGCGGCCGGTATCGCGCCTCACACCGCCGGCGATCACCAGCATCGGAATGCCATCCAGGAAGGCTTCCGCGATGCCACTCGCGGCATGGGTGACGCCAGCGGCTGGAACGATCACCAGTGTGCCGAGGCTCGTACCGGTGCGGCTCACGGCATCCGCCATGAATGCGCCGCCACCCTCGTGAGTGACCAGCACCGGCGCAATGTCAGGCGACTTCTCGAGTTCGTCGTAGATCTCGGTGTTGTGCACGCCCGGGATACCGAAGGTGTAGCGGACACCGACGTTTTCCAGTGCCTCCCGGAGCAGCGAGGCGGCAGTTCGATTCATCTGGTCCAGCTCCGGCGTGTACGCGGGGCGCGCGGCCACATTGTATCGCCGCACGAGGAGGGAATTTCCTGGTGGTTTTCGTCGCGCAGGATGCGAGACTGCACCCTCCAGATGGAAATCTGCCAGGTGCCGGTGTGGACAGAGCCAGGATCGCAGTCATCGGGGCTGGAATTGCAGGACTCGCCTGCGCGCGGGAGCTGACGCGCTCGGATGCCACGGTCACGGTATTCGAACGGGCGCGCGGACTGGGGGGGCGGCTCGGTACTCATCGGCACGGTAATTTCGCCTTCGATTTCGGCGCGCAATACGCGACTGGTCGCAGCCGCTCATTCGTGCACTACCTAGGGATGGCCGAGCGGGCCGGCTCGGTGGCGTTATGGAAGCCAAGGATCCTCGAAGACGACCGATCCTGGTCAGAACCGATCGATGACTGGCACGTTGGCACCCCCGGCATGAGTGCGTTCATCCGGCCGCTCGCTCGCAGCGTTAACCTGCAGGTGGGCATTACGGTGCATGAACTGCTGCAGAGCCAGCGAGGCTGGGAACTGCAGACGGACGCGGGCCGGATCGACGGCATCTTTGACGCGATCGCAGTGGCCATCCCGGCGCCGCAGGCTCTCAGGCTGCTCGGCGGCTACGGGCGTGCGTTCAGGCAGCTGGCCGGCGTACGAATGTCTCCCTGCTGGACCGCCATGATGGCGTTCGACGCTCCGATCGATGCCGGAGCCGAGGCTCGTCGCTGGACCAGCGGCGCGCTCTCGTGGGCATCCTGCGACTCGAGCAAGCCGCAGCGCCCGGCGGGAATGCATGGCTGGGTCGCGCACGCCTCGCCGGCATGGTCGCTCGAGCACATCGAACTGGACTCCCGGGACGCTGCACGGATGCTGCTGGGGGAATTTGCTGCCGCCCTCGGAACGACCCTTCCCGAGCCGGTCTACCTTCATGCTCACCGCTGGCGACACGCGCTTGTGGAACAGCCGCTGGGCCAGCCATGCCTGGTGGACGAGGAAATGGCAGCGGGCGCCTGCGGCGACTGGTGCATCGCGCCCAGGGTCGAAGCCGCCTATGAAAGCGGGCGAACGCTGGCTCACTCGCTGCTGTCGATCGTCGGCCTGTCGGCCCCGCTGCTGCGCCGCCGCTGAGCCCGCGCCCGGGCAATAGATCGCAGCACCGTCATGGGTCGCGTCAGGCGCATACGCGCGCCGTCCGGTGCGATCAGTTCGTAGGCTCCCCACAGCGACACCGACAACAACAACGGCAGGATCTCGTAGATAACGCGGTAGAGCAGTACCGAGGCCAGCAGTTCGGCCGGCGGAACCTCGGGCAGCAGCACCAGCAGCATGGACTCGAGCACGCCGAGCCCGGCGGGCACGTGACTCAGGATGCCCACCAGGAAGCTCGCGAGATAGATAGCGAGGAACGGCAGGTAGTCGAGCCCGGCCGACTCCGGCAGCAGCAGGTACAGCACCGACGACACCAGCACCACGTCCACGACGCCGATCAGCAGTTGCAGCAGCGTGAGCCGCATGGTTGGCACCGGGACTTCCCAGCCGCCAAGCCGGATGGGCGCCTTGCGCAGCCAGATGAACACCAGGTAGCCCACGTCCTTGGCGAGGCCAACGCATCCGAGCGCGAGCAGCCATGCACTCGAGATCCGGAACAACGGAGCCAGCGCGTCCGCGCCCGACACGAGCGCGATGTCGAACAGCAGCCCGAAGCCCAGTGCGAACGGCAGGTTGCACAGCAGCGCCGTCGCCCCGACTTCCATTGCGGTGAAACCGATCGGGGCATACATGCGGAAACGCAGCGCCCCGGCGCTCAACATCGCCTGGCCCACGGCGTGACCGAGCGGAAACGTAATGAGTGCGGTGATCATCGGCCTTGCCTTGCCGATGTTGTGCTTCACGTACCGAACCACGAGGATCTCGTAGAGCGAGAGCATGAACAGCGCGCCGAATGCGCAGGCGGCGGCGGCCAGCAGCGCCTCGATCGGAACCCTGCGCATGTTGTCCACGACTTCCGCAAGACTGATGCGCTGGAACGTCCGGTACAGCACCCAGGCCGCGAGGCCTGCGATCAACACGCTCGCACCGATGCCAATGGTGGCCTTGATCCGGCTGCGACGTGGGTTGCTCATCCGTGGATTCTAGATGGGTCGCCCAACCGGCAGGGCGCAACTGGATACGATCGCCTTGAAGAGAATGATTCTCATTGAGAAAATCCACTGCGGACTGGCGGAACGCAAGGGCGCGAAAGGTGTCTCACACCGGGTGACCGCGTAGAATTCGCGGTAACGGTAGCCTGGAGACGGCCGGACCTTCGGCACCACGCCACCCCCGAACTGCAACCGTCAGGAGAGAAAGACTATGT
>JALHTE010000015.1 GCA_022865595.1 Steroidobacteraceae bacterium | reverse complement strand
CTCACGTCGCGGAACGTCGTCGACTGGGTGACCACCGGACCGCTCCATCCGGGAGTGACCTGGGTCGACGTGAACGGCACCTGCTGCCCGACGGCGATGTAGGCTTCGGTGCCGTCGAGGGCCCGAACGCTGCTCACGTTGCGCATGCTGGTCTGCCGACTGCGATCCACCGCGACGACCTGGGCGGAGTTGCCCGTGCCCGGAGGGCGATTCACGCCGACCGAAACGTCGCCACCCGATATCGTGGCGGCGCCGCGCACACCCGCGGTCGAGACATCGGCCGCCGAGTCCTGTCCGACGGTGATCACGAGCTGGCGTGGCGGCTGGTCGATGACCTCGAGCGCCTCGAATACCCTCGCCATCGTCGCGGGGTCGGCGCGGACGAAGAGCTTGTCGTCCAGCCCGGTGATCGCGTCGCCGGGTTCGAGCAGCGGCCGCAGGATGGGGATCAGGTCATCGGCGCGGCGGTAATGCAGGTCGATGACCTGCATCTGCTGCGCCAGCACCGTGCCGCACGACAGCAGCAGCGCCAGCAGGAGACACGCGCGGGCCGCGGTCAAGTGCCCGGTCACGTACCCTGCCTGGCTGGCGAAGCGGGCATGAGGAAGTGCTCGCAGCTGGCGCGGCCCTCGTCTCCCTCGGGAAGGCCTGCGCAGATCGCGGCGGTGCTGCTTCGCAGCTTGTCGACCACCTTCGCCGCATCTCCCGACTGGCCCCAGTCGAGCAGTTTGGTACTCAACTGGTCGAGCCGCAGTCGCGTGCGCTGGTAGAAAGCGTCCGGGTCCTTGCCGAGTTCACCGATCACCTGCAGGCCGACCGTCTCGATCGTCTTCGCGTCCGCCGGCGTCATCTCGAGCAGGCCAACCAGGTAGCTGTAGCCCCATTGGAAGCGGGTCGCCGGACCCTGCGCGCCGGCGTAGGCCTGTGCGAGCCATTTCACGGCCTCGTCCTTGCGCCCGGCCTTCTCGGCGATGTCGGCCAGGTCGAGCATGAAGTAGTAGGGCGACCTGGTCTTGCCGAGTTCAGCGACCAGCAGCCGGTTCGCGTCCTCGTCCATGTCCGCCGTGAAGTACAGGTTTGCCGCTGCGTTGATGGCGGCCTGCCGCGCGTAGGAGTTGCTTACCTCCGCATCGACGCGCGCCACGGCCTGCCGGATCTGGTCCCGCAGCGCCGGCGGCAGCGGCTGGTCCGGTGCGTCGAGCTGCACCAGCATCACCCGCGCCAGGAGCAGTTTCAGCTGGTCGGTATCGGAGGGCGCATCGTCGCCTTCGCCAGTACTCACACGGTCCAGCGCGGCGCCCCATGCACTGGTGAGCTCGCGTCGCTCGGCACTGCCGGCGTCGGAGAGCAGTCCGATCACGTCCTTGGACCCGTAGAGCAGGTTCTGCACATTGGCGCGGTCCACGGCGGGAGAGTTCAGCAACTCGACCAGCTTCTTCCGGGCGATGGCGCGATCGAGACCAGAGAGCGGTGACTTGCCGTCCTCCGCTGCTGCGGCCGCTGCGCCCAGGTACTCAAAGTAGAGCCTTGCGCAGTCGGGTGCCATGTCCGGCGGGCAGCGCTCGGCGAGTACCTGGAATGCGTGGAGCCGCTCGGACTGCGGCAGCGCCCGCCCATTGTCCGTGGGCCAGTCGTAATAAGCGAGCAGCTGCCAGTCGTTGCGCGTTACCTCGCCACCGCTGGTCGCGGTGGCGACAATGTCCTTGACCGGCCTCGCATCGGCGATCGCAACGTCGAGGATCCTTGCGTAGCGCTCTATGTCGACGCCGCCCGGCAGGCGCGTGATCTCCGTGCCGTCGGGACGAAACAGGATCATCGTCGGGTAGCCCACGACGCCGAAACGCTCGGCCTGCTTCTGCGCGCTGGGAATGTCGCCGTCGAGATACACGGGTACGAATAGGCGGCTTCGCTCCTGGAACTCACGCCGGTTGAAGATCGTGGACTTGATCTGCGCGCATGGCGGGCACCACTCCGCGCCCCAGTACAGGAACAGCGGCTTGGGCGCGGACTTCGCAGCCGCAAATGCGGCATCCACGTCGCCCTGGAACCAGTCGATCCCCGGCGGCAGGTGAGACTCGCTGGCGGTCGAGTGCTGGTCCGCCGTGCCCGGAGCACTGGCGGGGGCGGCGGGGGTGTCCTGTTGCGCACGCCCGCAGCCGGCGAGTAAAGCTGCGGCAGCAAGCAGGACGAGCGCCATGGAAGTCCGACGGTGCGGGCGTGGTGTAGTCATCTCGGCAGGATAATGGTGCGGCGCGTCGGGGGCAAAGCCTGGCGCGCCGCTGGCACTCGAAACCTGGCCAGTCGCTGGTGCTGAGGCCAGTCCAGGTGACCGCGCGGTATGATCCACGCATGTCGTCGGAACACGCTTCCCCTGCGAAGGCGATCCTTTATGCCTTCCTGGCGAACCTGGGCATCGCGATCACCAAGAGCGCCGCGGCCGCGTTCACGAATTCGGGCAGCATGCTCGCGGAAGCCATTCACTCCTATGCCGACTGCACGAACCAGGTGCTGCTGTTCCTGGGCCTCAAGCAGGCGGCGAAACCGCCGACACCCGAACATCCATTCGGTTTCGGCAAGGAAAGCTATTTCTGGAGTTTCGTGGTCGCGCTGCTGCTGTTCAGCATCGGCGGGCTCTTTTCGATCTACGAAGGCTGGCACAAGCTCCACCACCCGGAAGCGCTGAACCGCGCCTGGGTGGCGCTTTCGGTGCTTGGAGTCGCGATGCTGCTCGAGTCCGTGAGCCTCGCGGGCTGCCTGCGGGAAATCTCCAAGCTGCGTCGCGGGCGCCCGTTCGGCGACTGGCTGCACCACACGCGCAACGCGGAACTCGTGGTCGTACTCGGCGAGGACGTCGCGGCGCTGGCCGGCCTGGCGATCGCGTTCGTGTTCGTGGCGCTGGCGGCCACGACCGGCGACACCCGCTACGACGCGATCGGGTCGATCGCGATCGGTGTCGTGCTGATACTGGTCGCCGCGTTCGTTGCTGCGCGCATCCGCTCGCTGCTGATCGGGAAGTCGGCCGAACCGCGCCTGCGCCAGCGGATCGATACGCTGATCGCCGCCGATTCGGCGATCGAGGAACTGCTGAGCACCATCACGCTGCAGATGGGTCCGAAGTTCGTGCTCGCGGCCAGGGTGCGCATGTGTCCCGGGCTCACGATCGAGCAAGCCGTGGGTCGCATCAACGAACTCGAGCGGCACATCAAGGAGGCCTACCCCGAGGTGGGCTGGTGCTACATCGAGCCTGACGTCAAGGCCTGATCGCGGAGATTTCGTAGACGATGCGCGCGGCCGTCCGCGCCGTGCGGCCCGCTTCGTCGAAGGCAGGATTGAGTTCCGCCACGTCGGCCATCAGCAGCTTGCCCGCGGATCCGTCCCGCGCGCAGGCATCAAGCGCCACGCGCAGCAATGCGATGGCCCGCTGCAGCGGCACGCCGAATGCCGACGGCGCGCTGACGCCGGGCGCGGTCGCGGCTGGCAGCACGTCCAGGCAGAACGTCAGGTATACGGCCGAACAGTCCTCGATGAAGCTGCGGATGCGGGCCTCGGTTTCGCTGCCCCCGGCATCCACGTCGAGGACCACGCCGGCCCCGAGCGCGCTGGCCCGGTCGAACAGCGCCGCCGTGTTGGAAGCCGCGCTTGCGCCGACGCACAGGTAGCGGAATTCGAGTCCCGACGCCGCTCGTGATTCCGCGATCTGCAGGAACGGCGTGCCGGACGTGCCACGGCCCGGGCTCTCCGGCAGGCGCAGGTCAAGGTGGGCGTCGAAATTGACGATGCCGAGGCGATCGAGCCGTGCATCTCCGGCCAGTGCGATTGCCGCTCCCTGGTATGCGGCCCAGGCGATTTCATGCCCGCCGCCGAGCCCGACAGGTCGGTGACCGGCGCGCAGCAGTTCCGCAACCAGGCCGGCGTACTCCAGCTGCGCGCGTTCAAGCTCGTCTCCATCGCAGCTGACGTCACCCGCGTCGTACAGGCGGTGTGATGCTGCTCCATGCCAGGCGAGATTGCCGAGCATGCGCCTGAGTTCCTGCGGCCCTGCTGCGGCGCCCGGGCGACCGTGATTGCGGCGCACTCCGGCATCGCAGGCAAAACCGGCGATCGCGACCCCGGGACCGTCGGCCGCCGCCGCGGGGCGGACGACCTGGTGCCAACGCCGTCCGGCATCGCCGTCTGCCGCATCGACCCGGCCTGACCAGGAACTCATTTGACTGCTTCGAGGCACGGTACCCTCACACCGGTCGCTCCAGCACGATCTCGCCCGCCCTGACGACCATGCTGCATGGATTGAATCCTGCCCAGTAGCCGAGTTCGTCCGGCGACTCGACGGACCATACCGCGAAGTCAGCGGCACGGCCGGGCTCTATCGAGCCTCGCTCGGCGTGCATGCCGAGCGCGCGTGCGGCATTGCGGGTGACGCCGCGCAGTACTTCCTCGCTGCTGAGCCCGAACAGGCGTCGGGCCATGTTCATCGCGGGCAACAGCGACGCGCAGGGAGACGTTCCCGGGTTGCAGTCGGTTGCGATCGCGACCGGCACGCCATTGGCGCGCAGTGCGGCAACCGGGGGCAGCTGCTTCTCGGCGAGCGCGTAGTAGGCGACCGGCAGCAGCACCGCGACCGTGCCCGATCGTGCCAGCGCCGCGGCGTCGGCTTCGTCCGCGTACTCGAGGTGGTCGCAGGAAAGCGCACCGTGGCGCGCCGCGACCTGGCTGCCGCCGACGTTGGAGAGCTGCTCGGAGTGCAGGCGCACCGGCAGGCCGAGTGCGCGTGCGGCTGCGAAGATCCGCCCGCACTGTTCGGCCGAAAACGCGATGTTCTCGCAGTAGGCATCGACCGCATCAACCAGCGGTCTGGACAGGGGACTGTCTCCCATCAGGGGACCGCCCGAAATTCGGTGCCTGGCACCTATTTTCGGGAGCCAGTCGCTGATGATCGTGTCGATATAGTCGTCCGCGCGCACTGCGAACTCCGGCGGGAGCGCGTGGGCGGCGAGCAGGCTGGTCGAGACGGTCACGGGGTTCGACGCTTCGAGCCGACGAGCGACGCGCAGCATCTTCGCCTCGCTCGCGAGGTCCAGGCCGTAACCGGACTTGATCTCGACCGTGGTGACGCCCTCCTGCAGCAGCGACTGGAGCCGCGGCTCGCTCTGCTCGAGCAGCTCGTCCTCGCTCGCGGCGCGCGTGGCACTCACGGTGCTGAGGATGCCGCCGCCCTCACTGGCAATGCCGGCGTAACTCTCACCCGCGGTGCGGCGCGCAAACTCCGCTGCGCGCTGCCCGGCGAACACCAGGTGCGTGTGGCAATCGATCAGGCCAGGAGTGATCCATCGACCGGCGAGTTCTACCGTGCGCTCCGGGCGCAGACCGGCCGGAAGATCAGCGTCATCGCCCACCCATTCGATCAGCGGGCCACGGGTCACGACCGCGCCGGGCGAGTGCACGCGCCCTGCGTCGTCGCAGGTGGCGATGCGCGCATTTCTCCAGAGAGTCAGCACGGCTTCAATCGAGGAACGGGAGGTTCAGGCCGTTCTCGCGCGCGCAGTCGATCGCGATGTCGTATCCGGCATCTGCGTGGCGCATCACGCCCGAGGCGGGGTCGTTCCACAGCACCCGCTCGATGCGTTTCGCGGCGGTCGCAGTCCCATCGCACACGATCACCACGCCCGCGTGCTGCGAGTACCCGATGCCGACGCCGCCTCCGTGGTGGATCGAGACCCAGGTGGCGCCGCTGGCGGTGTTGAGCAGCGCATTCAGCAGCGGCCAGTCAGCGACGGCATCCGAACCGTCGCGCATGGCCTCGGTCTCTCGATTCGGGCTCGCGACGGAACCCGAGTCGAGATGATCGCGACCGATGACGACCGGCGCCTCGAGCTCGCCGCGCGCGACCATCTCGTTGAACGCGAGGCCGAGGCGATGGCGCTGGCCGAGACCCACCCAGCAGATGCGCGCCGGCAGTCCCTGGAACTGGATGCGATCCCGCGCCATGTCCAGCCAGCGGTGCAGGTGCGCGTCATCGGGGATCAATTCCTTCACCTTCTCATCGGTGCGGTAGATATCCTTCGGATTGCCCGAGAGCGCGGCCCAGCGGAACGGTCCCACGCCGCGACAGAACAGCGGCCGAACGTACGCAGGCACGAAACCAGGAAACGCGAAAGCGTTTTTCACACCCTCGTCGAGCGCGACCTGGCGGATGTTGTTGCCGTAGTCGAAGACCGGGATGCCCAGCGATTGGAACGCGAGCATCGCCTCGACATGCTTCGCCATCGAGCGCCGCGCCGCCTGGTCGACCGCGCGCGGATCGTCCGTCCGCAGCCGGTCCCATTGCTCGAGGGTCCAGCCTTCCGGCAGGTAACCGTTCACGGGGTCGTGCGCCGAGGTCTGGTCGGTAACGGCGTCCGGGCGGATGCCACGACGCAGCAGTTCCGGCAGGACCTCGGCCGCGTTGCCGAGCAGGCCTACGGAAATTGGCTTCCGGTCGCCGCTCGCACGCTCGATGATCGTGAGCGCTTCGTCGAGCGTGTCCGCGCGCACGTCGACATAGTGCGTGTCGAGCCGCTTCTGGATCCGCTCGGGCCGGCACTCGACGGCCAGCATCGAGGCGCCCGCCATCGTGGCTGCGAGCGGCTGCGCACCGCCCATGCCGCCGAGGCCCGCGGTCAGGATCCACTTGCCCGCGAGGTTGCCGCCGTAGTGCTGGCGGCCCATCTCGACGAAGGTCTCGTAGGTTCCCTGCACGATGCCCTGGCTGCCGATGTAGATCCACGATCCGGCCGTCATCTGGCCGTACATCATCAGGCCCTTGCGGTCGAGTTCGTGGAAGTGGTCCCAGGTTGCCCAGCGACCAACGAGGTTCGAGTTGGCGATCAGCACGCGCGGCGCGTCCACGTGCGTACGGAACACGCCGACCGGCTTGCCCGACTGCACCAGCAGCGTCTCGTCGTCGCCGAGCCGCCGCAGCTCGCGGAGGATGCGGTCGTAGCAGTCCCAGTCCCGGGCCGCACGCCCGATGCCGCCGTAGACGACCAGGTCGTCCGGGCGCTCCGCGACCTCCGGGTCGAGATTGTTCATCAGCATGCGCAGCGGCGCCTCGGTGAGCCAGCTGCGGGCGCTCAATGCGGGGCCGCGCGGCGCGCGGATATTGCGGTGGCTGTCGTTCATGGCGTCTGCACCCGTGGTGCGAGCCGGCGATAGATGAGCAGCGTTGCGAGCAAGCCGAGGCACAGCAGCGCGATCAGCCACGCGACCCTCACGAAGAAATAGTCCACCAGCGAGCGGCCCTGCGCGGCGCTTGCGTCCAGTGCGGCGCCGAGTTGCGGCGCCTGTGTTCCGACCGAGCCAATCACCTGGTCGAGCTGCGCCGCGGCCTTCGCGATCTCGGCAGCCGCCTGCGTGTACTCACTGACGTCGAACGGCTTGCCGTTGTCGGGCTCACCCGGCTTCTTCGAGAAGCGGGCCACCAGGGCGTCGATTGATCGTGTCGCCTGGTCGATCGAGGCGGCTGCGGCGCTGCCGGCCTCGAGCGTGCCACGCATGTCCACCAGCAGCGGGCGCAGCGTGGCCGCCTGCGAAGCCATGGTCTCGTTCAATTGCGCGATCAATGCCTCGCGCTCTGCGGAAATAGTCCCGGGCAGCGCCTCCGCGACCGTGGCAAATCGCGCGGCCG
>JALHTE010000014.1 GCA_022865595.1 Steroidobacteraceae bacterium | reverse complement strand
GAGGGCCTGCCGGAACCACGCGTGGTGCTCGGCGACGACTACCGGATCCTCGCGGCGAATGCCGCCTATCGCGCGACCTATTCTCGCGGCGACGACGTCACGGGCCGCCTCTGCCACGAGGTTTCCCACGGCTACGACTGCCCCTGCGACGAGGCCGGCGAGTCTTGCCCCCTGAGCCGCGCGCGGGCTTCGGGACACCTGGAACGCGTGCTGCACATCCACCGCACGCCTCGCGGCGACGAACACGTGCGGGTCGAACTGACCCCGATTCGCCGCGGCGCCGCGCACGCCCGGTTGTTCGTGGAGAAGATGCAGACCCTGCCCACTGCCCACGCATCGAGTTCCGGCGAGGGCCTGGTCGGTCGTGCGCCGGCATTCACTTCGATGCTGGCGCTGGTGGCACGCGTCGCGCCGACCGATACCTCGGTGCTGCTGCTTGGCGAGACCGGCACCGGCAAGGAGATGGTGGCGCGCGCGGTGCACGAGGCCAGTCCGCGGGCCAGTGCTCCATTCGTGGCCGTGGATTGCTCCGGGCTCGCCGAGACGCTGGTCGAGAGCGAACTCTTCGGTCACGAGCGAGGGGCATTCACCGGTGCGCTCGCTCGCAAGACCGGGCTGGTTGAGGCGGCGGCCGGCGGCACGCTGTTCCTCGATGAAGTCGGCGACATACCGCTGGGCCTGCAGGTAAAACTGCTGCGACTGCTCGAAACCGGCACATTTCGCCGCGTCGGCGGCATCGAACCGCTGCACGCGGACTTTCGGCTGATCGCCGCCACGCATCGGGATCTCGGCCGACTGGTGCGCGAGGAGCGATTCCGCAGCGATCTCTATTTCCGCATTGCCGCGTTTCCGGTGACCCTGCCCCCGTTGCGCGAACGCCGCACGGACATCGGCTTGCTGGCTGAGTCGCTGCTCTCCCGGATATCCTCGGCGCGCGAGCGCCGGCTGAGTCCCGCGGCACTTGAGCGGCTCGAACGTCACGATTTTCCCGGCAACGTCCGCGAACTGCGCAACATCCTGGAGCGGGCGAACCTGCTTGCGGACAGCGACGTCATCGATTGCGAGCACCTGCCGGCCGGACTGGCCATGTCGACCGTCAGCGCCGCCGGATCAGTGCTGGAGCACGCCGAGCGGCACGCGCTCACCCTGGCGCTCGCGGCGCACTCCGGCAGTCGCCGCGACCTGGCGAAGGCACTCGGGATCAGCGAACGCACGCTGTACCGGAAGCTGCGCAACCTGTGACATGCGCAGTCGACTGACGAGCGTGTTCATTCACCTCGACCATCGGGCGTGACTGCGTACCGCGCGACCTGAGCGGGGACGCGACCTTGGCGGGGATTGGATTCATTCAATAGGGACATGCCGCAGGGCTGCCAATTGCGCCGGAACTTGCCGCGGAAAACTGCTAGCTTCCGCGCCATGGCTGGGCAACTTCCCCGGATCATCCAGGGTGGGATGGGTGTAGCCGTCTCCTCGTGGCGACTGGCACGTGCGGTCTCGGCCAGGGGCCAGCTCGGCGTCGTATCGGGCACCGGGATTGACGCCGTGGTCGCACGCCGCCTGCAGCTCGGCGATCCGGGTGGTCATTTACGCGAAGCGTTCGATGCGTTCCCGGTCCCGGGTGTGGCGGCACGGGTCTGGGACCGTCACTACGTCAAGGGCGGCAAGGCCGCCGGCACCAGGTACAAGTCGAAGCCACTCTCGTCGATCGAGATGCCGCCGCGACTGCTCGACCTGATCGTGCTCAGCAATTTTTCAGAGGTTTACCTGGCCAAGGCCGGGCACTCGGGTCCGGTCGGCATCAACCTGCTCGAAAAGATCCAGCTGCCCAACCTTGCTTCGCTGTTCGGCGCCATGCTCGCAAAGGTGGATGTCGTGCTGATGGGCGCCGGTATCCCCAGGTCGATACCGGCAATACTCGATCGATTCTCGGCGGGCGAACCCGCCGAACTGCGTATCGACGTGGCCGGTGCATTGCCGGGCGAGGTCTTCCAGTCGCGCTTTGACCCGCGCGACTACTGGCCCGAGGGCGTCCCGAGCCTGGCGCGCCCGATGTTCCTCGCGATCGTCTCCTCTGCGACGCTGGCCATGACGCTGGCACGGAAGAGCGCCGGCAAGGTCGACGGTTTCGTCGTGGAGGGATCGACGGCCGGCGGCCACAACGCGCCACCCCGCGGGCCGATGAAGCTCGATGCGGCGGGCGAACCGGTCTATGGACCACGGGACACGCCGGACCTCGAGCAGATCCGCGCGCTCGGCTTGCCATTCTGGCTCGGCGGTTCCTATGCCGACGCGACGAAACTCGAACAGGCCATCGCTCTCGGTGCGCAGGGCATCCAGGTCGGCACGGCCTTCGCATTCTGTGAAGAGTCTGGCTTGTCGACTGAATTAAAGAAAGCCGTGCTGCGCGCGTCGCGCGAGGGCAACGTGCGGGTGGTCACCGATCCCTACGCGTCACCGACCGGGTTTCCGTTCAAGGTGCTGCAGCTCGAGGGCACCGCGTCGAGCGCCGAAGCATTCGGCGCGCGCGAACGCGTCTGCGACCTGGGCTACCTCCGGCAGTGCTATCGCGAGGACGACGGAAGCGTCGGATATCGCTGCCCCGGCGAGCCGCTCGAGGATTACCTGCGCAAGGGCGGCAGCGAGGCCGATACCGTCGGCCGCAAGTGCGTGTGCAACGGGCTGGTATCGGCCGTGGATTATGGCCAGGTACTTCACGGCGGCGGGATCGAGCCGTCGCTGGTGACCGCGGGCGACGACGCGGGATCAATTTGCCGGTTCCTGCGACCCGGCCATGACGATTACTCGGCAGGCGACGTGATCGACAGCCTGCTCGGCGCCGCCTGACGGGTCCGCGCCCGAGAGGGCGAATCCACATTACGCAGGAATGGCACGCACTGCGCTGCCGAGGGCCGCTGGCAGCATCGCCGCCGTGGTTCGCCGAGCGTGCCACCGGCACTGCTGTGATGACCCGACCTTCAAGCTAGTATCCTTGAGGTCGAGCCGGGGGAGAACAAGACACGCTTATGTGCATACTTGTCCGCAACAGCGGAACACTTCAATGAGCTGCCTCACTGGTCCCGGGACCAGATGAAATCCACGAGCGAGAACAGGCTTCCGTGGATCTTCCGCGTGGTCCCCGCGCTCGGTTCACTGCGCAATTACCGCAGCGCCGACGCGCACGCGGACTTCGTCGCCGGCCTCACCGTCGCCGCCGTAGCGGTGCCGCAGGCAATGGCCTACGCGCTCGCCGCCGGACTGCCGGCTGAATATGGCCTCTATACGGCGGTCGTCATGACCGCCGTCGGTGCGCTGTTCTCCTCGTCCCGGCAGCTGATCAACGGACCGACCAACGCAATCTCGATCGCGGTCCTGAGCGTTCTCAGCCTGCTGCATGGCACGGAAGCGAAAGTCGAGGCAGCGATACTGCTGGCCTTCATGGTGGGCGTGATCCAGGTCGTGATCACCCTGCTGCGCCTGGGCGACCTCACCCGCTACATCTCGCACTCGGTCATTGTCGGGTTCACGCTCGGGGCTGCCACGCTGCTGGTGCTCGACCAGGCGAAGAACCTGCTGGGACTCAAGTCGATGGGCGGGGGGCACGACAATTTCGTGCATCAATTCTGGATGACGATGACCGAGGGCGGCAGCGTTCACACGACAACCCTTGCGGTCGGCCTTGGGTCGGTCGCGATGGTCATCGGGCTGCGCTGGGTCAAGAACCGCCCGGGGATGCGCCTGCTGCCCGACCTGTTGATCACCGTCCTGGCCATGGCAGCCATCGTCGCGTGGCTGGGCCTCGATGCCAGGGGAGTCGCGGTCGTCGGCGAGATCCCGGACCGGTTTCCGATACCCCAGACCCCGGGATTGAATCTTGAGCTGATGCGGGAACTGTCCGGCGGGGCACTGGCAATCGCCATACTGGGACTGCTCGAGGCCGTGGCGATGGCCAAGGCGCTTGCGGCACGGACGCGGCAGAAGCTCGACATGAACCAGCTGTGCCTCAGTGAAGGAATCGCCAATTTCACTGGCAGCTTTTTCCAGTGCTATCCGGGATCCGGCTCGCTGACCCGATCGGCGATCAACCAGCAGGCGGGCGCCGTGACGCAGTGGGCGGGCATCGTGTCCGCGGCGGCGGTCGCGATCATCGTGGTCGCGTTCGCTCCATACGCGCGATTCATCCCCCGCGCCGCGCTGGCCGGGATCCTGATCGTCTCCGCGTGGCGAATGATCGATCGGCACGCGCTCGTCTACCATCTGCGCGCCAGCCGTTTCGACATGATGATCGTGGCAGTGACAGCATTTTCGGCCGTCGCAATCTCGATCCAGTTCTGCGTGCTGATCGGCGTGTTCATGTCATTCCTTCTGTCGGTGGCCCGGGCCGGTCGCATGCAGGCAACCCAGTTCAGCATCGCACCGAATGGCGCGATCCAGGAGCGATTGCCAGAGGACCCCAGCTGCAATCGCGTGCTCATCTACGGGCTCGAAGGGGAATTGTTCTTCGGCGCAACCGCGGCCCTGGAGACGCATTTCCGGAACATAGAGCAGCGGATCGACCAGCACACGCGCGCGGTGGTGCTGCGACTCAAGCGGGCCCGCAATGCCGACGCCGTCGGCATGGAAGTGCTCGACGGCTTTGTAGAGCGCGTCCGCGCGCGCGGGGTGCAGGTAATCCTGTGTGGCATCCGCCCGGACTTCGCCCGCAAGCTGGAAAGGGTCGGGCTCAAGGATCGTGCCGGTTACTCGGTCTTTTTCGAAGACAAGGCCCGGCCCACCAGCACGGTACGGGCGATTGATTTCGCATTCAGCCTCATCGACGATCCCTGCGAGTCCTGCCATTGCGGCCGCAAGCGACCCGACAAGGCCCCACTTCACTACGTGGTCTGAACAGCGCGCCAGCTCGATGCAGCGCTGCACTACTCTGTTAGCATTCGCGATGCCTTCGTTGCGAGAGAAGACCATGCGCACGGTGATTCCTGTTTTGTGTCTGGCGCTGCTGGCCAGCACAGCCTCCGTTGCGGAGTCCACGACTCCCGCAGCCGTTCCCGCGACGGACGCGACGAAATATGCGGCCATGCCTCGGATGCAATTCAACCAGCGAGCAGCCCAAATGGCCGACCCGCTGTTCTGGGTTCGTGATGCGAATGCCGATGGCACACTCGACCCCGATGAGCTCGCTGTCACCTGGGGACCGGGCGATGCCAGCCTGCGCCGCTACGTGAAGGACGGCCGTTTCACGCCCGAGTTCGCAGCGGCATACGCGCGGATCGCCCGGCCCGCGTCTTTCTTCGGCCTGAGCGATGCGGAGCAGACCCGGCGCAAAGCCGTTGTGGCCGAACTGCAGCAGGGCCGGCCGACGCTGGTGCTCACGAAGCTCACCGAACCACGCGACGTGCAGCTCGTCGGGCATCTGGAGAAAGCCGCGCGCATCATCGAGCGTCTCTACGCGAAACAGAACGGCGTGTTCGGGCTCGATGGCGGCATCCCTGCGGACGACGCTGCCTCGCGGGCGCTCTTCTTCCGCAACCAGGGCCCGTTCTGCGAGGCCCCGAAGACCGAGAACGACCCGGCTTGCTGCGCGCTGGCTCCGCGGCCGAAGCGCATCTCCGGCCTGTATCCGGCATCGATCCAGACCGACGGCAACTTCTGCAGCGTGCTCGAGAAGCGCGCGGATGCGGATGCGCTGTTCAACCCGTTCTCGGTCGTTCGCCACAAGAAGGGCGGACGCGCGGAGGGTAACCCCGCGACCGACGAGCTCATGGCCGTCCCCTACAACGTGGCATTCGCGGACGACATGAAGGCCGTCAGCACCGAGTTGCGTGCCGCGGCCGCGACGCTGGCGGGGGATCCGTCGGAAACGGCATTCAAGGCATATCTGGAAGCCGCAGCCCAGGCGTTTCTCGACGACAGCTGGTTCAATGCCGACGTCGCCTGGAAAGCGATGACTGCGACTAACTCGAAGTGGTACCTGCGCGTCGCTCCCGACGAGGTCTATGCCGAACCCTGTTCGCGCAAGGCGAACTTCCACGTGACGTTTGCGCGCATCAACCAGGAGTCGCTCGAATGGCAGAGGCGACTCGAGCCTGTCAAGGACGACATGGAGGTGGCGATGGCCTCGCTCGCCGGTCCGCCATACCAGGCACGCAAGATCGGATTCGCATTGCCGGATTTCATCGACATCGTGCTGAACGCGGGCGACAGCCGGAGTGCGCTCGGCGCCACGATCGGACAGTCGCTGCCCAACTGGGGACCGGTTGCGGAATCCGGCGGGCGCACCGTGGCAATGACCAACCTGTACACCGACCCGGACAGCGAGGCCGCGCTCGTCGAGCAGGCCCGCTCGCTGCTCTGCAAGAGCACGGCCGACCGCGTGGATCCGGCCGTGCGCTT
>JALHTE010000133.1 GCA_022865595.1 Steroidobacteraceae bacterium | reverse complement strand
GCCAGCCGCTTCCTCAGGGAAACTAAGCCGCTGTTGCGCCGCCAGCTGGTCAGCAGCGCCCGCATGCATCCCTACATGGTGAGTCACGTGCTGCGCACCGCGACGCTGCGCGCCCGGCTGCTCGACCTGAGGCTGAAAGGCAGCCGCGCAGACGCCAGGCGCGGCGCTCTCGACATGCTCGAGCACATCATGCTGGAGATGCTGCTGCGCGACCGGGAGAACTTCGCGTTATGAAGCGCCGACGCGTGCTGGTGCTGGTGCACGAAACGCTGGTTCCGCCCGAGGACTCGAGCGGATTCACCGAGCAGCAGATTGACGACTGGCGGACCGAGTACGACGTCATGTCATCGCTGCGAGCCATGGGTCACGAGGTCCAGGTGCTGGGCATGGGTGACAACCTGGCCGACCTGCGCAACGCAATAGCGGACTGGAAGCCGGAAATCACCTTCAACCTGCTCGAGGAATTCCAGGGCATCGTCACGCATGACCAGTACGTCGTAGCATTCCTGGAGCTGATGAAGATGCCCTACACGGGCTGTAATCCGCGCGGAATGATGATCTCGCGCGACAAGGTCCTCTCGAAGCAGATCCTGTCCTACCACCGTATCCCGACCGCACGCTACGCACTGCTGCCACGCAACAGGCGCTACCGGGAGCCGCGGCGCCTCGCGTTCCCGCTGTTCGTGAAGTCGGCGACCGAGGACGCTTCGCTCGGCATCTCGCAGGCATCGATCGTGTACGACGCCCCGAAGCTACGTGAGCGCGTCGAGTTCATCCATGAGCAGACACGGTCCGACGCGCTGGTCGAGGAGTACATCGAGGGTAGGGAGATCTATGTAAGCGTGCTCGGCAACGAGCGGCTGACGACGTTTCCGCTTTGGGAGCTCAACTTCGGGACGCTGCCCGGGGCAATGGCGGGCATTGCGACCCGTAAGGTGAAGTGGGACCGGAAATACCAGCAGAAGCACGGAATCGACACGGGACCGGCGCGGGACCTGCCGGCCGGCACTGAGCAGCGAGTCGCCCAGCTCGTGCGGCGCATCTACCGCGCGCTGTGCATGAGCGGCTACGCCCGCATCGACCTGCGCATGAAGCCCGACGGCAGCGTTTACGTGCTGGAGTCGAACGCCAACCCCAACCTTGCGCAGACGGAAGACTTTGCAACCTCTGCGCTGGCGGCGAGCGTCGGTTATGACGAACTGCTGGAGCGGATCATGAAGCTCGGCTCCAGTTACGAGGCGGCCTGGCGGCAGGGGTAGGCGCTCCCATTGCTTATCGCGCCGGCGAGCCGCTAGGCTGGCGCCCACAAAACATCGCGGGTGACGGTCCATGTGGTTCAGAGGCAGGGTGCGTTGGCGGGCCTGGGCGGCGCTTTGTGCATGTATCGTCGCGTTCTCGGCACCCGGCCAGGCAGGCGCCGCCGGATCCTCAAGGACGGGTTCGGACACAGCCACGACCGAGCCTCCTGGCGATTCAGTCGCGCAGGTGTCCGGTGCGCCGGCCGTTGTGACCGTCGCAAACCGCCCGATCACCACCCTGAGGGCGGAGGCGCAGGGTGCATCGCCCGAGGAGCGCGCGGAGGCGATCGAATTTCGCCTGGCTGAAATCATCAAGCGCGGGGGTCCGCTCGAGGTTACGACACGGACGCGCCCGGATGGCGTGACCGTCCTCGTGGACGAGAAAATTGCGTTCCGTTTAGTGGCAGCCGACCTCGATGCCCTGGCCAGCCAGACGCTGGGGTCGGCCGGAGCCGAGGCAGCCGACAACCTGCGCACGGCGCTGGCGGAAGTCCGCGAGGCCGAGGATGCGCAGGTGCTACTGAAGGCTGCAGGCTACGCGCTGCTGGCGACTGCGATATTCGTGCTGCTCGCGTGGTTGCTGTTCCGTGGCTACCAATCGTTCGCCCGCCACGTCAATGACTTCGTCCACCGACGATTGTCACGCCTGCTGCCGTCGTGGACCAGCCAGGTCGTGGGCGAAGCCGCGCTCGGCGGACTCTTCAAGCTGCCGCTGAAGCTGCTCGCGGTACTGCTTGGCGTCCTGTTGACCTACGAGTGGGCAGCCTTCGTGCTGCAGCGATTCCCGTACACGCGACCGATTGGTGAGTCGCTGCGGGACGACCTGCTTGCGGGGCTGGGAAGGTTCGGGGCATCCATGTTCGAGGCGGTCCCGGGCCTGCTGTTCGTAGTGCTGATCATGCTGCTCGCGCGGATCGCGGTCCGCGCAGTGCGGGCGTTTTTCAACGGCGTGCAACAGGGCCTGATCCACGTGTCGGCACTGGACGAGAGTACGGCGCGGCCGACCGGCAAGCTGGTCACGACGGGAATCTGGCTGCTGGCGATGGTGGCCGCGTATCCATACATTCCTGGAAGCAGCAGCGAGGCTTTCAAGGGTATCGGCGTGTTCGTGGGCCTGATGATGTCCATCGGCGCGTCGGGTGTCGTGAGCCAGCTAGTGAGCGGCATGATGCTGATGTACACGCGGGCGCTCAAGCAAGGCGAGTTCGTGCAGATCGGCGATACCGAGGGCACGGTGAAGTCGGTCGGCTTCATCTCCACCCGCATCGAGACGCTGCGCCGCGAGGAAGTCAATGTCCCGAACTCCGTGATTGCGACCAGCGTGATGCGCAACTACTCGCGGCTGGCCGCACAGGGCGGCGTGTGGATCCCGACCAAGGTGACGATCGGTTACGACACGCCCTGGCGGCAGGTGAAGGCGATGTTGATGCTGGCGGCGGACCGCACCGACGGCATCTTGAAGGAGCCCGCGCCCCGCGTGCTGCAGACTGCACTGATGGACTACTACGTCGAGTACACCCTGCTGGTCAGCCTTGCGACGCCCTCGGCCAAGGTGATCACGATGGACCAGCTGCACGGCAACATCCAGGATGCGTTCAACGAGTACGGCGTGCAGATCATGTCGCCCAACTACCGCGGCGACCCGGAGACGCCGAAGATCGTGCCGAAGGAGAAGTGGTTTGAACCTCCCGCGGTGCGGTGACGGCGCGCGCCGCAGGCGCCTCAGAGTGTGTGGCCGCGCAGCTGGTAGTGCGTCCTCTCGAAAGTCGTCTGGCAGTCGAAACACCGCGTCGCGGACGGCGTTGCCTGCAGGCGGTGAGCCTCGATGACCAGGCCGCATTCATCACAGCGTCCGTAGCTTCCTTCCGCGATGCGGCGCAGCGCATCCTCGACTGCCCGCAGTTCCTCGAGGTCGCGGTCGATCTCCGCCAGGTTCACGTCGACGATAAGGTCCGCGAATGACTCGTCCTCGAGGTCCCGGACCTCGTTCGCGATCTGCGCATATTGTTCCGAGTCGCTTTTCTGCAGCGTAGCGCGAATTTCCTCGCGCAACTTCCCGGCTCGATCGCGCAGCGTCGAGCGGAGTCCATTCACCTGCTGTACGTCGAGTTGCTGTCGCATTGGCGCTTCTCCTGCCAGGCGGCCGGCGAGGCCGACGACGGCTGGCGCGAGCCGAGCATTGCCTGTCTGCGCAGCCCGCGGAATAGGGAATTACACATGTCTGTCTCGGAAAGTTAGCTTGTCCCTCGGTGCGAATCGCCGGACGCAGGTTGACAAGGGCCGGAGGGCGGCGTAGCAAAGGCATCCCCGGCGTAGAGGGTTCTGGTTTGGATCACGGTCTCAAGTGCTGGAAGTGCGGCGCTTCTCTCGCCGAGTACACGCTGCCGATTCGACGCATCGAGGAGTGCCGGTCCTGCAGGGCCGAGCTGCACGTCTGCCGCATGTGCGAGTTCCACGACGTGTCGGTCGCCAAGCACTGTCGTGAGACTATTGCCGAGGAGGTCAAGGACAAGCAGCGCGCCAATTTCTGCGACTATTTCCGGCCGACCCCGTCAGCCTGGCAGCCCGGTGACCTGTCGGCAGCCGACCGCGCCCGCGCCGACCTCGAGGCCTTGTTTGGCGGCCGCAAGTAACCGAGTTTCACACAGAAGTCTCCGGGGAGCCCCGATCATGCGATCCAGCCGTGCCCGTTCCGTATACCTCGCCGTCATGCTTGCAAGCGCAGCGCTTCCGCGCCTCGCGGACGCCGCGGATGCGTCCGCCGACACGAAGCTGGTGCCTGCCCGGCCGGATGTCTATGCACCGGTCACGTTGACCGCCAACCTCGCGGACCTGTCGGCGAAGGAGCGCTCGATGCTCGGGCTGTTCATCGACGCGGCCAAAGAGATGGACGACCTGTTCTGGGCCCAGACCTACCCTGGCGATCGCGGCAAGCTGATGGCGGGAATCGCCGACCCGACCGTGCGCCGCTTCGTCGAGATCAACTACGGGCCCTGGGACCGACTCGAGGGCAATGAACCGTTCGTGCCTGGATTCGGTGCCAAGCCACCGGGTGCCGGTTTCTATCCGCTCGACATGACGAAGCAGGAATTCGAGCGCGCCGACCTCCCGGGCAAGACCGGCGAGTACAGCGTGATCCGCCGCGACGCAGCCGGGAAACTCACCGTCGTGCCCTACAGCGTCGAGTGGCGGGAGCCCTTGTCACGCACTGCCGGCCTGCTCGAGAAGGCCGCCGGCCTTGCCGAAGATCCGGGCCTCGCCAGGTACCTCGACCTGCGCGCGAAGGCGCTTACCAGCGACGACTACCGTGCCAGCGAGATCGCCTGGCTGGACATGAAGGACAACCGGATCGATGTCGTGATCGGTCCGATCGAAACCTACGACGACAAGCTGTTCGGCTACAAGGCGGCCTTCGAGGCCTATGTGCTGATCAAGGACATGGAATGGAGCAAGCGACTCGCGCGCTACGCGACGATGCTGCCGGGACTGCAGCGCGGACTCCCGGTACCCGATGCCTACAAGGCCGAGGTGCCCGGCACCGACTCGGACCTGAACGCCTACGATGCGGTGTATTACGCCGGCGACTGCAATACGGGTGGCAAGACCATTGCGGTCAACCTGCCGAACGACGTCGAGGTGCAGCTTGCCAAGGGCACGCGGAGACTGCAGCTGAAGAACGTGATGCGCGCCAAGTTCGACAAGATCATGGTGCCTATCGCCGGCGCGCTGATCGTCCCGGAGCAACGCAGGCACGTGACCTTCGACGCGTTCTTTGCCAACACCATGTTCCACGAGGTCGCGCACGGGCTCGGCATCAAGAACACCGTGGACGGCAAGGGCACTGTGGGCGACGCGCTGAAGGAGCTCGACTCGGGCATAGAGGAGGGCAAGGCCGACGTGCTCGGCCTGTACATGGTCACCAGGCTGCACGAGCAGGACGAACTCGGCGGTGCGCTCGACGATTATTACGTGACTTTCCTGGCCGGTATCTTCCGCTCAGTGCGCTTCGGCTCGGCCGACGCGCACGGTGAGGCGAACATGATTCGCTTCAATTTCTTCGCCGACCGCGGCGCCTTTGCCCGCGACGCACAGGGCTACTACCGCGTGGACATGAAGAAGATGCGCGCCGCGGTGGACGAACTGTCCTCAACGTTGCTGCAACTGCAGGGCAATGGCGACTACGCAGGCGTGGAGAAGCTGATCGCCGACCTCGGCGTCATTCGTCCGGACCTCGCGGCGGACCTCGCGCGGCTCAAGAGCCGCGACATCCCGGTGGACGTGGACTTCATCCAGGGCAAGGCGGTGCTCGGCCTCGACTGACTGGCTGCCGCCCGGCGCAGCCGTCACCGGCGTTCCTGCGCGCACTGCGACTCCCGCGCGGTCCGCGGCAGGGTTGCCTCGCGCGGTGGCGCGGGCTCGATCGACGGCGCCTTGCCCGGACCGGGGTCGTGGACGCGAAGCACGCGCGCCTCGCTGGTCGGTCCACAGGGCCGATCGGAGAAGACTACCGGCCCCGCATCACGGCAAACGTAGACCGGGCGGTGGGTAGCGGCAGGGGCCGGCATGGTCGCAAGGCAGGTGCACGCGAGGCCCGCAACGACTGCAGCAGCACGCAAGATCCGCTTGAGCATGATCCGCCCTCCATGGCTGACGCGCCCAGATTGCGTGGAGCAGCGTCCCGGGGCCAGCGCACTAAGCGGCGCGAATCAACATATTTGGTGCCCAGGGCGAGGTCGGCTCAGGCGCGCCCTACGTTGGCGTCCGTTGGCGAATGGAAATACTGGCTTTCTTCCGAGAATTCCTGCACCAGTTGCCGAAGTTGCCCGAGCCGGCCCTCGGCGGTGCTGATCGGGAGGCAGTCCTCGCAGCGAGGGTCGCCACAGGGCTGGCGGGTGTACAGCCAGTACTGGACTGCACCGGCAAGCAGGCCGTCGGCGATGTCCCAAAGGTCCGCCTTTTCGTCGTTGTCGGCAATCTTGTTGCCGAGTTCGACCGCCTTGCCGAAGGCTTCCTCGAATGACTGGGTTTCGTCCTGCATTTGATCGCGTGCCGTTTTGCGTGCGTGCTTGCGCAGAGGTGGCGATGATACCAGAGGCAATATCACAGTCCGGCCCGCCCGCCCGCGTTCGAACACGCCAGGGCAGGGTCGGCCAGCGGATTCGGCGCGGACTCAGATGCCGGCTTTGCCCAGCGCATCCAGCACGGCGCGGATGGCTCCGGCTACCCCTGGGTGGCCTGCCTCAAGCCGTACCGCGGCACCCTCCAGCGCGTCGCCGTGGGGCGTAGCTTCGCCCGCTTTCTTCGTCACGGGTGCAGGCGGCGTCGTCTCGAGCAGCCGGCGAATGTCGCCGAGCAGCGATTCGAGCACGGCGCGATCGTCGGGATCGAGTCGTTCCGCGCGGCGCAGTTCCTCGTGCAGTCCTTGCAGCGTCTGGTGCAGTTCGCTCATGGTCGTACCGGTTGTCGATGTTCTGCGCCGAGTGTATCAGCGCCGCGCCAACTTGGAGGTCCGTGGATTCCCGCCTCGCGTACAATCCCGCCGAACGGGGCGGGGTGCCTCGTGGCTGGAAAGGAGCTATGGGCATGGGCACGTTCAGAGGGACCCTCGCTGCGGTCCTCGTTCTGCAGGTCATTCTTCCCGCCACGACGGCAAGGGCCGGCGATCAATCGGGCGACGGGTTCACGCCCCGCGTGGAGATCACGCCGTACATTGGCTACCGCATGGGCGGGCAGTTCGACGTCGAGGATTCGGCACCGGACACCAGCAAGTCCGTGGACCTCCAGGACTCGGGTGACTGGGGCATCGACCTCGGGATCTATCGCGACCGGGCGTCTTTCTACGAGATTCTCTACAGCTACCAGTCTGCCGGGCTGGACTCCAACGATGCGTCGTTGAAGGGCGTGGACGTGTCCATCCAGTACCTGCAGGTCGGCGGCACGCTGCTGTTCGATGACCACGAGAGCTACGTGCCCTACCTGTCGCTCACGGTCGGCGGCACGAAGTTCGATGCCGGCAGCGGCTACGGCTCAGAAACCAAGTTTTCCGGCAGCCTGGGTGGGGGCGTGCGTTTTCCGATCGGCGAACACTTTGCCGCGACGCTCGGCGTGCGCGGCTACCTGACCGTCGTGAATTCCGATACGCAGTTCTTCTGCACCGGCAGCGGCAGCGTCAACTGCCTGTTCCGCACGACGGGCAGCACTTTCTTCCAGGGCGAGGGGCTGCTCGGCTTCACCGCCGTCTTCTGATCGGCCTCCGCTCAGACCAGCACGCGCTCGATGCCGCCGGCATTGGCGCGGCGCACGTAGTCGGCGAGCCAGTCCTCGCCGATCGCATGGCGCGCGATCTCCACGACGATGTAGTCGGCTTCGGTCGCCGAGTCGTCGTCGTAGCGGCTCAAGCCCTGCAGGCAGGAAGGACACGAGGTGAGCACCTTCACCTTGCCGTCGAAGCCGTCGTCGCGCAGGCGCGCGGCGCCGGCCTCCATCTCGCGCTGCTTGCGGAACCGCACCTGCGTGGCGATGTCCGGGCGCGAAACCGCGAACGTGCCCGACTCGCCGCAGCAGCGGTCGTTCCGTTCAATGGGCCGCGAGCCCGTGCCCATCAGCGCGTTCACGACCCGCAGCGGATCGTCGGTCTTGATCGGCGAGTGGCAGGGGTCGTGGTACATGTACCGGGTACCGGCCACGCCATCGAGCTGAACGCCTTTCTCGAGCAGGAATTCGTGGATGTCGAGGATGCGGCTGCCAGGGAAGATCTCCCCGAACTGGTAGTCCTGCAGCTGGTCGTAGCAGGTGCCGCAGCTGACGACGACGGTGCGCAGGTCGAGGTAGTTGAGCGTATTGGCCACGCGATGGAACAGCACGCGGTTGTCGGTGATGATCCTCGAAGCCTGGTCGAACTGGCCTGAGCCGCGCTGCGGGTAGCCGCAGCAGACGTAGCCCGGTGGCAGCACGGTCTGCACGCCCACCTGCCAGAGCATTGCCTGGGTGGCCAGGCCGACCTGCGAGAACAGGCGCTCGGAGCCGCAACCAGGGAAATAGAACACGGCCTCCGATTCGCTGGTCGTGCGCGCCGGGTCGCGGATGATGGGGACGTAGTTGCGATCCTCGATGTCGAGCAGCGCCCGCGCCGTGCGCTTCGGCAGCCCGGCCGGCATCTTCTTGTTGACGAAGTGGACCACCTGCTCGCGAACAGGAGGCCGCCCGCCGGTCGTCGCCGGCGGGCGCTTCGCCTGCGCCGCGCCGAGCGCGCCGAGGGCCCGGTTCCCGAGCCGCTGCGCACGGTAGCCCAGGCCGACCATCAATCCGCGGGTCGCACGGATCGTGTCCGGATCCGTCGCGTTCAGGAAGAACATCGCCGCCGCCGTGCCGGGATTGAAGCGTTTCTTGCCCACGCGCCGGAGCAGGTCGCGCATCGCCATCGACACGTCGCCAAAATCGATGTCGACCGGGCAGGGCGAATCGCACTTGTGGCAGACGGTGCAGTGGTCGGCTACGTCGGAGAATGCGTCCCAGTGCTGCAGCGATACGCCGCGCCGCGTCTGCTCCTCGTACAGGAACGCCTCGATCAGCAGCGAGGTCGCAAGGATCTTGTTGCGCGGTGAGTAGAGCAGGTTCGCGCCCGGCACGTGGGTCGAGCACACTGGTTTGCACTTGCCGCAGCGCAGGCAGTCCTTGATCGCGTCCGAGATGGATGCGATGTCGGACTGCTGCATGATCAGCGACTCGTGGCCCAGCAGGTTGAAACTCGGCGTGTACGCGCGCCTCAAGTCGGCGCCCGGCATCAGCTTGCCCCGATTGAAGCGACCCTGCGGGTCGATGCGCTCCTTGTAGGCGCGGAACTCGGCGGTCTCGGAATCGTCGAGGTATTCGAGCTTGGTGATTCCAATGCCGTGCTCGCCCGAGATCACGCCGCCCAGCTCGCGCGCAATGCGCATGATCCGCGCCACCGCGCCATTGGCCTGCTGCAGCATCGCGTAGTCGTCGGAATTGACGGGAATGTTGGTGTGCACGTTGCCGTCGCCCGCGTGCATGTGCAGCGCGACGAACACCCGGCTGCGCAGCACCGTCGCATGTATGGCCTCGAGGTCGGCAACCAGCGGCACGAACGGGCCGCCGGCGAAGATCCGGCGCATATCAGCGCGAATCTCGGCTTTCCAGGACACCCGGATGGTACGGTCCTGCAGCAGGTCGAAGATCCGCAGTGCCGGTTCGGCGCCCAGGCGACTCGTCAGCTCGCCGCGCCGCGATTCGAGGCCCAGGCTGCAGAGTTCATCGAGCGAATCCGCGAGCGGCGCGTCGAGGTGGGCGGCCAGCCAGGTCCAGCGCGCGCTTGCGGCATTTACGGCTGCCAGTGCCTGCTGCGGCCGTTCGCCCAGTACGTCCTCGTGGGGAAGGCGGTCGACGTCAGGGTCGCCAGTCTTGCCGACTCGCGGGGAACCGCCCAGGTACTCGGCCAGTGCATGCGCCAGCGCTATCTTGTTCGCGAGCGAGAACTCGATGTTGATGCGCTCGATGGCGTCGGTGTATTCGCCGAGTCTCTCGAGCGGGATCACCACGTCTTCGTTGACCTTGAATGCGTTGGTGTGGCGCGCGATCGCCGCGGTGCGGGCCCGGTCGCGCCAGAACGCCTTGCGTGCCTCGGGGTTGGCCGCTATGAAACCCTCACCTGACCGCGCGTTCGCAATCCGGACCACCTCTGATGCGGCACGCGCAACGGCCGCCTCGTCATCACCCACGATGTCGCCGAGCAGTACCATTTTGGGTAGAGCGCCGCGGCGTGACTTGGTCGCGTAGCCGACCGCCTTCAGGTAGCGCTCGTCGAGGTGCTCGAGACCCGCGAGTCGAACGCCGCTCGCGAGTTGTGCCGCGACGTGGTCGCGAATCTCGACGATGGCAGGAATCGCATCGCGCGCCTGGCCGAAGAATTCCAGGCAGACAGTGCGCACGTTCGCGGGCATGCGGTGCAGCACCCAGCGCGCGCTGGTGATGATCCCGTCGCAACCTTCCTTCTGCACGCCGGGCAGGCCGCCGAGAAACTTGTCGGTGACGTCCTTGCCGAGGCCGGCCTTGCGGAAGCGGTGTCCCTCGATCTCGAGGCGGGCGGTGCGCAGCACGCGCGCTCGCTCGGGCCTCTGGCGGCCGTCTTTCCAGACCAGGTCGAATGTCGCGACCCTGGCCGCGTGGATGCGATCGAGGTTGTGGGCGGTTCGCGTGACTTCGAGCCAGTTGCCTTCGGTGTCCACCATCCGCCACCAGGCGAGATTGTCGAGCGCAGTGCCCCACAACACGGCCTTCTTGCCGCCGGCGTTCATGGCGATGTTGCCGCCGACACACGAGGCATCCGCGGAGGTCGGGTCCACGGCGAAGGCAAACCCGGCCCGGCTCGCCGCCTCCTCGACACGACGGGTGACGACGCCCGCCTCGGTCAGCACCGTGGGTACCGGGTGCGCTACACCGGGCAGGGGGATGGCCTCCACGGGTCCGATTCGCTCGAGCTTTTCTGTGTTGATGACGGCGGCGAGCGGCGTGAGCGGCACCGCGCTCCCGGTATACCCGGTGCCACCGCCCCGCGGGATTATTGTCAGCCCGAGTTCGAAGCACGCGCGCACCAGTCCCGGGATTTCGTCCTCGGTGTCGGGAGCGAGCACGACGAAGGGGATCTCCACCCGCCAGTCCGTGGCATCGGTCGAGTGCGAAACCCGTGCGTAGGGGTCGAAGCACACGTTGTCGGCGTGAGTGTGGCGACGCAGCAGCCGCGTCGCTCGCCGGCGCAAAGCCTCGGTGGCCTCGAAGCTGCTGGCGAACTCTCTTACCGCAAGCCGCGCGGAGTCGAGCAGCCGGGCCACGCGACCGTCGCGAGACTGGTCCGCGGGGTCGCGTCGCAATTCGATGTCGGCGAGGCGGTGTTCGAGGGCCGCGAGCAGTTGGCCCCTGCGCCGGGGATTGTCCAGCAGGTCCTGCTCGAGGTAGGGGTTGCGGTGCACGACCCAGATGTCGCCGAGCACTTCGTAGAGCATGCGGGCAGAGCGGCCCGTGCGGCGCTCCGACCTGAGCTCGTCGAGCAACTGCCAGCCTTCGTCGCCCAGCAACCGGATCACGATCTCGCGGTCCGAGAACGAAGTGTAGTTGTAGGGGATCTCGCGCAGACGCGCCGGCGGATCGAGACCGGGCACGGCGGAAATGCTCATCTCAGGCGCTGCGGTCGCCGGCCATCAATTCCAGAATTTCCACCAGGGCTGGTCCTTGACCAAGCCTTCGTTCGGGTCGGTCGCGGGCGCGTTCGCCACCCGCACGCTTTCGGCGACCGCCGCGAGCTCGGGGATTTCGAGCTTGCGGTAGCCTTCCGCCATTATGCCGAGCGCCTCAATCGCCGCCGGCGATCCGTCGTAGCTCTCGATCACGGCGCGCGCCCGGTTGACGGCAGCCACGTAAGCCTGGCGTTTCATGTAGTACCTGGCGACCGCGAGTTCGTAGTCGGCGAGCTTGTTCCTCAGGAATATCGCCCTTTGCCGCGTGTCGGCGGCGTATGGGCTCTTCGGGTACTGCTGGAGCAGTATCTGGAACGATTGCAGGGCCTTGCGCGACTCGTGCGGCGGGCGCTTGGTGACGTCAGCGTGGACCTTTTCCTCGAGCCAGCCAGCACCGGACTCGAAGTACACGAGGCCACGGATGTAGTAGGCGTAATCCACCCTCGGGTGGGTCGGATTCTCGCGAATGAACATGTCGGCCTGGTCGATGGCGGGCTCGGCTTCACCATTGCGGTAATACGCGTACATCAGGTCCAGCTGGCCCTGCTTTGCCGCGTTGGTGAACGGGTAGTAGGACTCGAGCGACTCGAGCTTCTGGATCGCGCCCTTGAAGTTATTGGAGCGCATGTCCTTGGCGGCCAGCTCATAGAGCTTGTCTGGCTCGGCCGCCGGGCGGACATCGCCGTCACTCGAGCAGCCAGAGATGCCCAGTACCGCCGTGGCGGCCAGGCCGAGGAGGACGAACAAACGGGGGCAGGTGCAGGCTGTCGCCATGGTCGATTGGTGCATTGCCGGGGCGGTGGGCGGAGGCGGAAGTATATAGAAAATGCGCTCCGGACCGCCGTTCCGGTACACAAGGCACCGGGCATCGGCCAGAATGCGCCGCGATGACTGCCTCCACCCTTGATATCTCAATCGAAATTCCGCTGGACCGCGCCGGACAGCGGCTGGACCAGGCGCTTGCGGCCCTGCTTCCGGATCACTCCCGCAGCCGGCTCAAGTCCTGGATCGACAACGGCGAGGTGCTGGTGGATGGTGAGCCGCGCAGGCCGCGGGACAAGGTGTCCGGCGGCGAGAAGGTCGTGATCGCCGCGACGCTGCCCGAGGATCCGCGGGCCGTTCCCCAGGACATCCCGCTGGTGCTGGTCTACGAGGACCGGCACGTCTTCGTCGTCGACAAGCCGGCCGGACTCGTCGTCCATCCTGGCGCGGGCAATCCCGACAACACGCTGCAGAACGCGTTGCTGGCGCTGGACCCGAAGCTCGCGAAGCTGCCGCGTGCCGGCATCGTGCACCGGCTCGACAAGGACACCAGTGGCCTTCTGGTCGTGGCCAGGACACTGGCCGCCCACACGGCGCTGGTGCGGATGCTGGAGCAGCGCGACATACACCGCGAGTACCAGGCGGTATGTCGCGGCGTGATGACGGCGGGCGGCACCGTCGATGCCCCGATCGACAGGCATCCGACCGACCGCGTGCGCATGTCCGTGCGCCAGGGCGGGCGCGAGTCGGTCACGCACTATCGGGTGATCAAGCGTTACCGCGCGCACACCCACGTGCGGGTGCAGCTCGAGACCGGCCGCACGCACCAGATCCGGGTGCACCTCGCGCACGCCGGATTTCCGATCGTCGGGGACCGCGTCTACGGCGGGCGCCTCGCGCTGCCCCGCGGTGCGAGCGAGGCGCTGCGGCAGGCCCTCAAGGACTTCCCACGGCAGGCGCTGCACGCGGCGCGGCTCGAGTTTGCACACCCGGTGACGAGCAAACCGGTCGTATGCGAAGCGCCACTGCCCGCCGATATGCGCGAGCTGCTGCGGGTGCTGGCGGCAGACGCCGCCGAAAAATGAGTGGAGCCATCGAGTGGCTCGAACCCGAGTGGCCGGTTCCGCGCCATGTCCGTGTTGTCTCGACGCTGCGAACCGGCGGCACCAGCAAGGGTCCGTATGCATCGCTGAATCTCGCCGCACATGTCGACGACGATGCGGGCTGCGTTCGCGAGAATCGAAGGCGGCTGCGCGACGCCACCGGACTGCCCTCGGAACCACTCTGGCTCGAACAGGTACATGGATGCGAGGTGGTCGAGGCCGTCGGGCAGGACGATGTGCCGAGGGCCGATTCGGCGGTCGCGACCGGTCCCGGCCGCGTCTGTGCCGTGATGACCGCGGACTGCCTGCCGGTGGTGCTCGTTGACCGCGCAGGCACACGCGTGGCCGTCGCCCATGCGGGCTGGCGTGGGCTGGCCGGCGGGGTCGTCGAGGCGACGGTCGCCGCGCTCGGCGGCGATCCCGCGGACCTGCTCGCCTGGCTCGGCCCTGCGAGAGGCCAGCGAGGACGACAAGCGGTTTCGGGAGGCGATCGTCGAGGGCTCCGGGTCTGCGACCGCCCGACTCTCGCGCCTCTTGTGTGAGTCATTGCCCTCCGACGCCTCGGACGGCTCCTGGCTGCTGTGGATCGAGACTTGGGGCGAGACCCGCCGCAACGCCGAGATCCGCGACGTCATGAGCGAACTCGACGCCCACGAGATCGCAGCGATCATCGACCTGATCGCGTCCGGCCAGGCGGCCGGAGAGTTCGAGTGCCCGAATGCCGACGCCGCAGCCGCACGCCTGACAGCGTTGCGCGACGGGCTGGCGATCGATCGCACGTTGTTC
>JALHTE010000132.1 GCA_022865595.1 Steroidobacteraceae bacterium | reverse complement strand
TCGACCCGGGTCGCAGGCTTCCAGCTGCCTGTCGAGTGGCAGGCCTCGCACACCGCGGTCGTGAAAATGTGAGTCGCGTTCTTGCCTGCCGCCCTGACGCCGTCGTGGCAACTCGCGCAATTGGTGGTGATGCCGGAGTGGCCGAAGGTCGCGGGCTTCCAGGCCAGCGTCGTGTGGCAGGAGCCGCATTCAGCGCTGGTCGGGATGTGGTTGCTGCCCTTGCCCGCGGCCACGGTTCCGTTGTGGCAGCCCGAGCAGGTTCCCGAGACGTGGGCATGGTCCACTCGAGTCGCGGGCTTCCACGCGCTGTTGGCGTGGCAGCTCTCGCAGCTCGTGTCGGTCGCGATGTGCGAGCTGCCCTTGCCAGTCGCGTTCACGCCGTTGTGGCAGCTGAAGCAGTTGCCGGTGACGCCGGTGTGGTTGAAGCCCGTGGCCGGCTTCCACGCGGTCGTGCCATGGCAGCTGCCGCATTCGGCAGCAGTCACGATGTGATTCGTGGGCTTGCCGGTCGCGGTGGCGCCGTTGTGACAGCTCGAGCAGGTGCCAAGCACCTGGGCGTGATCGACGCGCGTGGCGGGCTTCCACGCGGTCGTTGCGTGGCAGGACTCGCACTGGCTGGTCGTGAACATGTGGCCGGCGTTCTTGCCGGCGGCCTTCACGCCGTCGTGGCAGGCAGTGCACGCGGAGACGATACCGGCGTGACTAAAGTTGGCGGGCTTCCACGCAACGGTCGCGTGGCAGCTGCCGCACTCCTGGGTGGTCGGAATGTGATTCGGCCCCTTGCCGATGGCCTTCGCGCCGTCGTGGCAGGAACTGCAGCTGCCGATGACCTGCGAGTGGTCGACCCGGGTCGCCGGCTTCCAGCCTGACAGGGCGTGGCAGGCCTCGCAGGTGGCGCTGGTCGGCAGGTGGGTTGCGCCCTTGCCGGTCGCCCTCAGGCCGTCGTGGCAGCTCGAGCAACCGTCCACGATGCCGGTGTGGTCCCAGGTCGCAGGCTTCCACGCTGCCGGCGTGTGGCACGAGTCGCAGGTGTCTGCACTCACGATGTGATTGTTCGGCTTGCCCGTGGCAATCGTGCCGTTGTGGCACGAGAAGCAGCTGCCGGTCACCTCGCGGTGGTCCACGGTCGTCGCGGGCTTCCAGGCCAGCGTCGCGTGGCAGGAGCCGCAGTTGTTGGTCGACAGGATGTGCGCTGCCGGCTTTCCGGTCGCGGTCGTGCCGTTGTGGCAGGCGTAGCAGCTGCCGGTGACCTGCGCATGATCGACGCGTACGACGGGGCGCCAACCGGTGGTCGAGTGGCAGGCCTCGCAGGTGTCGCTGGCCTGGATGTGTGTGCTGCTCTTTCCAGTCTGGCGCACGCCGTCGTGGCAGCTCAGGCAGGAACCGGTGATGCCCTCGTGAGTGAACCGGGCCGGCTTCCATGCGGTCGTCGTGTGGCACTCGCCGCATTCCCCGCTGGTCGGGATGTGGCTGGAGGGCTTGCCGGCCGACCTCACTCCGTCGTGGCACGTGGAGCAGGGCTCGCTGATCGCCGAGTGGCTGAAAGTCGCCGGTTTCCAGGCGGCCGTGGAGTGGCAGGTGCCGCACTCGGCCCCGGTGACGATGTGGTTGGCGTCCTTGCCCATCGCAACCCTGCCGTCATGGCAGGAGCTGCAGGTGCCGAGCACGCTCGCATGGTCGACTCGGGTCGCCGGCTTCCAGGTGCTGGTCGAGTGGCAGGCGCCACAATCGGTGCTGGTGGTCAGGTGCGTCGCGTTCCTGCCGGTTGCCGTCGTGCCGTTGTGGCATGAATAGCAGCTGCCGGTGACCTGCGTGTGATCCACGACTGTGACGGGGCGCCAGCTGAACGTTGCGTGGCACGCCTGGCAACTGTCGCTCGCCCTGATGTGCGTAGCACTCTTGCCGGTCTCGCGGACGCCGTCGTGGCAGGTGACGCAGGTTGTCGTGAGGTTATCGTGGCTGAATCGCGCCGGTTTCCAGGCTGTGGTTGCGTGGCAGGTATCGCAGCCGTTGTCGCTCGGGATGTGGTTCGCGTGCTTGCCGGTGGCGGTCCTGCCGTCATGGCATGAGAAGCAGGTTCCGAGCACCTGCGAGTGATCAACCGCTGAGGCCGGCTTCCACGCGGCGACGACGTGGCAGGACTCGCAGGTTTCGGTGGTCCTGATGTGCGTCGCGCTGCGTCCCGTCGCGCGATTGCCGTCGTGGCAGCTCACGCAGTTGTTCTCGTAGCCTGTGTGATCGAACTTCGCGGGTTTCCAGGCCGTGGTCGCATGGCAGTTGTCGCACTGGGCGTTCGTCACGATGTGACTGGCGCCCTGGCCGGTCGCGATCCGCCCATCGTGGCAGGTCGAGCAGCTGCCAAGCACGTTGCCGTGGTCGACGCTGACTACCGGTTTCCACGACACCGTCGCGTGGCAGGCATCGCAGGCCGTGGTGGCCTTGATGTGGGTCGCGCCGGTACCTGTTGCCTTGACGCCGTCGTGGCAGGTCGCGCACCGATCGGTCGTACCCGCGTGGTCGAAGGTCGCGGGGCGCCAGGCGGTAGTCGTGTGGCAGGTGTCGCAGGTGTCGGCGCTCGGAATGTGTTGTGCTCCACGCCCGGTCGCGCGTGTACCGTCATGGCAGGAAGCGCAGCTGCCCATGACCTCGGCGTGGTCGACGCTGGCAGGCGGCGCCCAGGTGAACACGCTGTGGCAGGCCTCGCAGCGATTGCTGGTCTGGACGTGAGATGGACTTTTTGCCGTCGCGGCTCCGCCGGGCGTGTGGCACGAGACGCAGTCAGAAGAGATCGTTCCATGGTCGAACCGCGTTGGACTCCATGCGGCCATGCCGTGACAGGCTCCGCAGTCGGCCGTGGTGACAATGTGGCCGGCGGGCTTGCCCGCGGCGTGCACGCTGTCGTGGCAGGACGAGCAGGTGCCGCGAGCCTGGTCGTGGTCGAATTTCGATGCGGGAGACCAGGCGGAAGTCGTGTGGCAGGCGTCGCACTGCTCGCTGCTGAGAACGTGGTCCGAAGATTTTGGCGTCGCGCCGATGCGCGATCCGTTGGAATGACATGCGAAGCACGAGCGCGGCGTGCCCTGGAACACGGCGTCCACGTGGCACGACTCGCAGGCCTGCAGCTTGTGTGCACCCGTAAGTTCGTATCCTGTCGTGACGTGGTTGAACTCGGCGCCGGCACCTTGCGCGAATGCGGGCTGGCAGGCGATCGCCAGCAGGCAGAAAAGGACCAGCTTGTGGAAATGGGCCATGGTTTCGCGCCTATTGCAGCCGTGCGCCCTTGAAGCTCGTGGTCACGTGGCATCGCTGGCACTGGCGGCCGTATTGCCCGAGGTGGACATCGTCCTTCGAATGGCAGGCGTCGCAGTCCTTGCCCAGCTTCACCTGGTCGGCCGGCTGCCTGTGGCAGCCTGAGCAGGCGACCTTGGCGTGTGCACCGGTGAGCGCGAATTCAGTTGCCTTGCCGTGATCGAACTGCCAGAGACCCCAGCCATTTGGCGAGTGGCAGGCCTCGCAGTCCTTGCCGAGCGCCCCCTTGTGCCGGTCGTCGCGCTGGTGGCAGCCATTGCAGTCGGTGGCGACGCCCTTGAACGCTGGCGACATGTGGCAGGCGTGGCAGGGGACCACCACGTGCAGGCCGACCAGAGGAAACTGGGTAAGGTCGTGATCGAAGACCACGTCCTTGCGCCAGCCATCGACGCCATGGCAGGCAGCGCAGTCTGTGCCGAGCCTGCCCGCGTGTGCGTCGCTGGTGCGGTGGCAGGCGTTGCAGTCGGTGCCGAGCTTCTGCTGTGCAATCACCGCCGTGTGGCATGAGTTGCAGCCGAGCGCGGTGTGGCGGCCCACCAGTTCGAACTGGCCGTCACGCTGGTGATCGAAGGTCGACGGCTTCCAGGCGGACGTGCCGTGGCAATTTTCGCAGGCGGCCCCGAATCGGGTCGCGTGCGCATCGTCGGCTCGATGGCAGCCTGCACAATCGCGCGGCAGCGGGTCCTTGATGTTCGGCGTCTTGTGGCACCCCTGGCAGGTCAGTGCTGCGTGGGCCCCGGTCAGCGGGAAGCGTGCTTCTTTCGCGTGGTCGAACTTCGAGGTTTTCCACCCAGCCGTGGTGTGACAGCTCGCGCAGTCGGGTCCCCTGGCGCCGCGGTGCACGTCGTCGGGGGAGTGGCAGGACGCGCATGCCGAAGGAGTTCCTGAGTAACGGTTGCCGGCGTGGCAGGCGGCGCAGGTGACGTCGCGGTGTGCGTCACGCAGCGCGAACCGTGTCTTGTCGTGGTCGAAGCGGGCGCGTGCCCAGGTCGAGGGCTCGTGACAGTTGCCGCAGGCAGAGTCGAACTTGCCGCCATGCGGGTCCTCGGCCTTGTGGCAGTCGACGCAACCGGACCGCGCCTCGCGGAATTTCTGCCCGGGCTTGTGGCAGGTATCGCAGGCGGCCGCGGCATGAGCGCCAGCCAGCGGAAAGTCAGTCCGCGAGTGATCGAACGCCGGCCGGCTGAGCTTGACGATGTCCGCGTCACGCCCCTGGTGCTCGGAGTGGCACGCCTTGCACTGCGCGGTGTCGATTTCGGGCAGGCGGCCGTGAAAGCCTGTGTGCCCCCGGACATCCGCCGCGACATCCTTGTGGCAGGCCATGCACAGTGCGGCCTGGCGCTTGCGGTCGGCGCGATCGTGGCACTGGGAACACTCCGCCTCGAGCTTCGCGTGCGCGTTCGTGAGCTTACCGGGCATGAGCAGCGTCTCTATGCTGGCCGCAGTCGCGCCGTGCGAAAAAAGCTGCGCCAGCATTACCAGCGCCATCGCGGGCAGGGGGCGCACATTTCGCATCCGCGTCCGGTACCGGCTCAGTAGACGTGCACGGCAATGACGTGCACTACGCCTGCGATCAGCAGCATCAGGAACAGCGGCATGTGCAGCGCATGCCAGAGCGAGAAGAGGCGCTCGAACGACGCGAATTCCACGACACGGCGAGTCGCGGTGAGGCGATCGTCGATGTAGCCGGTTGCGGTCTCCAGCAGGCTGTGTTTCCGGGCATCGCCGAGCCTCGCCAGGGCCGCAGTCTTCAGCGATTCGCGCACGTAGCGTCTCAATCGACGTCGCGCGAGCGCGGCGGATGCCGCGCAGACCGGCGGACGCGCCAGCTGGGGAAGCCGTTCGCAACGTTCGACGATGGAGTGCTCCTCGGACTCGATCCGGGCCACCAGGTCCGGGAGGAACTCCACGTTCGTCGTAACCCAGCGCAGCCTTTCGGCGTATTCGCGCAGTTCCGCCAGGCTGGCGCGGCGTCCGTGCAGGCCGTGATGGATGCGCGTGTAGAAGTATCGGCCGAACAACCCGCTGCCGGAGACGACCAGCATGCAGGCCAGTGCCACGTTGCTGTTGGTGGCGCCGAGGCTGAAGTTGGAGTGGAAAAGAATCAGCACGGGACCGACGACGCCGAGCACCATGTGGGTCTGGAACCAGTGCTTGGTGGTGCCGAGGAAGCCGAGCGCGCGGACCCGCTTGCGCAACGGGTAGATCAGCAGCAGCAGCATGGCCGATCCGCCGATGATGCCCAGAGCGTAGCCCGCGCCGGTCTGCGGCGTGATGTATTGCTCGGTCGGGAAACGGTAGCCCCAGGCCAGCAGTGCGGCCGTTGCGACCAGCATCAGCCACTCGGGCTTCAACAGCCTGCGGCGGAGCTGGCTCGTGGGCGAGGGCTCCGCGACTGCAGCGGGTGGATTCGCGGCTGCCAGCCTTGGACGCAGCACCGTCGTTGCGGCAACCGGGACGCCGGCATCTGTCGGGTCGATCTGAATGCGATCCAGTCGGGCGTTCATTGACAGTTCTCAGCCGTTCGCGAGACGGGTCGCTTCGGCGATGTTCGCCTCGACGATGCGGGCGTCCGACGAATCCGGCGGCACGAGGGCGAGCAGCTGCCGCCAGGTCGCCAGGGCGTCGTCGTAACGGTGTTGCTCGTAGGCGAGGCTCGCCTTCAGCCACAGCGCCTTGGTGTGCCGGGGGTCGAGCGCAAGGGCCTGCGCCAGCGCTTTCTCGGGTTCGCCGGCCAGGTGGCCTGCCATGGAGGCCTGCGCGTCGGCGTAGTCGGCCCAGTTGTCGGCGGTCATGGCGCCAAGGTCGGCGGCCTCGGCATAGGCAGCACACGCCTGCTCGAACTGACGATCGCGGCGGTGCTTCTCCGCGCTGGCAATCAGGGTCTCGGCACGGCTCGGCGTGGCTTTCAGCGCCTGGCCACCGGCGGTCTGGCGATTCGATCCGGCGAGCAGCATCGCGCTGGCAGCGACCGCGTCGCGCAGGTCACCGTCCGACGCCGTCCTGTGCTCACGAGCGAGACCTGCCTCTTCACCGCGTCCAAGGAAATCGTAGGACTGTGCCAGCAACTCCCACTGCTCGTCGGAGCCGCCCTGGGTTGCGAGCCGGGTCTTGAGTGCCAGCGTGGCAGCTTCCATCGACCCGGCGTCGGTCCCGGCCGCTGGCGCGGCCATCGAAGCAGGCATCGATGCGGAAGATGCAGCCTGGACCGGCGTGCCTGCCGCCTCGAGTGCTGCTACCGGCATGTCCGGCTTCAGGATGAAGAACGCCGACGCGAGCATCAGGCCGGCGGACAGCCCAAGGACGAATCCGTTGCGCGTACTCGACGTTATGACACCTGCCGACATGGTGAGCTTCTCCCGACCTGCTGTTCTTGTACTTGGGCCGAGGCTACTTATCCGGCGAGGCCGGTGCACTTGGTAAGGGCGGCCAACTTCCGGATTTGTGACACGCGGCAGCATTGGTGAGCGGCAATTCTCATTTGGCGACTATCGGCGATGATTGCGGGCAGCGGACTCGGCTAGAGTCGGGGCGTCATGGATTACGCACTACTGCTCGTGTACGGGGCGCCGCTGGCGGTCATCTGGGGCTGGTACCTGGGCCGCCGCCAGCGTGCCGAGCGCACGCACGTCGCCGTGCGAGAGCGGGCGGTTGCCGACGGGCTGGCCGAACCAGCGTCGCTGCATCCGGTGATCGACCCGCTGCGCTGCATAGGCTGCGGATCGTGCGTGAAGGCCTGCCCGGAACAGCCCGAACACCATGTGCTCGGCCTGATCGGAAACAAGGCGCAGCTGATCAGTCCTTCGGACTGCATTGGCCATGGCGCCTGTCGCAGTGCGTGCCCGGCCGACGCCATCACGCTCGTGTTCGGTTCCGCGAAGCGCGGGGTGGATATTCCGCTGCTGGGCGCGGACTTCGAGACCTCGGTCCCGGGTATCTACATCGCAGGCGAACTCGGCGGGATGGGGCTCATCCGCAACGCGCTCTCGCAGGGCCGCCAGGCAGTCGATGCGATCCACCGTCGACGGCGCAGCCGGGGCGACGGTCTGGACCTGGTGATCGTCGGGGCAGGGCCGGCCGGCTTCGCAGCATCCCTGACTGCGATGTCGCACGGAATGAAGTGCGCCACGATCGAACAGGAGTCGTTGGGCGGAAGCGTCTTCCAGTATCCGCGCGCGAAACTCGTGATGACCTCGCCGGTGACCCTGCCACTGGTCGGCAAGATGCGCTTTGGCCATACGGCCAAGGAAGCGCTGCTCGACTTCTGGCGCGAGGTGGAGAAGAAGACCGGGATCAAGATCAATTATCGCGAGCGAGTCGAGGCAATCACGAAGCAGGGCAACGGCTTCGTCGTGCGCACGACCAGGGGCGAATACCGGACGGCAAACGTGCTGCTGGCGATCGGTCGTCGTGGCACACCGCGAAAACTCAATGTGCCCGGCGAAGACCTTCCGAAGGTCGTCTACCGTCTCATCGATCCCGAGCAGTACTCGGGGCAGCGCGTGCTCGTAATCGGAGGTGGCGACAGCGCGCTGGAGGCAGCAGCCAGCATCGCTGAGAATGGCGCGCAGTCGGTGACCCTGTCCTACCGCGGCGAGGCATTCTCCCGCGCGAAGCCAGCCAATCGCGAGCGGGTCGCTGCCGCCGAGCGCGTGGGCCGGCTGAAGCAGCTGTTCAAGTCCGAAGTTCGCCACATTGCCGAGGATCGGGTAGTCCTCGACATCGACGGGCGCGGCATCGAATTGCCGAACGACGCCGTCATCGTCAGCGCCGGCGGCATTCTCCCATCAGACTTCCTGCGTGGAATCGGCGTCCAGGTGGAGACCAAGTATGGGACCGCTTAAACGCCTGCGCGCGTTCACCGTGACCTGCATCCTGGCGCTGCTGGTTCTCGCGCATCAGCCGGCAACAGCGGGCCAGGTCGTCGAGGCGCAGGCTGCAGTCCAGGCCGACTCGCTGGAACCTGCCAAGGCCGCAATCCGGATCAAGAACTACAGTGCTGCGGCACAGTTGCTGTCGGAGCAGGCGGCGCGGAACAACGCCGACGCGCAGTACCTGCTCGGCACGCTGTTGCTGTCGGACCTGCTGCCGCAGCCAGACCGGCAACGTGCGCAGGCGATGTTCGAGTCGGCCGCGCGCAACGGGCAGGCGAGGGCGGCGCTTGCGCTGTCGGCAATGGCTTCGACTGGCGACCCGCGCGATGCCGAAGCCGCGCGACGCTGGCTTGCGCGCGCGGCCGAACTCGGCGATCCCGCGGCGAGCGACATGCTGCAGCGAGGCGTCCTGCCGCTGGAGTTTCGCGTCCAGGATTCACTGGCAGACGAGCAATCACGGCAGATCGAAATGTGGCGCGCCGCGCGGCGCGACGATGTCTCGACGCTGTCGCTGCTGGCCACCTCCCAGCGTGTGGATGCCGCCGACGCATTCGGTCGAACGTCGCTGCACCATGCCGCTGAAGCCGGTGCGGCGCAGGCAGTCGAGCTGCTGCTCGCTCGCGGCGCCAGGGTAGAGGCGATCGATGAGTATGGTGTAACGCCACTGATGCTGGCCTGTGCCGCGGAACGACCGTATGCCTGCGATATCCTGTTGCGGGCGAAGGCGAGCGTCACGGCTGCGGATCGCTCCGGCAATACGGCACTTGCCTACGCGGTCCGCAGTGGCCGCCTGCGGCAGGCGCACGACCTCCAGGCCGCCGGATCCGCGCCGGTGCGTGCGTCGGCCAGCGCGTCGGCCGGACCGGCGAATGAGTTGCCGCGAGCAGCCAGCGATGCCTACGCGGGTTGGCCGGACGTGGTCGTTGCCGCCAGCCGCAAGGATCCGGAGCGGCTGCGCGACCTGCTGGCTCGAGGGGCCGACCCGAATGCTGCTGCGCCGGGCGGACAGACGGCTTTGATGGCGGCGATCGCCGCCGGTTCTTCGAGCACCGCGGCATTGCTGCTGGATGCGGGCGCGGACGTTTCCAGGGCGGACGCGCAGGGCGAAACACCGCTCGGCGTGGCGGTGCGGAGCCGCAATCCGGCCCTGGTCAAGGTTCTGCTGCGGCACGGAGCCGACCCGAACGCACACGCTGCCGGTGAGCGTCCGCCCCTGCTGGTCGCCGTTTCCGGCAGCGACCAGCCGGCGGTACGCCTGTTGCTTGAAGCCGGCGCGGACGCGAATTCCAGCGGGCCAGCGGGAACGACACCGTTAATGCTCGCGGCGGCGGGTGACAACTCCGAAATCGTCATCGCACTGCTCGGCGCCGGGGCGTTGCCATCCGCGATCGATTCGTCGGCAAGGAGCGCACTCTGGCTGGCCGCCTGTGGCGACGCGGCCGCGACAGTGCCGGTGCTGGTCAAGGCGGGCGCCGCCGTCGACGCCGCCGATCGGGATGGCGTCACGCCGCTGTCATGCGCATCTGCGCGGGGACACACGGCCGTGGTCGATCGACTGGTCGCCTCAGGCGCGAGCGTCTCGTCGCGCACGCGAGCCGGTAATACTCCGCTCATGCTGGCGGCGGCCGCAGGCCAGGCCAGCGCCGTGCGGCGCTTACTGGTCGGAGGGTCTGACGTGAATGCCCAGAATCGCCTGGGGGACACTTCGCTGATCCTGGCCAGCCTGTCGGGAAGCTCCGAGACAGTCCATGCGCTGCTCGATGCGGGCGCGAGCCGCAAGCTGCGCAATCGTGACGGCGTGGCAGCGGCCGACGCAGCCAGGGCGCGCAATTTTGACGGCATTGTCGCGATGCTGGAAAAATAGGTGCCAGGCACCTATTTTTCTATTGTCTGTTGCGCACCAGGCGCACGACCTCGTCGGCGGTCTCCGCGCGGTGGATGACGCGGGTTTCGTCAGCGCGGATCGTGCCGTGCCCCACCATCGCGTCGCGCACGAACCTGTCGAAGTGGTCCCAGAAGCTGCCCCCGACTGCGATCAGCGGGAAGTGCTCGAGCTTCCCGGTCTGCATCAGTGTCGCGATTTCTAAGGTCTCGTCCAGCGTTCCAAAGCCGCCCGGCATGACGACGAAGGCGCACGAGTACTTGACCAGCATCACCTTGCGCGCGAAGAAATGCTCGAACTGGATGAACCGGTCGAGGTACTGGTTGGGTTTCTGTTCACGCGGCAACTGGATGTTGCAGCCAAGGCTCACGCCACCAGCTTCCTTCGCGCCGCGGTTGGCGGCTTCCATGATGCCCGAGCCGCCGCCGGTCATGACCGCGTAGCCGGCTCTCGCAAGCGCCGAACCGATCTCGCGGGCGAGCCGGTACTGCGGATGGTCCTCGCCGAATCTCGAGGATCCGAACACAGTCACGCATGGCTGGGTCGCCTCGAAACTCTCGAAGGCCTGGAGGAACTCGAGGAAGAATCGCACCGCGCTCGCGAGGTCGGCGTCCCCGGGACGCCGTCCCGACAGGAAGAGCTTCTCGGCGCCTTCCGCGCGATCGAGCAGCGACGGGGTGGCCGTTGGTGCCGGATGCTTGTCGACCATTGGATTCGACCTCTTTGATCTGCATCCATTGTCACGCGCGGCGGGCATTTCTGGCAGTAGGGGTTCGGCGTACACTCCGCCGCTCCCGGGACGCAGTCCTGCCCGGACGGGAAATGCAGCCAGTTCAAGGCGTATCGTTCAATGAGGAGAATCCAGGATGATCGGCTACGTAACCTTCGGTACCAACGACCTGCCGCGCGCCGCGGCCTTCTACGACGCCCTGTTCGCGGAGCTAGGGGCCGGGCGTTTCATGGAATCGGATCGATTCATCGCCTGGGCGGTTTCACCGGACAAGCCGTCACTCGGCGTCTGCATTCCATTCGACGGCAAGAAAGCGACCGCTGGCAATGGCACGATGGTCGCGCTGGCAGTGGACAGCAACGCGAAGGTGGATGCGCTGCACCGCAAGGCGTTGTCGCTGGGCGCGAAGGATGAGGGCGCTCCGGGCCCGCGCGGGATCCCGGGTTTTCACGCCGCGTACTTCCGTGACCTGGATGGCAACAAGCTGAACTGCTTCTGCTGGACCCAGGGCTGAAGTCCCGACCCGCGTGCCGTGGGTCGTCAGGCGAAGATCACGCTGCAGCAGGTGACGGCGCCCTCGGCCTTCTCCATCTCGGACACGTCCACTGGCACTACCCTCAGGGCGGCCGCTTCGAGCCGCTCACGTGTGCACGGGCCGGAGTCAGCGTGCACTATCGTGTCTCCGACCATGACAGCGTTCGCCGCATGGGGCTCACCCGGCGCTACGGCGACGAAGCGCATGCCGGGCCACGCAGCGCGATCCACCCAGTTGTCGTTGATCAACAGCGTATCGGGGCCGACCTGTGTAACTGCGCTCTTGAGATGCAGGCAGCCGCGAACCTCGACAGGTACGACCTCGTATCCGTGCGGTCCTGCAGCAGCGGCAAGCTGGCGGATGCCCTCGGCATTGGAGCGGCTGGACTGTCCGACAAACAGCCTGTAGCCCACGCGCAGCACGTCGCCGCCGTCCAGCGTGCCCGGGCTCGTGATCGAGGCGCAGGGTCGATAGCGCTCCAGCGTCGCGGCGACGGACAGGGTCTCCGGACGGCGCGATTCCGCACCCGGACGGGTGATGACCGCGATTTCGTCGAGCACGATAGTTGTGTCCTCGACAAATACCGAATCCGGCAGCTCCGGTTCGGCGGCAAGCTCGATTATCCGGCACCCGAGTGATGCAAGTAATTCGACGTAACGCCGGTGCTGCTCCTGTGCGAGTGCGACGTCGACCGGCGAACGGGCGAGGTGCGTAAGCTCGCAGCGCGTCATGGCGGGGCTAACGGGGCGGATCAGCGCGTGCATGGGCACGGATTATGCGCCGCCGGGCGTTCACGGTTTAAGATCCGGTCATCCTGGTCGCGCCTGAATCGTGCAAGTCTTCAACACCATCCTGATGCTGCTCATCGCTTGCTGTTTCGCGCCTGCGCGGGCCGCGGCTGCTCCGCTCGTCGTCTATGCGGCCGGTGACATTGCCGAGTGCAGGGGCAAGCCTGCGCAGGACTCCAACGCAGCGCGCACGGCCAGGCTGGTTCCAGTGGGCGCGACCGTGCTGGTGCCCGGCGACACCGCATATCCTTACGGCACTGCCGCGACCTACGAATCGTGCTACGGGCCAACCTGGGGTGTGCACCTGGCGAATACACTGGCCGTGCCCGGCAACCACGATTACCCGAAGGGAAGCAGTGACGACTTCCGGCGCTACTTCGGGACCGGTGCAGGGGAGCAGAACTACTTTGCGAGGCGGCTGGGCGACTGGCTGGTGATCGGCATCGACAGCCAGCTGATCGGCGAGGCGCTCGATCGCGAGTACCAGTGGCTGGCCGCGACACTCGAGGACAACACGCAGGTGCGCTGTACGCTCGCGTTCTGGCACATGCCCGCGTTCTCATCAGGATTCGAGCACGGGCCGACACTGAAGATGCAGCGCTTCTGGGCCCTGCTCAACGACAGCCACGCCGAATTCGTACTGAACGGCCACGAGCACTTCTACGAGGCATTCGACCCGCTCGATTCAACCGGAAAACGGGTCGAGGACGGCATGAGGGAATTCGTCGTCGGCACGGGCGGAGCACGCCTGTATCCGACCTGGAAACCGTTCCACGTCAGCCGCAAGCGCCTTGCAAGGCACGGTGTGCTGAAGCTGAGCCTGGACGACGGTGCGTATGGTTGGCAATTCATCGACACGGCCGGTCGCGTGAGCGATTCCGGTGAGGCCCGCTGCCGGCCGTAGGTGGCGGGCGGGAAAACCGGGGAGCGCAAGCGTGCGGGAAGCGACCTGGCATCGGGTCGCAACGACGCGGAGCAACGTCATGGCAGTCAGCGAAACATATCTAGGCTTCGTCATCGACCAGCTCGAGGGCATCGGCCGCGTGCGATCGAAACGCATGTTCGGCGGAGTCGGCCTGTATGCGAACGAATTGTTCTTTGGCCTGCTCGCCAACAACGGCCTGTTTTTCAAGGTGGATGACACCAATCGCGCCGACTTTGAAGCGCGCGGCATGGGGCCGTTCCGGCCATTCCGGGACAAGCCGGAACTCGAGATGGGTTACTACGAGGTTCCGGCCGACGTCATCGACGAGGCCGAGGAACTGATTGCATGGGCACGCAAGGCGATGCGGGTTGCCGCGGCTGCCCCGCGCAAGGTGAAGCCACGCAAGAGGGCAACGCCTGCGACGCGACCGCGCAAGCCGAAGACGAAGTAGGTTGGGTTCGGCGCCGATGTCGGGCATCATCGCGCCCCGCATGCTCCTGATCCGGAATGCCGATGTCTTCGCCCCGCGCCCACTCGGGGTCAGCAGCCTACTGGTCGGCGGTGGCAGGATCCTCTGGATCGGCGCCGGCACGGACCTTCCCGAACTGCCCGGTGCGTTGAGAGCGGGCTGTGTCGTGCTCGACCTAGCTGGCCGACGCCTCGTCCCGGGCCTGATCGACGGACACGTGCACGTCACCGGCGGTGGCGGCGAGGCAGGATTTCACACACGCGTGCCGGCGGTTGGGCTCAGCCGGTTCACGACGGCCGGCGTGACGACGGTG
>JALHTE010000013.1 GCA_022865595.1 Steroidobacteraceae bacterium | reverse complement strand
TCATGGGGCAGGACGAGCGGCTGTATCTCGCTTCCCCGGCCGACCTGCTCGCGGTCATCCGCGACCTGGGCGGACATGCCCCCCACCTGATGATCTTCGGACACAATCCCGGTATTACGGATTGCGCCAATCGGCTGTCGGCGGGCGAGCACATGGACAACATGCCAACCTGTGCGGTGTTTACCGCAACGTTCAATATCGACGAGTGGAACGCGCTCGAGTGGGGCAGCGGCCAGGACGTCGAATTCGACTACCCCAGGAACCTCGCCTAGGCGCGACCAGCCCGGGTTCGGCCTGGCCGGGGCGACTAGACGCGTCCGGGAACCGAGATCGAGGCGCCCGTGACGGCACGGGCAGCGTCGGAGGCGAGAAACGCCACGACTTCCGCGATCGCCTCGGGCTTTACCCACCGCGTGAAGTCAGCGTCTGGCATGTCGGAACGATTGCGCGGCGTATCGATGATCGAAGGCAGCACGGCATTGACCGTAACGCGATAGTCCTTCAGTTCATCGGCGAGGCTTTCGGTCAGCTTCTGCACGCCGGCCTTGGACGCCGCGTACGCGCCCATGCCGGCATTCGCGCGGCCAGCGGCCGCACCGGCACCGACGTTGATGATGCTGCCGCCACCGCGCTCGATCAGCGCCGGCAGCGCCACCTTGCAGCTCACGACCGCTGTTCGGAGGTTCATCTGGTAGAGCTGGTCCCAGGTCTCGACCGAACCCTCCAGCAGCGTCTGGCACTGGAAGCCGCCGACCACGTTCACCAGCACGTCGATTCCACCGAAGCGCATCGCAGCGGCCGCCACCGCCTTGCGGGTGCCCTCCATCTCGGCCAGGTCGACCCCGCCAATAATCAGGTGCCTGGCACCTATTTTCTGCTGCAGGTCGGCCGGTGGCGGGGCGAGATCGAGCAGCGCCAGCCGCGCACCGCGTGCGGCGAAGCCGCGCGCGACTGCTGCGCCAAGCTCGCCGAAAGCACCCGTCACCACCACTACCCTGTCCTTCATTTCCATTGCTCAAGCCTCGCTCTGTACGCTTCCTGCAAGGATTGCTGCGCAATCTTCAGCATTCGGGCACGTTGACGGCAAGTCCGCCCTGGCTCGTTTCCTTGTAGATCGAGCTCATGTCGTGACCTGTCTGCCGCATGGTCGCGATCACCTGGTCGAGCGACACCTTGTGCGTGCCGTCCCCACGCTTGGCAAGCCGCGCCGCATTGATGGCCTTCACCGCGCCCATCGCATTGCGCTCGATGCAGGGGATCTGTACCAGCCCGGCGATCGGGTCGCAGGTAAGGCCGAGGTTGTGTTCCATGCCGATCTCGGCGGCGTTCTCGACCTGTTCGTTGGTGCCGTTCATCGCCGCGACCAGGCCTGCGGCGGCCATCGAACAGGCGACCCCAACCTCGCCCTGGCAACCCATCTCGGCCCCCGAGATCGAGGCGTTCTTCTTGTACAGCATGCCTATCGCACCTGCGACCAGCAGGAAGCGCACGATGCCTTCGTCGCCCGCACCGGGCTCGAAGCGGCGGTAATACGCGATCACGGCCGGTACGATGCCCGCCGCGCCATTGGTCGGCGCCGTGACCACCCGGCCGCCGGCCGCGTTCTCCTCGTTGACCGCAAGTGCGAACGCGTTTACCCAGTCCATGCCGTCCGGCGGCCGCGCGTCCGAGGATTCGACCAGCACTCGCCGCATGCGCCCTGCCCGCCTGCGGACATTGAGCACGCCGGGCAGCAGCCCGCTGCTTGCAAAGCCTCGCTCGATGCAGTCGCTCATCACCGACCAGATTCCGAGCAACGCGGCCCGCGTCTCGGCCTCGCTGCGAAACGCGC
>JALHTE010000131.1 GCA_022865595.1 Steroidobacteraceae bacterium | reverse complement strand
GGATACCGGCGTCCACGCCCGCGACACGGCCAAAATTCCACTCGAAAGGGCCGCTTGGCGGCGCCGCATCCTCGAAACCGGGATTGACGGGCGTTCCGAGAGCGGCCAATTGCGCCGCCGACAAACCGCCCGCCCACGCAACGAATGCCTGGTCCCAGCGTCGGTCGCGCACGAACCTGCCGACTAAAGCGGCGTTCTCGTCCGGACTGAGACCGCCCGCGGCCCGAAGCGCCTCGAACACCGGCGGCAGGTCGTCCGCACTCGGCGTAGTGCCGGCAAAATACCTGAGCAGCGATACGCGCCACGGTGGTTGCTCGGCAAGCCGGGACACCAGGGCATCGCGCGCACCGGGCATCGCCGCAAGACCGGCAAGCACCGGGAATATCGTGGCCTGTGCCTCAGGTGCGACTCGCAATATGCGGTCGTAGTGCGAGAACGCCGCTGCGGCATCGCCTCGCTCGAGCGCGATCTGTGCCGCCCATGTACGCGCCGCGATGTCGCGCGGTGCGTGCTGAACCGCCAGCGCAATGAGTGTGCGTTGCCGATCCCGATCGCCTTGCTCCCGGGCCACGTCGGCCAGCACACGATAGGCACGGCCGTCGAGCGGGTCGGCTGCCAGTGCGCGCTGAGCCAACGTGCCCGCCTCGGGGAATCGACGCGCTGCGAGCATCAACTCGGCGAGCCTGAGTAGCGCATCGGGATGCGTCGAACGCCATTCGAGCGCCCGCGCGGGGTCGGAGTCAGCATAGAAATCGGACATCGCCAGAGTGACGATGCGCCATCCGGCGACGCCCGCAACCCCCACCAGTATCGCCAGTAGTAGCGCGGGTTGCCTGGATCTCGCGCGAATGGTCACAGCGCGGGCAGCATGCGTCAGAACCGCTTCAGCCGCCGGCCGCCCGACCCTTCCGACCCGTCCGAGTAATGGTAGTAATAGTCCGAGTAGCCGTAACCATAACCGCGTCCGTAACCGTAGCCGGCGGCCTTCGCGTCGTACTTCACCAGCAGCGCGCCGGTGATCCGCGCGCGAACCGCAAACAAGCGCTTCATGGCTCCGCGCAGGACGCCGATCCGGGCGTGGCCGGCCTCGATCACGATCAGCGTGCCGTCGGCCGCGTTGGCAATGACCGGCACGTCTGCGAGGCCGAGCAGCGGCGGGCCGTCGATGATGACCTGGTCGAAGGTGTGAGTCGCGACCGTGAGCAAGGAGCGGAAGCGCGCCGCAGAGAGAAGTTCCGCCGGATTGGACGGTGTCGTTCCGGATGTCACCACGGTCAGGTTCGCCTGCGTCGTCGGCTTGAACATTTCGGGCCCGTCGGTTTCTCCCGCGAGGTACTCGCTGAGGCCCATCGGGTTGTCGACGTTGAGGCGCTTGTGCAGCGACGGCTTGCGCAGGTCCGCATCGATCAGCAGCACCTTCACACCCAGTTGCGCGAACTTGCGCGCCAGCATCAGCGCGGTGGTGCTCTTGCCCTCACCGGCCACGGCGCTCGTCACGAGCAGGATTTTCGGGGCGCCCGCTTCGGTTGCGTACTGCAGGCCCGTGCGCAACGACCGGTAGGCCTCCGAGAACGGAGAGCGGGTGTCTTCTGACATCGCGTCGAGCGACCCCTCGCCCACCTTGGGCACGATCCCCAACACCGGCAGACGCAGGTGCCGCTCGATGTCTTCCGGCGTCTTGATCGTCTCGTCGAGGCGCTCGAGCAGGAAGGCGAGCGCGAAGCTGAGCATCAGGCCCAGCAGCAAGCCGATCAGCGCGCTGCGGCGGATATCGGGCTTGAAGCGGTAACCGGGAAGCGCCGGGTCGACCACGGAAACGTTATTGTAGGCGCCGCCGCCAGCGACGCCGATCTCCTTATAGCGCTGCAGCAGGGCGTCATAGAGCTGGCGGTTGGTGTCGGACTCGCGATTCAGGATATTGAACTGCACGCTGCGGCCCTGCAGGTCGAGCAGTTCGGACTGCAATGACGCCACCTGCTCGCGCAGCAGCGTTTCGTTGGCGCGTGCAGCCTCGTACTCGGCATGCGCTGCAGCCCCATATGCCCCGGCCTCCTCCTTGATGCGCGCCTCCACCTCGGCGATTCGGCGGGCAAGCTGCTGCATCTCCGGATAGTCCGCCTTGAACATCGCGCGCTTCGCCTCGTACTCGGCCTTGAGGTCGTTCCGGTTCTCGCGCAGCTTGTCGAGCATGGAGCTCTTCAGCGCGTCGGGCGAGAGCCCGCCCCCCACCTGCGCCTGCCGCCAGATCGACTCGGCGCGGATGCGGTCCGCCGTCGCGGTGCCCAGCGCGTTGTTCAGTTGCTGCAGGTTGGCACTGGCCAGCGACGTGTTCTGGTCCACGCTTGCGAGTCGCTGCTCCTGCGCGAACTGGATGAGCGCGCGCTCACTGTCCTCGAGCTTGAGCTTGAGCTGCGAGAGCCGATCCTCGAGGAAGGTGCGAGCGTACTGCGAGTTCTCCTCGCGGCGGCTCAGGTTGGCCTCCATGAACGCCTGGGCCAGGCCGTTGGTGACCCGCTCGGCAACGCGCGGGTCCGGGCTCACGAAACTGACGCGGGCGAGTTGCGAAAATCCGACGGCCTCGACTTCGCGATTCGCCATGACATTCGCGACGGCATCGGCTTCGCGGCTCTCGAGTGTCCGGGGTGAGGCTGCAGGCCTGGAATCCTTGCCGCGGAAGAGGCTCACGATCCCGGCAATTCCGCCCGGCCGCAGCACAGCGTTCTGGAAGGCCTCGTCGGAGACCAGCCCCAGCTGGCGCACGGCCCGCACTGCCAGGGCGCGACTCTTGAGCAACTCGATCTGCGTGCCCATGAAGTCCTGGCTGGCATCGATGGCCTCCACGCCTTCCATCTTCACGATGCGGAGCGACGAACTCTCGATCTGCAGCGTCGCGGTTGAGCGGTACAGCGGTGTCTGGAGCAGTGCCCAGATGAGCGCGATCACCACCACGAGAGCGGTACAGCCGAGCACTGTCCAGCGGCGCTTGAGCAGGACGTGCCAGGCGTCGCGCAGGGTGAATTCCTGCTCCTCGTCATCGCGCGCATCCGGTGGCAAAGGCAGCCCAAGTTCACTGGAGGCCTGCTCGGCAAGGGCACGACGGCGCAGCGCCCTGTATGGCGGGCGATCGCTTTCTTCGTCGCGGGGTTCGGTGGGTTCGACAGCCATGGTCACAGCAGCACGAACAATGCGACCAAGGGTATCGTGTAGAGCACGTCCCTCAGGTTCGACCGCGGGCCTGAGAAATCCACGACCACGATATCGTTGCCGAGCACCTCGGGATCGACGAGGCGCCCCGCACGAATTTCGCGAATGTCGAACTTGGCGGCATAACGTCTGCCGTCAATGTTGCGATAAATCACGATGCCGCTCGGGTTGGCGAGTTCATCGAGCCCTTTCGACATGGCAATGATTTGCAACAGCGAGGTGCGGTCCGTGAGCGATATGATGCCCGGTTCCTTGACGGCCCCTTCGACCGTGACGCGTTGGCTCTTGTATTCCTTTACGAATACGGTGACCTGCGGGTTCTCGAGGTAGCCAGCCTTGAGGCGCACGGCGATTTCTGTTTGAAGTTCACCGACGGTCTTGCCAGCTGCCGGGACCGTACCGACCAGCGGCATGGTGATTTCACCGCCGACGGTGACACGCACGGACTTGGTGAGGTCAGGCACCCCGAACACTTCGACATCCAGCACGTCGAGCGGCCCAACGCGATAGTCCGTCGAGCCCATCAGCGGGACTGCCGGCAAACCACCGCTGACTGGCTGCGTCGGGGGATTCGCGTTGGCCTGCTCCACTGTGGACTCATCGATGCGCGCACTACGGCAGCCACTCAGCAGCGCGACCGCCACCAGCAGGCAAGCCGTTGCGACCGGCCGCCACCGTAAACCCACTTTATCCAGTCCTTGTCGCATCTTGCCTGATGACTATCCTGTTGAGCCAAGCGATGATCGATTGATCCAGTCGCGCGAGGCAGTCCTCATATTCCGATCGGCTCGCCCCGTAGGGGTCTTCGATCGGTCCCGCACCCCAGCGCCCGAGCAGGTGCACACGGCCTGCCAGCATCGGCGCCGCCGCCATGATGCGCCGGTGGTGTTCCGGTTCCATGACCAACACCAGTTCGTGGCGCCTGGCGTCCGCCGGCGTGAATCTCGTCGCCCGGTGCTCCGCCAGATCGATCCCGCGTTCGGCGAGAAGTTCCACGCAGGCCAGGTCTGCCGGCCGGCCCGGTAGCGCATCGAGCCCAGCCGAAAAGACCGGCAGTGTGGGACGCAGCCTGGCCGCCGCGACACGCCACAGGGCCTCGGCCATCGGGCTGCGGCAGATGTTCGCCGTGCAGACCAGCAACGTGCTCCCGGCAACCGCATCGCCAGTCCCTGCCTCGGGCACCTCATCACCGCCCGGCGCCGGCCCGCTTCAAGGCCTGGACCATGCAAGCCTTAGGCAAGGTGACCGACGCCGCGGCACCAAGCACCTCGAGCAGGACTCGCACCCGATCGGCACCGGCTGCCGATTCAAAGACTGCCTCGAACCCCTGGAACGGGCCGGCGATGATATGGAGCCGATCGCCCTTTTGGAAGCCCGAATCCGCCAGCACGTGCAGGCCGGACTCATCAGCTCGGTCCCGCAGGGCATCGATCAGCGCCATCGGCACCTCGGCGTACCGGTCGCCGAACCGCAGGACGGTACTCACACCCCGGGTCGAGCGGATCGGGGCCAGCGCCTGCTCACCCACCTCCAGACCGACAAACAGGTATCGGGGAAACAGGGGCTCGATGACCTCCGACCAGCGCGACCGGCGCAGGCGCGGCAGGCACAGGCGCGGGAAATAGACCGGGTAACCCTGCCGCTCAAGCTGGGCCTGGGCGACGGCCTCCTGTCTCGGCTTGGTATGCACAACGAACCAGGTACTCATCCCTGAAGGCTACGCCTCCCGGCTACTCTATGCAGCGGGACACAAGAGTGCGCGAAAGACCATTTAGAATCAAGACAATACGAGGGGTTATCAAACCAGTTCGAGGCCAGGTGGTTATCGGCTGATAACGCTCAGGCGGGGAAGAACTCGATCGGCTTGGTAGTCGTCATCGTGGCGACGTCGCGGCTCTCGAAACGGAACATCTTCACGCGGGCCACCAGCTTGCGCTCGAGTTCTG
>JALHTE010000130.1 GCA_022865595.1 Steroidobacteraceae bacterium | reverse complement strand
GGAGCCGCCGGGGACGCGGCCTAAATCCCAGGGGTTGTGGGTGGTGAAGAAAGCCGAGTTCTCGGTGGAAGAGCCCATAGCGAACTCGTCCATGTTGGTCTTGCCCAGCAGGACCGTGCCCGACGCCTTCCAGCGCTCGACCACGGTAGCGTCGTAGGGCGCTACGAAGTTCGACAGCATCCGGGACGAACAGGTGGTGAGCACGCCGTCCGTGCAGAAGATGTCCTTGTGGACGATCGGAACCCCGGTGAGGGGACCACCCTCGCCTTTCGCCAGCAGCTCGTCGGCGGCCCGTGCGTCGGCCAGTGCCCGGTCCGCGGTCACGGTGACGAAGGCGTTCAGGTCGGGCGCCATCCGCTCGATGCGACCGAGGAAGTGGAGCGTCAGGTCGAGGCTGGAGAACCGCCGGTCCCTGAGGCCGGCCGCCAGCTCGGCGACGGTCATCTTATGCAGCGACATGGCCCTGGCCTCAGTCGATGACTTTGGGAACGAGGTACAGGCCGGCCGCGACCGCGGCGGCATTCTGCTGGTACCTCTCGTGCCGGTCGGCCTCGGTGACCAAGTCCGGGCGCAGGCGCTGCACCTGGTCCGCGAGCGGGTGGGCCATGGGCGTGACGCCGCTGGTGTCGGCACCGGCGAGCTGCTCGACAAAGTCGATGATGCTGGACAGGCTTTCGACGTAGACGGGCAACTGCGCCTCGCTGATCTCGAGGCGAGCGAGGTGGGCGATGCCCTCCACCTGGGCACGAGTCAAACTCATGGAAAGCTCGCAGAACCGGAAAAAACAGTCGATAAATCATACACGTCGCCTTGCCGAAAGTCCTGACAATGGTTAAATTGCCCTGATACCCGCGCAACAGCGCGCCCCTCCTCCTGCTAACCACTTTTCCCCAGATGTTCAAGAAACTTCGAGGCTATTTTTCCAACGACCTCTCGATCGACCTCGGCACCGCCAACACCCTGATCTACGTACGCGGCAAGGGCATCGTGCTGAACGAGCCCTCGGTGGTCGCGATACGCGAAGAGCCCTCGCGCGGCGGCAAGAAGATCGAAGCCGTAGGTACGGAAGCGAAGAACATGCTGGGCCGCACGCCCGGCAACATCACCGCCATCCGTCCGCTGAAGGACGGCGTGATCGCCGACTTCACCGTCACCGAGAAAATGCTGCAGTACTTCATCGAGAAGGTGCACGGCAACCGGATGATTCGCCCCAGCCCGCGAGTGCTGGTGTGCGTGCCCTACGGCTCGACGCAGGTCGAGCGACGCGCGATCCAGGAATCGGCCGAGGGCGCCGGCGCGCGCTGGGTGCGCCTGATCGAGGAACCGATGGCAGCCGCGGTGGGCGCGGGCATGCCCGTGCACGAGGCACGCGGCTCGATGGTGCTGGACGTCGGTGGCGGCACGTCCGAAGTGGCGGTCATCTCACTTAACGGCATCGTGTACGCCGCGTCCGTGCGTCTCGGCGGCGACCGCTTCGACGAGGCGATCATCAACTACGTGCGACGGAACTACGGAATCCTGATCGGCGAGGCAACTGCCGAGCGCATCAAGATCGAGATCGGTTCGGCCTACCCGGGCCAGCAGGTTCGCGAAATATCGGTCAGGGGCCGAAACCTCTCCGAGGGCGTGCCGCGCAGCTTCACGCTGAACTCCAACGAGATCCTGGAGGCGCTGCAGGAGCCGCTGCAGGGCATCGTCGGCGCGGTGAAAGCCGCGCTCGAGCAGACCCCGCCGGAGCTTGGCTCCGACGTCGCCGATCGAGGCATCGTGCTGACGGGCGGCGGTGCGCTGCTGCGCGATATAGACAAACTGCTGATGGAAGAAACGGGCCTGCCGGTCGTCGTGGCCGAGGACCCGCTCACCTGCGTCGCGCGCGGCGGCGGCAAGATGCTGGAACTGATCGACGAACACGGCCCGGGCCTGTTCGGGCTCGACTGATCGCGAGCGTGACCGCCCAGCTGCCGCCACCGTGGTAGAACTGAGCCACGATTCGCGTCCGATCATCGGCCGCGGCACGCCGCTCGGCGCCACGTTCCTGGCGCTCGCAACGGCCTCGATCGGGCTGATGGTGGCCGACGTTCGTTACGACCAGCTCGAACGGGTACGCGGCTGGATGAATTCCGCCGCCTATCCGCTGCAGCTCGCCATCGACCTGCCGTTCAGCACCTGGGCATCGATTGCCGGCTGGTTTTCGGACAGCGACCAGCTGCGCCAGCAGAACCTCGAGCTCAACGCGCAGCTGCGTGGCGCGAACCTGCAGTTGCAGCGCTTCGAAGCACTCGAGCAGGAGAACCGGCGACTGCGCGAGATGCGCGGCAGTTCGGCAGCCGTCGCGAAGCGCGCCATCGTCGCATCGATCCTCAAGGTTGACCTCGATCCGTTCCGCCATCGCGTGCTGCTCGACCGCGGTGCTTCCGACGGCGTATTCAAGGGCCAGACAGTGCTCGATGCACAGGGCATCTTCGGCCAGGTATGGCGTGTCAACGCGCGCACCTCCGAAGCGATCCTGATCAGCGATGCGGAGCATGCGATTCCGGTGAAGTCGAACCGCAGCGGGGTGCGCACCATCGCGGTCGGCACCGGCGACCCCGATAGCCTGGCGCTGCCATTCGTCACGGGTGAGTCCGACATCCGCAAGGGAGACCTGCTGATATCGACGGGCATGGGAGGCGTGTTCCCGCCCGGCTATCCCGTGGCCACGGTCACGCGTGTCGAGCGTACCTCGAAGGCGACGTTCGCCATCGTCGAGGCGCGACCTGCCGCGGCTCTCGACCGCGACAGCGAAGTGATGCTGGTGTGGTTCGACGCGCCTCAGACCGGACTGGACGACGCTGCCGGGGATCCAGGCGCAGCGACTGCGCAACCCGGGTCGGCCCAGGCTGCGCCCGACGCGCCTGCGCCTGCTGATTCCGCGCCCGCCCGCCCGACGCCTGCACCCGATGCGGCCCCGGGAGAAACGCAATGAGGCGCGGCATGCTCGGCCGCCGGATCCTGTACTGGCTCAGTGTGGCAGCCGGCCTTGCGCTGGCGATCGTGCCGCTGCCCGGCTGGCTGGCCGCGTCACGACCCGACTTTGCGCTGCTTGCGGTCATCTACTGGGTCCTCACCAGCCCGCGCATCGCCGGACTCTGGTATGCGTGGCTCGCCGGACTGTTCCTCGACGTCCTGCAGGGCATGGTGCTCGGCCAGCACGCGCTCGGGTTCCTGGCGGTGGCATTCCTGACGCACCGCCTGCAGTTGCGCATGCGCATGTTCCCGATCCCCCACCAGGCGGCCGCAGTAATGCTGCTGCTCGCGCTGTACCACTTCATCATCTTCTGGACCGACGGGCTGACCGGGCACGGATACACGGGGTGGAATCGCTGGTTGCCTGTGCTGTCGGGCGCGCTGCTCTGGCCGCTGATCGTCGCGGCAGGCGACACGCTGACCCGCCGTTCGCGCTGACCCCGAGTACGATGGCGCGCACCGTCCGACTCAAGGATCACTGGGCCGAGCAGCGCATGTTCGGCCGGCGCGTAATCGCCGCGACCATGGTGATTCTCTTCTGCCTGTCTGCGCTGGGCGCGCGACTGGTCTACCTGCAGGTCCTCAGGTACGACTACTTCAGCGACCTCTCGCAGGGCAATCGCATCCGCATCGATCCCGTGCCGCCGAGCCGCGGCCTGGTGCTGGACCGAAATGGCATTCCTCTCGCGCTGAACCGCCCTTCCTACCAGCTCGAAATCACCCGTGAGCAGACCCCGGACCTCGAAGGGACGGTATCGCGGCTGATCGAGCTCGACCTGCTTCCCGCCGAGGAGCACGACCGCATACTGCGAACCATAAAGGCACGCCGCGCATTCGACTCGGTGCCCGTGCGGCTGCAGTTGAGCGAGGAGGAACTCGCGCGCTTCGCCGTCCGTCGCCAGGACTTTCCCGGCGTCGAGGTCAGGCCGCGCCTGACGCGGTATTACCCGCTGGGCGGCACCGGCGTACACGCGCTGGGCTACGTCGCTGCCATCAGCGAGGCGGACGAGAAGCGCATCGACCTGGCCAACTACGCCGGCACCACTTTGATCGGCAAGCTAGGCGTGGAACGCGCCTACGAGGACGAACTGCACGGTGAGACCGGTTACCAGCAGCT
>JALHTE010000012.1 GCA_022865595.1 Steroidobacteraceae bacterium | reverse complement strand
TGGGCGGAGGGCGTTGGCGAGGTGCTCACTCCCGCGGCCTTCCCCGAGCAGTGGTATGCGCTGATCCGCCCCGACGCGAGTGTCAGCACTTCCGAGGTCTTTAAAGCCCCTGAATTGACAAGGGATTCCCCGGTAATCACAATTCCGGGTTTCCTGAGGGCAGGTGGGCGGAACGACTGCGAGCCGGTCGTCAGGCAGCGTTTCCCGGCGGTTGCCGAGGCGCTGGACTGGCTTGGGCGGATCGCGCCCGCGCGGCTCACTGGCACTGGTTCCTGCGTGTACGCGGCAATGCCGACAGAGGCGGATGCCCGGGCAGCGCTGGCCGGACTGCCGGCGCGCTGGACGGGGTACGTGGTGCGCGGTCTCAATCGCTCGCCGCTTGCCGCGCGCTGCGAACTCGAGCAGGACGGAGCTGGATCCGGCCGCTGACGAATGCGATGGGGTGTCGCCAAGCGGTAAGGCAGCGGGTTTTGATCCCGCCATTCGGAGGTTCGAATCCTTCCACCCCAGCCACCGAAATAGGGGACATTCCCCTGTTTCCAGATGAAATAGGGGAATGTCCCCTATTTCAGGAGTGACGTGATGGACGGCCCGACGATGGCGGTGTTCACGGGCAATGCCAGCCCGCAGCTGGCGCAGGACATCGCGCGTTACCTGCAGGTGCCGCTGGGTCGGGCGCACGTCGGCCGTTTCAGCGACGGCGAGGTGACGGTCGAGCTGATGGAAAACGTGCGGGGGCGCGACGTGTACGTCGTGCAGTCCACGTGCCCGCCGGCCAACGATCACCTGATGGAACTGCTGGTGATGGTGGACGCCTGCCGGCGCGCGTCGGCAGGCCGCATCACTGCAGTGATGCCGTACTTCGGCTACGCGCGCCAGGATCGCCGCCCGCGTGCCACGCGCGTCGCGATCACGGCGAAGGTCGTGGCCAACATGATCGCCGGCGCGGGCGTGCACCGGGTTTTGACGGTAGACCTGCACGCCGACCAGATCCAGGGGTTCTTCGACATCCCCGTGGACAACGTTTATTCCTCGCCGGTGCTGCTCGGCGAGGTGTGGAAGAGGAAGTACGACGACCTGGTGGTCGTCTCGCCGGACGTGGGCGGCGTGGTGCGTGCGCGAGCGATCGCGAAGCGCCTCGACGACGCCGACCTGGCGATCATCGACAAGCGCCGTCCGCGCGCCAACGTGTCCGAGGTGATGAACATCATCGGCGAGGTCGAGGGCAAGAGCTGCGTGCTGGTCGACGACATGGTCGACACCGCGGGCACGCTCTGCCAGGCGGCGAAGGCCTTGAAGGACCACGGCGCGAAGAGCGTCGCGGCCTACATAACCCACCCGGTGCTGTCGGGCCCGGCGGTGGACAGGATCGATGCCTCGGCGCTTGATGAACTGGTGGTGACGGACACGATCCCGCTGCGCGAGAACGCGCGCGCGTGCCGCAAGATCCGCCAGCTGACCGTGGCGGGATTGCTGGCGGAGACGATGCGCCGGATCCGCGACGAAGAGAGCGTCAGTTCGCTCTACATCGATTGATGAGGGAGTAGTCACGACTACTCCCGTTCCTGGTGTCGTCCAGCCTGGTCGCGAGCGGACGGCGTAATTGTTGTTGAACGGAGCCAATCATGAAGACCTCATTCGAACTCAATGCCGAGTTCCGTGACGCGCAGGGCAAAGGTGCGAGCCGCCGCCTGCGTCACGAGAACAAGGTGCCCGCCATCCTCTACGGTGGCCATCGTGAACCGCGCGCGCTGGCGGTCGACCACACCAAGCTGCTGCTGATGCTCGACAACGAGCGCTTCTACTCGACGATCATCGGCCTGCGCGTGGGCAACGTCGTGCAGGCTGCGATCCTGAAGGACGTGCAGCGTCATCCGGCGAAGAATGCCGTGCTGCACCTGGACCTGCAGCGCGTGCTCGAGGACGAGAAGATCCGCATCAGCGTCCCGCTGCACTTCCAGGGCGACGCGGTGTCCCCGGGTGTCAAGAAGGGCGGCATCGTCTCGCACCTGCGCAACGAGGTCGAGGTCACCTGTCTGCCGAAGGACCTGCCGGAATTCCTCGACGTCGACATGACCGAGGTAGACATCAACCAGATGCTCTACCTCTCGGACCTGAAGGTTCCGGAAGGCGTGGAGATCCCGGAGCTTACGCACGGCCGGAATGCGCCGGTGGTGTCCGTGCACCACGCGCGCGCCGAGGAAGTCGAGGCGCCGACGGCCGAGGCTGCTGGTGCAGTCGCGGCCGTGCCCGGTGCAGTTGCAACTGCTGCTGCCGGTGCGACGGCTGCTGCGCCTGCCGCGGATGCCAAGGCTGTGGCGAAGCCTGCGGCCGAGGCCAAGGGCAAGGACGCGAAAAAGTAATCGGCCCCCGGGCCGAACGACGCGGGCCGCCCTCCGGGGCGGCCCGGTCTTTTTCCGGACTCATCCATGGCTGGCACAGATATTCAGATCATCGTCGGGCTCGGCAATCCCGGACCCGAGCATGGGCTCACGCGCCACAACGCCGGGTTCTGGTTCGTGGATGCGCTGGCCCGCGCCCATGGCACGCAGTTCCGTGCGCATTCGCGCTACCACGGCGAAGTGGCGAAGGTCGAGGTCGGCGGACGGGACATCACGCTGCTGAAGCCCCAGACCTACATGAACCGCAGCGGCATTTCGGTCCGTGCGCTGGTGGACTACACCAAGGCGCCGACCTCCGAGGTGCTGGTCGTGCATGATGAACTCGACCTGCCGCCGGGCACCGCGCGGCTCAAGTTCGGCGGCGGGCACGGTGGCCACAATGGCCTGCGCGACACGATCACGCACTGCGGTGCGGAATTCTGGCGCCTGCGCATCGGTATCGGACACCCGGGCGACCGCAACCAGGTGATCGACTACGTGCTGCAGCGCGCGGCGCCGGTCGACGAGGATGCGATCGTCGAGAGCATCGGCGCGTCGCTCGAGGTGCTGCCCACGTTCCTGCGGGACGGGGCGGAAAAGGCCATGAAATTGCTGCACACGCAGGGAAGTGACAAGTAATGGGCATCAAGTGCGGCATCGTCGGGCTTCCTAACGTTGGCAAGTCCACGCTGTTCAATGCGGTGACGCAGGCGCAGAACGCCGCGGCCGCGAACTATCCGTTCTGCACCATCGACCCTAACGTCGGGGTCGTGCCGGTGCCGGACCTGCGACTCGCGCAGCTTGCCGCGATCGCGAAACCAGAGAAGGTCCTGCCGACCACGGTCGAGTTCGTCGACATCGCCGGGCTGGTCGCCGGTGCGTCGAAGGGCGAGGGGCTCGGCAACAAGTTCCTGTCGCACATTCGCGAGACCGACGCGATCGCGCACGTGGTGCGCTGTTTCGTAAACGACGACGTGGTGCATGTCGCGGGCCGTATCGATCC
>JALHTE010000011.1 GCA_022865595.1 Steroidobacteraceae bacterium | reverse complement strand
TCGAGGAGTGGATCCGCGACGACCCCGCCGGCTGGTGGTGGTCGCACCGGCGCTGGAAGCTCAAGCGCGGCGTGTACGGACAGGAGCGAAAGGCCGGCGACTGATGACCAGAGCAGGGCGGCTGCGGGGTCCAGACTGTCGACCCCGAAATTTCCGACTGCACAACAGTGCTACTGCGCCGCGCCGAGCTTCTCCTCGAGATGCTTCGCCAGCTGCGATACCGACGGGAAGTCGAACAGTTCCGTGAGGTCCACCGCGCCGGGGTAGAGTTCGTCGAGCTTCTCGTGGATCTGGATCAGCGTGAGCGAGCTTGCGCCGACTTCGAACAGGTTGTCGTCTACATCCACGTGCTTGCCGGCCAGCGCGTCGTCCACGATGGCCTTGATCTGGCGCTCGATTCCGCCGGCTGCCGCCCGTCCGTGCGAATGTGCGGCCGCCCACGCCTCATCGAACTCCACAAGCTCCGCCGCAAACTCGCCATTGGCGTAGCTCGCGGCGAGCGCGCTGCGCTGGATCTTGCCGCTGGTGGTCTTCGGCATGCGCGCGATGGGCACGACCCGCGCCACCTCGACGCCGGCATGCTCGTTTACCAGGTGCACGGCCTTTGCCGCGACGCCGACGAAATCCTTCATGTCACCGCGTTGCACGGCGAACAGTACCAGCTCGTCGGTGGCGGCTCCGGGTGCGCGAATCCCGGCGGCGGCGACCTTGCCGTGCTCGAGACCAGTCTCGTGCTGCAGGATCATCTCCAGGTCGTGCGGGTAGTAGTTCTGGCCGTTGACGAAGATGATCTCCTTCGACCGGCCCGTGACGTACAACTCGCCCTCGTGCCACAGCCCAAGGTCGCCCGTGCGCACCCAGCCGTCGGCAGAAACCGCGGCCGCGTTGGCCTCCGGGTTCTGGTAGTAGCCTTGCGTCACGTTGTCGCCGCGGATCAGGACATGGCCGACGACTCCGGGGCCGACCTCGTTGCCGCTGTCGTCCAGCAGTTGCACGCTGGTGTACGGGATCGGCCGGCCCTCGCAGGCGAGCTTGAGCGCAGCCGGGTGGTCGGCGTCCACCTGCTGAGCCGTCGCACCCACGCCCAGCGAACGACGGTCCACGGTGATGAACTTCATGGCCGCGCCCGGCTCCGGGAAGGTCACCGCGAGCGAGGCTTCGGCCATGCCGTAGACCGTGTACATGGAATTGCGACGCAAGCCGTAGCGGGCCATGCGATCGAGGAATTCGCCGGCGAGATCGACCGAGATAGGCTCTGCGCCGTTGAAGATAAGCCGCACGCTCGAGAGATCCACGCCATCGAGCGTCTTGTCGCCAAGGGCCTTCAGGAAATGGCGATAGCCGAAATTCGGCGAGGAGGTGAGCGTGGCGCGCTTGGCCGAGGCGAATTTCATCCACAGCAGTGCTCGCCGCACGAAGAGTTCGGTCGGCATCAGGTACTGGCGGCAGCCTGCATAGACCATCATCAGGTGAAAGCCTATGAGACCCATGTCGTGGGTGAGCGGCATCCAGCTCAGGGACACGTCGCTCTCGTCGAACTTCGCTGCGAGCTGGACGCCCTCCGCATTGGCGAGCACGTTGCCGTGCGTCAGCACGACGCCCTTGGGTTCGCTGGTCGACCCCGAGGAAAACTGTATGAACGCCACGTCATCCGATGTGATTGTCGCTGGCGTGCCTGCGCGCGATATGTCGTCGAGCTGGTCAACCAGGAACGTTCGCGCCTCGAGCGCACCCCAGGCGTCGGTGTCACCGGCACCAGAGGCAAACGCGGCCAGGCGGTCCTTGAGCTTGCGGTCCGTGTACAGCAGCGGCGAGCCGAGCTGGCGCGCGATGCGCAGCAGCTTGTGCTTGTGCTCGTCGCTGATGCCGACCGCGACCGGAACCGGCACGATTCCGCCGTACAGGCAGGCCCAGAATGCGTCGATGAACTGCTCGTTGCTCGACACGTGCAGGATCAGGTTGTCGCCCTGGCGGGCGCCGAAGCCCTGCAGGTGACGCAGGATGCCGAGCGCCCGCCGGCGCAGCTCGGCGAGCTTGAGCGTCTTCTCGGCGTTCTCGCCCTCGAGGTAGGTGATGGTCGCGTCGCCCCGGCTGCGGTCGTCGAGAGCCTGTGTCAGCGTCTGGTACTTGGGCATCGTTCCTCAACTCGGCATGCGGCTTCGTGTAGCGCGGATTCTCCCAGAATTGCGGGCGCGCGTGCACGAGTCGACAATCGCGCCATGAGTCACGTGCTCGTGCTGCATTCGAAGCTTCCTGCGGGGCCATGTCCCGCGGGGCTTTCGCTGCTGCTCAAGCGCTTGCCGTACGCGAAGCGGCTCGAACTGGAGGCGCGTGAGCCTGATGCCCGGTGCACCAGCCTGGCTGGCATCGCGCTGGCGCTGCGCGGCATGACGGTCATGCTGTCCGGGCCGGTGGACCCCTGTCGTCTCAGCTTTCCGGCTGGGGGCAAGCCCTGCCTCCCAGGTGGCGTGGGCTTCAGCATTTCGCACAGCGGGCCGCATGTGGGTGTGGCGTTGTGCTCCGATTGCGAGCCTGGATTCGATCTCGAGCGGGTTGACGCATGGGCCGGCGAGCCGGCCGCGAGCAGGTCACGGCTCGTCCGCTGGACTGCGACCGAGGCGGTGCTCAAGGCGGCGGGTCGCGGCCTTCGCGACGCACCGCAGGTCGATCTCGATGCATCGCTGCGTATGGGGAGGGTGAGTGGCGCGTCGTTTAACCTGGTTCCCGTCGAGATCGCAAATGACGTCGTCGCGTTCCTGGCCACCGGGAACCCGGCAAGCCTGGTTCGAGTGGAAGAGGTCGAGACGTCAGCCCTCGCGCCCTGAGGACAAGGCCGCCCGCGCCTCGGCGTTCAGGGCCTGGAGCCTGTCAGCCATTTCCACCTGCAATCGCGCGAGACCCTCGGTATTCAGCACCCGCGGCACGCGAACCGGCTCCCCATAGGCCAGCACAACCCGGCTGAACGGCAGCGGCAGTTCAAAGCGGTCCCAGGTCTTGAAACGCCAGGTGCGGGAGGCAGCGACGCTTACCGGAATGATCGGCTTGCCGGTCAGCTGGGAAAGGAGCACCGCGCCCGGCTTGAACTCATGCACCGGGCCCTTGGGCCCATCCGGCGTGACGGCGGGCGAGATCTGCCTCTTGACGATCGTCTCGTAGAAGTCGCGCAGCGCACGCGCCCCGGTGTGCGTCGATGAACCCCGGATCACGTGGCCACCGATACGCTGCACCAGCATCGACGGCGCAGTGCCGTCCACTGACGGGCTGATCAGGAAGCCGAGTTTCAGGCCGTCGGGCTCGAGTTCGAGCAGCGCCCGCACCCCGTAGAACAGGTGCTGGTGCCAGCAGGCGGGGATCACGGCCTGGTGTTCGCGTACTGCGGCGCGCGCCCGTTCCAGCCCGACGGGTGGTTGCATGCGGTTCGACCACCACAGCAACCTTCCCAGTCGATACACCAGCATGACGGCAACGCGATACGCGAACAGGCGACCACGGGTCAGCCGGCGCTTGCCCCGCGTTACCTTGCGGTACAGCGTATTGCGCAGTTCCTCGTGCTCTGGTCCAGGATCGGGCTCGCTCATCCACCGTCCTCAGGCGCCGTCCGCGCGTGGGTGCGCGCCGATGCGAAGCGACTATACTAGCGTCCCTCAGAGCGGAGTCCGCACATTGGCTGCATCCCTGGATACGAGTTCGACACGCCAACTGGACGTCTCGGTCGTCATTCCGGTCTGCAACGAGCAGGATAACGTCGAACCGCTGGCCCGGGAGATTCACGACGCGCTCGAGGGTCGCTATTCCTACGAGACGATCTTCGTTGACGATGGCAGCGTGGACGGCACGGCCGCTTCCGTGCGGGCAGCGCGCGACGCCGGAATGCCCGAAGTGCGCCTCATTCGCCACGCAGTCCGCTCAGGACAGAGTGCTGCCGTCGCGACCGGCGTGCGCGATGCCAGGGCCGCGTGGATCGCCACGCTGGACGGCGACGGGCAGAACGATCCGGCCGACATCCCGAAGCTGCTGGACGTCGCGCGTTCGTCGGGCTCCGCGCGGCTGCGCCTCGTGATGGGCAATCGCACCACGCGGCGCGACACCTGGCTCAGGCGGCTTTCGTCGCGGGTTGCGAACGGAGTGCGCGGTGGCCTGCTCAAGGACGGCACGCCCGACACGGGCTGCGGGATAAAGGTCTTCGACCGCGCGGTATTCATGGACATGCCGCGGTTCAACCACATGCACCGCTTCATGCCAGCGCTGTTCCAGCGCGAGGGCTTCGAAGTCACGTCTGTACCAGTGAACCATCGCGAGCGCACCAGGGGCACGTCGAAGTACGGCCTGAACAACCGCCTCTGGGTCGGCATCGTGGACCTGTTCGGCGTCATGTGGCTGCTGCGCCGCGTGTCGCGGCGCGTCCCGGTTCGCGAGGAAGACTGAGTGGCCGCCGCGGAAGGCGCGCCGACGCTGCTCGACCTCCTGCTGCGCCCCGGCCGCGAATCCAGCCGGGATGTCACGCTCGACGTGCTGTGGTTGCTTGGGCTTGGGTTGCTGCTGATCGGCACAGGGCTCGGCCTGCGTGATCCATGGGCGCCCGACGAGCCACGCTTCGCCCTCGTCGCGCAGGACATGCTGCGCTCGGGTGACTGGTTGTTTCCGCGGGTCGGTGGCGATCTCTACGCCGACAAGCCGCCGCTGTTCTTCTGGCTGATCGCGAGCGCCACCGCGGCGACCGGGTCGCTGCGCATCGGGTTCCTGCTGCCCTCGCTGCTCGCGGGCCTCGGCACGGTGATGCTTGCCTACGACCTGATGCGTCGTGCGCGCGGGCGCGAGGTGGGGCTTGCCACGGGATTCGTCCTGTTGCTCACGTTCCAGTTCGTCTGGCAGGCGCGGCAGGCACAGATCGACGCGGTGCTGTGTTTCCTCACGACGCTCAGCCTCTACGGACTTCTTCGCCATCTCTGCCTGGGTCCGGCCCGCGGCTGGTTCCTGGCGGGATGGGCAGCGGCCGGTCTCGGGGTCATCACCAAGGGCGTTGGATTCCTGCCGCTGCTCGCGCTGCTGCCGTTCGCGGTGCTCGTGCGACGGCGGTGGCGTGCTGCCGTGCCTCGCGTCGGCGCACTCGGTGTCGCCGGCGCGGTCGCGATGCTGATAGCGATTGGCCTCTGGCTGGTACCCATGCTGGTGGCATCGACGGCAGGCGGCGACCTGCTCGCATACCGCAATGAGATCCTGTTCCGGCAGACCGTGACGCGCTACGCGGATGCGTGGCATCACCATGCCCCCGTTTACTACTACTTCGTCGAGATCATCCCGCTTTTCTGGCTTCCACTGATCGCGCTGGTTCCGTGGCTCTGGCCGCGATGGCGTGAGGCAATGCGCGGCCGGTCCACGCTCATCGCGGTGCTGCTGGCCTGGGTCGTGATCGTGGTGCTGTTCTTCACCGTGAGCACGGGCAAGCGCACGCTCTACATCCTGCCGGCCGTGCCGGCGCTCGCGATGGCCGCCGGACCCTGGCTGCCGGAACTGCTGCGCGCACGCGGGCCGCGTCGCCTCGCCTTCGGGCTCGGTTGTGCGATCGCGGCAGTTGCCGGCCTCGCGACCGTTTTCCTGGCTGTCCAGCCGGACCGGGCACGGCACGTCGCAGATCTGTACGGAATCAATCCCGTGCTGCCGCTGCTGGGACTCGCAATCTGCACGGCAGCCGTGCTCGCGGTGCTGCGCGTGCGTGATGGCTGGCTCGCCTACGCGGGGGTGCTGGCTGCGGTGCTCGTTTTCACCGGGCTCGTCGTGTACCCCGGCATCAACGATGTGCGTTCCGGGCGCGCCTTCATGGCGCACGTCGAGCAGGCAAGTGCAGGCATCCCTGAACTCGCGCTGGTTGGCGCCAAGGAGCAGTACCTGCTGCAATTGCGGCGTCCCACCGTGAACTTCGGCAATGCGCGTGCGCTGGAGCGCGATGACGAAGCGAATGACGCAGCTGCGTGGCTGGCCGCGGATCCGGCGCGCGGCGTCGTGATGGGCAAGCGCGCGCGTGACCGGTGCTTCGGGGACGCCAGTGCCGTTTCGCTCGGCAAGGCCAACAACCAGCACTGGTTTCTCGTCACCGGCGCACCGGATGCGGCCTGCGTGTCTGCGGGAGACCCCGCCGCCGCCCGGTATTACCTGCCCCCAGATGTCGCTTTAAATACAGGGGGTTAGCTTGCTTTCATTACAAGCTATGTCAGAATGCGCCGCAAGTGTCGGCGCCATAAGCAAACTGAACTGTGGACCAGTTCCAATGCGGGGCTGGACGCACTGACACACTGAGCGCATACGACTGGGGGCCCGAGATAACGCGATGGTGATTTCCGCACCCGAGCGCGGCGACGAACAGGAAAGCCCGGATTTCCTGGCTACACAAGTCGTCTTCGGCAGCGGTGGCCGTCCCACGGTCGGTCTCGACGTCCTCGCCACCAAGGTTTCCGTCGATTTCCTTGCCCTCACCAGCGAGACCGGCGACAACTGCATCAAGCGCGACCTGGATGCGCTGCGCGATGCGGTCGACGTCGACGCGATCTGCATCGCGCTGTTCAACCCCGACAAGACCACGATCGAGCGTGTCGCGAGCGCGACGGGACTGCTGACTCCGTTCGATCCGCAGGTCATGAAAGGCGACCTGCTCGAGCGGATTCCGTATCTGGCAAGCAAGCTTGAACACCTTCGCATCCTGGAGCTGCGCGACACGCTTGCGCCGCGGCGCGAACACGCCGCTGACGCGGCGCGATTTGCCGAGCTCGGCGTGCGATCGATGCTGGTGTGCGGGCTGTCGCTGAACGATCGCGTGTGCGGGTTCATGGCCCTGTGCTCGTCACAGCCCAGGGACGGGTGGGATGCGAACCTGCACCTGCTGCTCAAGCTCATCGGCGCGAGTTTCGCGACTGGGCTCGAGCGTCTGCGGGTGCAGCGCCACCTCGGGCGCCTGGAGGAGCGCAATGCGCTCTCCCTGCACACAGCCAATGACGGCATGTGGGATTTCGATGTCGAGAACAATACCGTCTACTTCTCGCCGCGCTGGCGAAAGATGCTTGGTTTCGACGAGCACGACCCGGCGATCCAGCCGGACTGGCGGCGCCTGGTGCACCCGGACGACATGGCTCGCGTGCAGGCGATGATCCGCGACCACATCGCCGGCAAGACCCCGATGTTCGAGAGCACGCATCGCATGCGCCACTGCAAGGGCGACTGGCGCTGGGTGGTTAGCCGGGCCAGGGCGCGCGTGGACGGCGAGGGCAGGTTGCGCCGCCTGGTGGGCGTCGAATTCGACATCACCGAGCGCAAGCTCTACGAAGACGCGCTGTTCAAGGAGAAGGAGAGCGCGCAGATCACGCTGCAGTCGATCGGCGACGGCGTGATCACCACCGATCATCACCTGATCATGGAATACCTCAACCCGGTGGCAGAGGATCTCACCGGCTGTAAATTTGAGGAAGCCCAGGGCAGGCACATCGACGACATCTTCCGCGGCTTCCACGAGGAGACCTGCGAGCCGCTGGAGAACCCGTTGTCGGTCGCAATGCGTCGCAGCAGGGCCATCAAGTCGGTGCGGCCGACGCTGCTGATCAAGCGCGACGGCAACGAGATGTACATCGAGAGCACGGCCTCGCCGATCCGGGACGGTTCGGGCGCGGTGTCCGGCGGTGTGCTGGTGTTCCACGACGTCAGTGAGAGCCGCGAGTTGAACCGCAAGCTTTCCTACCACGCCAGCCACGACATCCTCACGGGCCTGGTGAACCGGCGCGAGTTCGAGTCGCGGCTCGAGCGGGCGCTGCGCAGCGCGCGGGCGCGCGAGACGTCCTACGCGCTCTGCCACATTGACGTGGACCAGTTCAAGATCATCAACGACACCTGCGGCCACAGTGCAGGAGACGCACTGCTCGGGCAGATGGGCACGCTGCTCAAGACCAAGATCCGCTGGCGCGACACGCTGGCACGGCTGGGCGGCGACGAATTCGGCGTACTGCTCGAGAGCTGCTCGCTGGACGAGGCGCTGGTGATGGCCGAGCAGCTGCGCGAAACCATCGCGGAGTACAAGTTCATCTGGGAAGAGCGCACGTTCCGCCTTGGCTGCAGCGTGGGCGTGGTGCCGATCACCGGCGACAGCGAGGACGTGGCAGCACTGCTGTCCGCTGCCGACAGCGCGTGCGCAGCGGCGAAGGAAGCCGGTCGCAATCGCGTCTACAGCTTCCAGGAAAACGACCTCGACCTGATGCGACGCCGCCGCGAGATGCAATGGGCTGCGCGCATCAACAATGCACTCGAGGAGTCGCGCTTCGAGCTGTACCGGATGACGATCCAGCCGCTGCAGAAGGCCGATCCCGGGGCACACTACGAACTGCTGCTGCGCATGAAGGACGAGAACGGCAAGATCGTCTCGCCGGACCACTTCATCGCCGCGGCGGAGCGCTATGGCATTACCCCGGCGATCGACCGCTGGGTGATCGAGAATGCGCTGCGCTGGCTGGTCTCGGATTCGGACGAGCGCGAACGGCTGGCGTTGTGCTCGATCAACCTGTCAGGCCAGAGCCTGGGCGACGACAAGTTCCTGCCGTTCGTGATCGACCAGTTCCACAGGAGCGGCATCGACGCCTCGAAGATCTGCTTCGAGATTACCGAGACGGCCGCGATCGCCAGTTTCTCGCAGGCGAACCGGTTCATCCAGGCATTGAAGGAACTGGGCTGCAAGTTCGCGCTGGACGATTTCGGCACGGGCCTGTCGTCGTTCGGCTACCTGAAGCACTTCCCGGTCGATTTCCTGAAGATCGACGGCAGCTTCGTGAAGGAGATCCTCCACGACCCCATCGACCGCGAGATGGTGCGTTCGATCAACGAGATCGGTCACCTGACCGGCAAGCTAACGATCGCGGAGTTCGCGGAGAACGCCGAGATCATCAACATGCTGCGCAGCCTCGGCGTGGATTACGCCCAGGGCTACGGCATCGCCCAGCCGCAGCGGATCACGAAGGCCGTCGTGAACGGCTGACCGCGTCTGCGGCCGGTCCGGCCCTTCCGGGTCTACCCCGGCTCGCGAAAACCGACATGCTCGCCGGGATAGACCCGGAACGCCCGGCCGGCGTCAGCGGTTGACTTCGGGTGTGGAATGCATCCACTACGGTCCCGGCACTCTGGGTACCGATTGCGCTAACGCTGCTACGGCGCTCCAGTTACAGATTGCAACCGACCTCGCCAGGGCGCTCCGGACGGGGAGTAGTTCCGGCGAGCATGTCGGCTTTCGCGAGGCGGAACTACTCGCCGGTCGGGGCCCCAGGAATCTCCGAAGGTATGCGCTCCGTGTCGCCGAGACCGCGCGGTGGGCGGGCTCAGGCGCCGAATTCGAACCGCATCGACAGGTCGACTGCGCGCACGTGCTTGGTGAGCGAGCCGACCGAGATGAAATCCACGCCCGTCTCCGCGATCCCGCGAAGTGTGTCCAGGCTCACGTTGCCTGACGCCTCCAGCTTGATCGGGCCCCGTGGGTGCGCGCGGTTCATCGTGACTGCTGCGCGCAGGTCGTCGAGGCTGAATTCGTCGAGCAGCGCCATGTCGGCGCCAGCCTCCAGAACCTGTCGCAGTTCGTCGAGCGTCTCTACTTCGACTTCCACGGGTACGCTGACCCCTTGTGACCGGGCTGCCGCGACGGCCGCGGCGATCGAGCCGGCGGCCATGATGTGATTTTCCTTTACCAGGATGCCGTCATAGAGGCCCATGCGGTGATTGCTGCCGCCGCCGCAGCGCACTGCGTATTTCTGCGCCAGCCTGAGACCGGGGATAGTCTTGCGGGTGTCGAGAACCCGGCAGGGCAGGCCATCGAGGACCGCGGCATATTGGTGCGCCATGGTCGCCGTTCCCGAGAGCGTCTGCAGGAAATTGAGTGCGGTGCGTTCGCCGGTCAGCAGGGATCTCGCGGATCCCTCGAGCCTGCACAGCAGTTGCCCGGCGGGAACCGAGGCGCCCTCGGAGACGTTCCAGGCGATTCGAACCGACGGATCGATCTGCCGGAATACCTCGTCGACCCATGCCTGGCCGCATACCACGGCTGGTTCACGAGTGATCAGCGTCGCACTGCCCATGCGTCCTGCAGGCACGAGTGCCGCGGTCAGGTCGCCCGCGCCGACGTCTTCCGCGAGTGCGCGGGCTACCTGTTGCCCGAGGTCGGACGGAGTGGCGGACATGCGGCGGTCAGAAGGGCAGGCCGTGTGATGCCGATCCCATGCAGAGGAGCAGCGAGATCGACAGCACGAAATTGCTGCGCGAAGCGTACAGGGCGACCTTGCGGGCCCTGGTCTTCTCGTCATCGGACGCCGGGACCAGCCCGAGGATCTTTTTCTGGTTCGGCCAGATGAGTGCCCAGACGTTGAACAGCATGATCGTGCCGAGCCAGGCGCCAATGCCGATGATGAGCTGGTAGTAATTCGTCGGATTGCTGCCGAGGCCGAGCATGAAGGCGCCAGCGAAGTTCCCGGCACGCAGCAGATACCACGCGCCGGTGAGCCAGGTGGCCAGCGAGGCCCAGCGAAACCAGAACATCGCGCGCGGCGCGACATACTTCGAGATGCCGGCGCCGCCCGGTCCGCCCTTGTCGACCGCGGCCTCAGCGAGCGCCGGGACCTGCACGACGTTAAAGTACCAGAGGAGTCCGATCCACATCACGCCCGAGAGGACGTGGAGCCAGCGAGCCAGGCCGAGTTCCATGAATCCGGTCGGCCCGATCAGCAACGAAACGAGGAGGGCGACGACGAATCCGGTCGCAATCGAGCCGCGAACCGAGGTCAGGGGATTCATCGTGGCTGCTCCAGGAAAAAATACCGTTTAGCGACAGTGAGTTAGCGTAATTTGGTCGCCGCCGAAGGGCGTTTGAAGAATAGGCGACGCATCCGCATAATTCAACGCTTCCTGCGCCCTGCCCGGACATTGCGTGATAGATACAGCCGGTCCAGCGTCGCCCTGCATAAACGTCTGCGTACTCGACGCACAACGTCGTTGCACGGGTTGCGGCCGGACCATCGACGAAATAGCGGGCTGGGCTGGCATGAGTACTTCCGAAAGGTGGGCCGTGATTGCGCGGCTCGAGGTTGCAGGCGCTGCCGAGGCGCGAACGATGACGGCCGAAAAATCGGCCGCGAGGTAAGCAAAGAGTGGACATCAACCAGAGAATCCAGGACCAGCTCAAGTCGAACCCGGTCGTGCTCTACATGAAAGGCACGCCCGACTTCCCGCAATGCGGTTTCTCGGCATCCGCCGTGCGTACGCTTGAGGCTTGTGGCGCGAAGTTCCTGCACGTCAATATTTTCGAGGATCCGGAACTTCGCGAAGGGCTGAAGCGCTACTCGAACTGGCCCACCTATCCGCAGCTCTACATCGGCGGCGAACTGGTCGGCGGTTCGGACATCCTGAACGAGATGTACCGCAACGGGGAATTGCAGTCGCTGCTTACCGAAGCGGGCGCCACCGCAAAGTCCTGACAAAAAAAACAGGTGCCAGGCACCTGTTTTTCCAAAGGCCTTGCGGCCGACGGGAGGGGACATTCTCCTTTTTCCGGTTGCGGAAAAAGGAGAATGTCCCC
>JALHTE010000129.1 GCA_022865595.1 Steroidobacteraceae bacterium | reverse complement strand
GTGTCCGCCATCAGCGGCGTGAACGTGTGTACCGACACGACGAGCGGCTCGACGCCCCGCGCACGGAAGCCGCCCAGCATCGCGGCGATCGCCTCGTGGTAGGGATCGAAGAAGCAGGCGAGCCGGGTTCGCCGGTCGAGTTCGTCGAGCGCCTGGTTGCCCGGGATGACCCAGCCATCGCTTTCACTGCGGATCGACTCCTCGTGGTACGGGGGACGATTGCAGTCGACGATGAGGCGCGAATAACCGGCCAGTACGGCCGGCGCGTCGAGCGCATTGGATATGCCCCGTGCGAGTTCGCCCGCACCGATGTCCCAGGCGATGTGCTCCCAGGTCTGCAGTGGCGGCAGGCCGAGTCTCTGCATGGCCGCAGGGAAGGCACGGCTCGCGTGGTCGCAGACCACCAGCGCCGGCGCAGCACCGTGCTCGTGGAGCACCACGAACGGCGGCGGATCGTCGCGCCCGATCAGCGGGTTCCTGGCCGGAACGTGGTCGGTGTGGCCTGTGCTCTCTGTGGGACCTGTAGACATCTGGGGCCTGCTGCGACGACCGCTGGAATTGTACCGGATGGCGCGGAACGCACCGGCCCGGCCCGAATGCGACCCGGGTCACATCGCCCCCCGGCGCCCCGCGCCTAGTATCCAGCTTCGTCCGCCCCCGATGCGGGGCGGCAGGCATGGTGTGAATTCGATGAACCGGCACAGGAATCGCAGGAAGCACGGAACGCCTGAGCATCCGGCACAGGGACCCACCCTGGCGGGGGCGCCCGGGGTGCCGGCTGTCCGCAGCGAACCCGCCGCACACGACGACACGACCACCCAGCTGCAGGCGATAGTGGACCACGTCAAGGACGCAATCCTGACCGTCGACGACTCCGGCCTGATCGAGACGCTGAACCGCACGGCCGAGCGCATCTTCGGCTACTCGGAGGACGAGGCCCGCGGCCGGCGACTGGACCTGCTGATTCCATCGCTCGCGCGTCATGCCGTGCTCACCGAGGCGCTCGACGAGCTCTCGGAGTACCTGGAGAACACGCAGATCGACCTCGCCCCGCGCGAGACACGCGGACGCAGGCGTGATGGCACGCTGTTCGACGCCGAACTCGGCGTGAGCAAGGTCACGCTCGACGACCGACAGATCTACATCGCCTGCCTGCGCGACACCACCGATCGTAAGCTCGCCGAAGCGGCCATCCGCGAAAGCGAAGCCCGCTACCGCACGCTGGTCGAGAATGCCCCGGAGGTGCTCGTCGTCCTCGACATGAACGTCGGCCGCTTCGTCGAGTGCAACGAGAACGCGGTGCGCTTCTTCAAGATGACGCGCGAAGAACTGCTCTCGGCGGGGCCTGAGCAGATCAGCGCCGAATTCCAGGCAGACGGGACACCCTCCGCAGGCGTCAACCGCGGCTACCTCGACCGCGCACTCGCGGGCGAGGCGCCCTGTTTCGAATGGTTGCACCGCGACGCGCTCGGCCACGACATCCCCTGCGAGGTCCGGCTGGTTCGCCTGCCGTCCTCGGGACGACGACTGATTCGCGGCAGCATCACGGACATCACCGAGCGCAAGCGCAGCGAGTTCCTCGCCGCCGGCGAGCGGCGCGTGCTCGAGCGGATAACCGGCAACGCGGACCTTCCGGAAACGCTGGAGGCGATCACCGAGACCGCGGAGCGGGTCACCCCCGATTCGCTGTGCACCGTCAGCTTGTACGACGCCGCACCGAACGTGCTGCGATGTATCGCCGGCCGGAGAATTCCGGCACCCTACCTGGACACGCTCAAGCACATCGCCGTGGGGCCGAGGAACGGCTCCTGCGGCGCGGCGATCTTCCTGCAGCGGCAGGTCATCGTCGCCGACATATCACGCGACGCGCTGTGGGAGCACCTGCGCGAGCCGGCGCTGGCCGCCGGCCTTCGTGCCTGCTGGTCGACACCGATCCGGTCATCGGACGGCCGCATGATCGGCACCGTGGCCCTGTATTTCCACACTCCACGCAGCCCGCTGAAGCGTGACTTCGAACTCATGGGTCGCCTCACCGCACTCGCCGGCATTGCGGTCGAGCGCAAGCAGTCCGAAGCAGCCCTGCGCAGCAGCGAGGCCCGGTATCGCGGCCTGTTCGAGAACGTGATCGAGGGCGTGTACCGTGCGGACGTGTCGGGCCGACTCGAATCCGTGAACCCCGCGCTGGTCACGATGCTTGGCTACGAGAGCGACGACGACCTCCTCCGCCTGTCGTCGACGGCGTCACTGTACGTGGACCCGGCCGACCGGGAGCGGGTCGTCTCGACCCTGAACCGCGACGGGCGGGTGCAGAGTGCCGAGTACCAGCTGCGCTGCCGCGACGGCCGCGTGATCACGGTGCTCGAAAATGCGCGCGTCCTGCTCGACCATGAAGGGCAGATCGCCGGCTACGAAGGCACGCTCACCGACATCAGCACGCGCAAGCTCGCGGAAATCCAGCTCGCCGAGCAGAAGGAGAAGGCCCAGGTCACGCTGCAGTCGATCGGCGATGCCGTGCTCACCGCCGACGCCGACGCGCGGGTCGAGTACCTGAACCCGGTCGCGGAGCAGCTGACCGGGTGGACTGCCGCTGAAGCCGTGGGTCGCCCGGTGTCGGAAGTCTTCCAGGTGCTGAACGAGGTGACACGCACGCCGATCGACAGCCCGATCCTGCGCTGCCTGCGCGAAGACCGGAACGTGGAACTGCCAGAGCCGGCACTGCTGGTCAACCGCCGCGGCCAGGAGATCTCCGTGCAGGACTCGGCCGCGCCGATTCGCGACAGGAGCGGCTGTCTGATCGGCGCCGTCATGGTGTTCCACGACGTGAGCCAGGAACGGCGGCTGCAGCGCGCCCTCACCTACCAGGCTACCCACGACGCGCTGACCGGGCTGATCAACCGCCGCGAATTCGAAGCGCGTCTCTGCGACGCGCTGCAGTCGGCACACGACTCCGACCCGGTACGCCACGTGCTGCTGTACCTCGACCTCGACCAGTTCAAGGTCGTCAACGACACCTGCGGCCACGAGGCCGGCGACCGGCTGCTCAAGCAGGTCACCAGCGTCCTGCAGACACGTATCCGAACCAGCGACACCCTGGCGCGACTCGGCGGCGACGAGTTCGGCGTGCTGCTGCACGACTGCACACTCGACACCGCCCAGCGCATCGCCGAGGGACTTCGCCAGGCGATCCGCGACTATCGATTCCTCTGGCAGGAGCGCGTACTGAAGGTCGGCGTCTCTATCGGCCTCGCGGAGATCACCGGGGAATCCGAAACAGCTGCCTCCGTGATGAGCGCGGCCGATGTCGCCTGCTATTCGGCGAAGGACTCCGGGCGCAACCGCGTGCAGACCTACGAGCAGGGCCGGGCCCCGCAGCGGCACCGCGAGATGCAGTGGGTCTCGCGCATCAACCGCGCCTGCGACGAGGACCAGCTCGCGTTGTTGTGCCAGCCGATCGTGCCGATCCGAAGTGGCGTCGACACGCAGCGCAAGTTCGAACTGCTGCTGCGCATGCGCGACGAGCACGGCTCACTGGTGCAACCAGCCGAATTCATACCGGCAGCCGAGCGCTTCAACCTGATGCCGACCATCGACCGCTGGGTCGTGCGGCAGGCCTGCAGCCGGCTCGCGCACCGCCGTACCGACTCAGCCGACCGCTTCCCGTTTACGCTCAGCATCAACATCTCCGGCACCACGCTGAACGACGAGCAGTTCCTCGATTACGTGCTCGCCGAGATCGAGGCAGCGGACTTGAGCCCGGGCGCGCTGTGCTTCGAGTTCACCGAGGCCGGCGCCATGACCAGCCTCGCCGCCGCGACCCACTTCATCACCGAGCTGCGACGGCGGGGTTGCAGCTTCGCGCTCGACGACTTCGGCAGCGGCCTGTCGTCGTTCATGTTCCTGAAGAACCTGCCGGTCGACTACATCAAGATCGACGGGCAGTTCATGCACAACGTCAACCACGACCGCATCGACCGAAGCATGGTCGAGGCAATCGTGCAGATCGGCGAGACGATGGGAATCAGCACCATCGCCGAGCGCGTGGACAGCGCCCGGGTGCTCGCGCGCCTCGCCGACATCGGCATCCAGTACGCGCAGGGCAACTACATCGGCCCGCCGCTGCCGGTGGATGCGCTCGACACCCTGCTGACCAGGGATTCCTCGGCTGTCCGCCTGAGCGCCTGACCCGGAAAATCGGTGCCAGGCACCTATTTTTTGCAACGCCTGTCCGGGGTACGCTGACCGCCCCTACGCGGCCGCGCAACGCAGTCTGTGAACCGGAACCTCATCCTGCTGATGCATTGCCCGGATCGCGAGGGCCTCGTCGCGACCGTGACCACGCTGATCCGCCGGGTCCATGGCAACATCGTCGACCTCGACCAGCACGTGGATGCCGAACGCCAGGTGTTTTTCATGCGCGTCGAGTGGACCCCGCCGGCCGGTGACCCAAACGCCGGCGAGAGTTTCGAACGCCTGTTCGCCGAGGAGGTCGCGGGACCGTGTGGGATGACCTGGCGGCTCGAGCGGGCCGGTCGCCGTGCGCGAATCGCAGTATTCGTGTCGCGCTATGGGCATTGCCTGCTCGACGTCCTGTCGCGCTGGGAGTCTGGTGAGTGGGCAGCAGACATTCCGCTGATCGTCAGCAATCACCCGGACATGGCCCTGGTCGCGCAGCGCCATCGAATCCGATTCGAACACGTGCCAGTTACACGGGATACGAAGGAAGCGGCCGAGCAGCGGCAACTCGAGTTACTTCGCGAGGAAGAAATCGACGTCGTGGTGCTCGCGCGCTACATGCAGATCGTCTCGCCGCGCTTCATCGACGCGATGCCGGACCGCATCATCAACATTCATCACTCGTTCCTTCCTGCGTTCGCGGGCGGACAGCCGTATCACGCTGCCCACGCCCGGGGCGTAAAGGTGATCGGCGCGACCAGCCATTACGTCACCGCAGAACTGGATGCGGGCCCGATAATCGCCCAGGACGTTGTGCCCGTGAGCCACAAGGACTCGGTCGAGGACATGGTCAGGAAGGGCCGCGACCTCGAGAAGATCGTGCTCGCACGCGCCGTGTATGCCCACCTGCAGCACCGAGTCCTCGCCTACGACAACCGCACCGTCGTGTTCTGATAAATCGGTGCCAGGCACCTATTTTTCAGCGATCTCGCGAATTTGAGCGCAAGCGTAGCCTCCAGGCCCGGCCCATGCTGAGCCGATGCCTCGAAGTCCTCGCATGCTGGTCGCCGGTGGCTACTACCACCTGATCAATCGCGGCAACAACAAGGCGCTGGTATTTCGCCAGCCTGCCGACTTCCGGTCATTCATCGCGCTGATCGATCGCGCCCAGGAGCGCCTCCCGCTCAGACTCCTCGCCTATTGCCTGATGCCCAATCACTTTCACCTTGTGGTGTCGCCGGACGGATCGTCGGACATCAGCCGCTGGATGCACTGGCTGACGACAACGCACAGCCATCGCCATCACCTGCGTTACGGTACGTCTGGCAGCGTATGGCAGGGCCGGTTCCGAGCCTTCCGTATCGAGAACGACGAACACCTGCTAACAGTCGTGCGCTACGTCGAGCGAAATGCCTTGCGAGCCGGGCTGGTCGGGAAAGCGGAGCACTGGCCATGGAGCAGCCTGGCGCTGAGAATTGCCGGCGGCTCCGCAGACCGCTTGGCCGACCTGCCGTTTGCATTGCCGGCCCGGTGGGCCGGACTCGTCAATGAGCCTCAATCACCGGCCGAACTGGCGGCGCTGCGCAACTGCGTGAAACGCCAAAATCCTTTTGGCAACCCTGCGTGGGTCGAAAAGACTTTGAGCCCCCACCGCGGAGACGGCCCGTCCCGACCCCGAGGTCGCCCTCGCAAGAACCAGTGAAAAACTGGTGCCTTAAAAAACCGGTGCCTGGCACCGAATTACGGCTGTCCGCCTGAGCGCCTGACCCGGAAAATCGGTGCCTGGCACCTACTTATTCTTCCTCGGCTCGCCCGGCGCGCTTGCGGTCATGTTCCTTCAGCGCCCGCTTGCGCAGGCGGATCGACGCGGGCGTGATCTCCACGAGCTCGTCGTCCTCGATGAACTCCATCGCCTGCTCCAGCGTGTAGCGGATCGGCGGCGTGAGCACGATGTTCTCGTCGCGGCCCGAGGCGCGCACGTTCGTGAGCTTCTTG
>JALHTE010000128.1 GCA_022865595.1 Steroidobacteraceae bacterium | reverse complement strand
TAGATGCAGATGTCCGCCGCAATGCCGAGCGCCTTCTCGACGATTGTTCGTGCGTCGAGACTGGTGTTGGTGAGCAGCGCGATCGCGGCAGCGTGCGCAAACGGTCCGCCGGAGCCGACCGCCATCAGGGCGTGCTCAGGCTCGATCACGTCGCCGTTGCCCGAGATCACGAAGGAATGTTGTGAGTCCGCCACGCACAGCAATGCCTCGAGACGCCGCAGGCTGCGGTCGCTGCGCCAGTCCTTGGCGAGCTCTATCGCGGCGCGGGTCAGGTTTCCGTACTGCTGCAGCTTGCCTTCGAAGCGTTCGAACAGCGTGAATGCGTCGGCGGTGCCGCCCGCGAAACCGGCAATGACCTGGCCTTCGTGCAGGCGGCGTACCTTGCGGGCGTTGCCTTTCATGATGGTGTTGCCGACCGTCACCTGGCCGTCGCCGCCCATCGCAAGCAGGCCGTTGCGCCTGACGCAGAGGATGGTGGTGCCGTGCGGGTCGAAGCCCGGCGCTTGCTCGCTCATGCGGTAGTCAGTCCTGTTTGGAACCCGATGGATCGCGCGCCGTCCCGCCGGCCGCCTTGCGTCGCGCGCGGGGATGGGCCTGGTCGTATATCCGGGCAAGGTGCTGGAAATCAAGGTGCGTGTACACCTGCGTCGTGCTGATGTTGGCGTGCCCCAGCAGTTCCTGCACCGCCCTCAAGTCGCCGGAGGACTCGAGCAGGTGGGAGGCGAACGAGTGACGGAACATGTGCGGGTGCACGTGCTCCGGCAGGCCCTGCAGCCGAGCCCACCGCGCAATGCGCCGCTGCACGATGCGCGGGCCAAGCCGCTTGCCGTTGATCCCGACGAACACCGCGGTCTCCCCGACCGCCGCGAATCCCGTCCGCTCGCCCAGCCAGCGCGACAGCGCCGTGGCCGCATGCTTGCCGACTGGCACGATGCGCGTCTTGCGGCCCTTGCCCAGCACCCGAACCGTGCGATCGCGCAGGTCCAGGTCGGTGAGGTCGAGCCCGAGCAGTTCCGCGAGCCTCAGGCCCGACGAATAGAAGAGCTCCATGATCGCCTTGTCCCTGAAGCCAAGGCGATCGTCGGCGCGGAACTCGAGCAGTCGAGCCATCGTGTCGGCGTCGAGTGTCACAGGCAGGCGCTTGCGGGCCTTCGGCGCCTGCACGTCGGCGGCCGGGTCGCGACTCAGTTTTCCCTCGCGCGCCAGGTAGCGGAACAGGCTGCGCGCCGCCGACAGGCGGCGCTGGATGCTGCGTGGCGCCAGGCCGCGACGATGGCACTGCGCCGCGAAATTCCGCACGTGCTGGGGATCGAGGCTATCCCAGCAGGGAATTCCCTGTGTGTCGCAATACTCGACCAGTGTGGCGAGGTCGCGCGCGTACGCGGACTCGGTGTGCGGCGACAATCGCCGCTCGTCGCGAAGGCTCCGCAGGAAACGGCTGACGTCGCCTGCGAGCGCCTCGCTCATGCGGCGCGCGCGGTGATCGCCTCGGTGACGATCTCGCCGATGCGGACCAGGAAGTCCGTGCTCATGGTCGGCAGGTAGCGCTCAGTGTCGTTGCTCGCAATCGCGAGCAGGCCGAGCGATGCGCGGTCGCCCAGCGGGACCAGCACGGTCGAGCCCACCGGCCCGGCGTCGTTGCCGAAAAGGTAGTCGCGCTGGGCATCCCGGATCTGGCCGCTGCGCGGGCGGCCAGACTCGAAGAAGGTCTCGAAGACCTTGAGTTCGGCGCTGCCGCGCGCAACGACGCGCACGTGCGGGTTCTGGTGTCCCGTGAGACCCGGCAGCGATGTGTCCGTCAGCAGCACCAGCCAGCGCGAGGCGCCGAATTCCTCCCTGAGCGAGGTCTCGAGCCCGATGAGCGTGGATTCGAGGTCACGCGCGCGAAGCAGCCGGCGCGTCAGGCGGTGCATACGGTCGGCAATGGCGTCGTTGGCACGGCCATTCTCGATCAGCTCATGGAGCTTCTGTTCCAGTGCGCCGTGCTTGTCGCGCAGCACCAGCACCTGCCGCTCGACCAGCGACACGGCTGCGCTGCCGCGCTGGTGTGGGAGGCGAAGCCTCGCGAGCACACCCGGGTGACGCTCGAAGAACTCCGGGTGCGCGAGAAGGTAGTCACCGACCTGGTCCTCGGCGATGGAATCCAGCTGGGTTCCGCGAACGGGTTGCTTGCTCAAATTCATCTCCCTTGTTCGGGGTCCGGGACGTCCACGTGGCCTTCGAATGCCGTTTCCGCCGGGCCGGTCAGCCAGATCGGTCGGCCTTTCCCCGGCCACTGCACCGTGAGCCGCCCGCCGGGGAGGTCGACACGGACTTCCTCGGCCAGCGGCCCGTGCCTTCGAGCTACGGCAACCGCCGCGCAGGCCCCGGTACCGCAGGCCCGCGTTTCGCCCGCGCCGCGTTCGAACACGCGCAGCCGCACATGGTCGGGCGCGACGATCTCGAGGAATCCGACATTCACGCGCCGCGGAAAGCGAGCGTGATTCTCCATTGCAGGTCCCACGCTGTCCACCGGGGCGTCGTCCACGGAGCGCACGCGTATCACAGCGTGGGGATTTCCGATGGAAACCGCGCCGAATTCCACCGGACCGCCCGGCAGCTCGATGCGGTAGCTCGCTTGCTCGTGATCCGCCAGGAAGGGCAGCGAGGCCGGCGAAAAGTCTGGTACCCCCATCGCGACCGCGACCTGGCCGTCGCGCCGCAGCCGGGCCTCGACCACGCCGCCCGGGCTGTCCATCAGCAACGGCTGGTCCTGGCGCGAGGCGCGGGTCGCGACGAGGCGCGCGATGCAGCGCGCACCGTTGCCGCACTGCTCGACCTCCGATCCATCCGCGTTGAAGATCCGGTAGTAGACGTCCGTGCCTTCGCGCCGCGGCGGTTCGAGCACCAGTGCCTGGTCGAAGCCGATGCCGGTGCGGCGGTCCGCGAGGCTGCGCAGCGTCTCCGCCGAGGGCAGTTCATGCGGCCCGTGGGCGTCGAAGACGATGAAGTCGTTTCCGAGTCCATGCATCTTCGTGAAGGCGAGTCGCATGACTCAAGGATATCCGACGCTCAGCGTCACCGCGCGCGCATTTCCCTGAGACTGGCCGCGATTCCGGATTCGAGGTTCGCATGGCGCGGAACCACGCCGAGTTCCTCGCGCATGCGCGTGGTGTCGACGCGGCGCGACTCGATGAGGAACTCCAGCATTCCCGGGCTCACCTGGCTTTGCGCCTCGGCCAGCGACACGAGCCGGGGCGGCTTGAGCCCGGCGAGCGACGCAGTCTTCAGCAGGAATTCGGTCGTGCTCGAGTGGTTGCCGTCGCCCACGTTGAACACGCCGCTAACGGGTTTCTCGACGGCTGCGATGCAGGCCGAGACCAGGTCGTCGACGTGGATGCGGTTGCCGGGGCCGGAGTCCTCGGGCCTGATCGTGGGCTCGCCCCGGCCCAGCCGCTCGAGCGGCAGGCGATCCGGCCCGTAGATACCCGGCACGCGCATCACGACGCAGCGTGTGTCCCGGGCCTCGCACCAGGCCTGCACGGCGCGCTCTGCCGCGAGTCTGCGGCGGGACCGGTCGTTGCCGGGAGCGGCCGGGCTGGTCTCGTCGACCGTAGCACCGCCGGTGTCGCCATAGACACCCGTCGTGCTCATATACAACAGGACCAGCGGCCGCGCATCGCCGAGTGCCGCAAGGAATCGCTCGAGGCGCGGGTCGGTGACGCCGGTCCCGGGCGGTGGTGCAAGGTAGGCCACGGCCGCGCCGTCGACGGCAAGGCCGGGCATCGGCAATGCGGTGAGCGCGTCGAGGTCGGCGAAATGCGCCTCGATGCCCATCGTCCGGAGATCCGCGAGCGTTCCGGGCGACCTGGCAATGGCGATGACCTGCCACGACTCGGTGAGGCGTTCTGCCAGCCGGCGGCCGACGTAGCCGCATCCCGCGATCAGGAACCTGCGGTCCATGTCGCCAAGCATACCTGCGGCCGACGGTTCCGCGTGTCGGCGTCCTTCATGGCATCCTGCGCGCATGGCGCAGGTCACACTCATCCCGTCGGGCCAGGATTTCACCGTCGAGCCCGGCGAACCCGTACTCGCCGGCGCGCTGCGGGCAGGGCTCAACCTGCCGCACAGCTGCAAGGGCGGGCACTGCGCGTCCTGCATGGCGCGGATCGTGAGCGGGGAGATCGCCTACCCGGGCGGGCGGCCGGTCGGTATCACGGCGGAGGAGGTGGAGGCAGGGCTTGCCTTGCTGTGCCAGGCTCGTGCGCTGACGGACCTGCAGGTCGAGGCACGCGAGGTCAAGCCGGCGCCGGACGTCGAAGTGAAGAGCCTGCCGTGCCGCATCGAGCGCAAGGAACGCCTCGCTCCGGACGTGATGGCGGTATTCCTTCGATTGCCCGCAGTCGAGGACCTTCACTACCGGGCGGGGCAGTACCTGGACATCATGCTGTCGGAGGGCCGCCGACGCAGTTTCTCGATCGCGAGCGCACCGGCCGATGGCAGGCTGATCGAACTGCACGTCCGTCGCGCATCGACCACCGGGTTTACGGCGCAACTTTTCGAGAGCCTGCGTCCTGGCGCGCTGCTGCGCATCGAAGGCCCGCTGGGACAGTTCTGGTTGCGGGGGGAATCCCCGAGGCCGGCGCTGATGGTCGGCGGCGGCACGGGTTATGCGCCGCTTCGGGCCATGCTGCGGCAGCTGGTCGCCACTGGCGACCGGCGGCAGGTGACACTGTACTGGGGCGCCCGCGACACGGATGGCCTTTACGAACACGAGTGGCTGCGCGCGCTGGAGAGCGAGCGGCCCGGCTTCCGCTATTGCCCGGTGCTGTCAGACGCCGTCGCACCTGCAGCCGGCCTCGGCGCCGGTCTGGTTCACGAGGCGATGCTCGCCGATCATCCGGAGCTTGCGGGCTTCGAGGTTTATGCGAGTGGTCCGCCGGCAATGATCGAGGCCATTCGCACGCGATCGGCTGCCGCCGGATTGCCGCGCGAGCAGCTGCATTTCGATTCGTTCGACTATGCGCCGGACACGCTCGCGAAGCTGGGCGCCGAGGCTACAAGAACCTGACGCGGATTCAGTAGCGCCTGAGCCGCACTCGCGGCACGTTCGGCCGGCGGCCGACGGAGCGGGCGACCGCCTCGCGCAGGCACGCCGCACTGTTCGCGTGCTCGCCGATTTGTTCGAGCAGGTCGGCGAGGATCAGGCTCGTCTCCGAACTCGGCCGTCGCGCAAGGCTGGCTTCGAGGTAGCTACGCGCCTTGCCGACCAGCTGGGCCCGCAGGCAGAGGCGCGCGCAGCTCGCGAGCAGTTCCGGGTCCTCGGGGCGCTTGCGCAGCCAGGCTTCCGCCCGGTCCAGCGGCGCGAGCGGATCGGGGAGCACGATGTCGCCATACAGCCGGATGGCTGCCGGGTCCGGTTGCTGGTCGATCAGTTCGCGCAGGACCTTTTCGGCCGTCGGATGGTCCCTGCAGGCCATCGCGGCCCGCGCATAGGTCACGATCGATTTCGGAAGTTTTCGCACGCCGCGCGGCAGCTCGGACCACTTCTTCTCCAGCCGCGACTGGTCGCCCGATTCGCCGGCGGCGCGGACTTCCTCCAGCTGCACCTGCGCAAGAAGTTCGCTCACCTGTGATTCGGGCAGTTCCTTGGCACTCTTCAGGCGTGGGCCGAGCGCCAGCAGCCTGTCGCCGCGACCGAGCTTGGGATAAAGGCGCGCAAGCAGTTCGAGACCGCGAGAATTCAAGTCGCCCGACGCGTCGAGTTGTTCGAGCGTCTGTACGGCAGCGGCGTCCTGTCCGCGCCGGAGCTGCATCTCGGCCAGCGTGACCGGCGCCGCCGCCCGCTCGCCGGGCGCATTTTCCTGGGCCTGGGCCAGCCATGCGTCGCGCCGATCGACGGCGTCCTGCAGGTCTGCGGCGCGTGCCGCGACGAGATAGTTGGCCGCCGGCGAATCCGCGTCGGCCGCGGTCCGTGTCAGCAGTTCCTCGGCCCGGCGCCAGTTGCCTGCCGCGAGGTCGAGCAATCCGCGTTGTGTGTCGTCACGGGCGCGCCGGCGGCGCCGCTCGGCCCGCAGCGACGCGAGGCGCTGGCGCGCACCCACTGCGCTGGCGACGCTGCGCACGGCAAAATAGGCCCCGACGAGCAGCAGCAGCAACACGGGAAGCGTCGTCTCGACGAGCGAGCGGCCCAAGCGGATGGCAGCGTAGCCGGGGTCGCCCAGCAGCAACTGGGCGAGCAGTCCACCGCCGACCAGCGCCAGCGCCACGAGCGTGGCACCCTTCATGGCGTGCTCGCGTCCGGGACCATCAGGCGCTGCAGCTGACGAGCTGCTGCGCCGATCTTCGGTTGATCTGGCTCGACGTTTACGCCGCGCAAGGCCTCGATTTCAGCCAGCGCCGCGGTGACCCCGGCCGAGGACGTGTCGAAGAACTGCGTGAGCCAGGTGGACGCGGCCTCGAGCGACTGTGCGTAGGCGACGCCGTCCGGTTGCATGGCCGCGACGCGTGCCGCGAACAGCAGCAGCTCCAGGTGCTGGCGTCGCAGCGACTGTTCCTGCTGCGTGACCAGCCGCGAAGTAGATGGATCGACTCGCTTCAATGTCACCATGCTGCTGAGCGCCTGGCCGATTCGATGCATTGCTCGGCGGAAGGCGCCCTTTGGTTCCGGTTCCCGGTCGGTACTCGAGCCGCGGGTAACGGGCACGCCGAGCACTGCAAGTGTCGGCACGG
>JALHTE010000127.1 GCA_022865595.1 Steroidobacteraceae bacterium | reverse complement strand
GATACGAAGATCATCTGCGGCGCGAATGCCTCGAGCGCCGGAAGCCATTGCTCGCTGACCGCCGCGCGAAATTCCGCGCTGCCACTGTCTGCCGGCAGCGGGCAATTGACGATGCGCCCCGGAACCGACGGCGGGTTCATGTCCGGATAGAGCGGGTACTGGAACAGCGAGCACAGCAGTACGCGATCGTCGTCGCGGAAGATGTCTTCCGTGCCGTTCCCCAGGTGCACGTCGAAATCCAGGATCGCCACGCGCTCGAGGCCATGACGTTCGAGTGCGTGCGCTGCGCCGACCGCCACGTTGTTGAACAGGCAGAATCCCATCGCGCGGCTGCGCTCGGCGTGGTGTCCCGGGGGACGCACGTTGCAGTAGGCGCGGCGCGCCCGACCCGACAACACGAGGTCCACGGCGAGCACGTTCGCGCCCGCGGCCCGCAGCGCCGCCTCGAGTGTCTCCGGGCACATGGCCGTGTCGGGATCGAGGATCTCGAGCCCGGCGACAGGTGCCCTGGCGCGGATGTGTTCGATGTATTCGGCCGGGTGCGCGCGTGCCAGTTGCTCGTCTGTGGCGCGCGGAGCTTCGTAGTGGTCGAGCAGGTCGTAGAGTCCTCGCGCGCGAAGTTCCTCCGGTATGACGGCCACACGCGCAGGCTGTTCCGCATGCCCGGATACCATCTGGTGCAGGCGGCACGCATGGTGCGCAATGAACGCGACCGCTGGACGCTCCGCGGATGTTTCCGACCGGGTCGTTGCCATGCGAAGCCTGTCAGCCTGCGTCGGCAGGTGTTGCCGCCGGCCGCCGATCGCGTCCGAACAGCCGTTGTACCGTGACGAAGAACAGCGGCGTGAAGAACACGCCGAGCAGCGTGCCCGCGATCATGCCGCCGAGCACGCCAGTGCCGATCGCGCGCTGTGCCCCGGAGCCCGCGCCGGTCGCGATCGCGAGTGGCAGCACGCCCAGACCGAAAGCAAGCGAGGTCATCAGGATCGGTCGCAGTCGGATGCGAACCGCGTCCATGGTCGCCTCGACGAGATCCATGCCCTTCGCCAGGTTGTCCTTGGCGAAGGTGATGATCAGGATCGCGTTCTTGCTCGAGAGGCCCACGGTCGTGAGCATCGCCACCTGGAAGTACACGTCGCGCTCCATGCCTCGCAGCGTGGTCGCGAGAACGGTGCCAAGGATGCCGAGCGGCACGACCAGCATCACCGCAGTCGGTATGGTCCAGCTCTCGTACATGGCCGCAAGGCACAGGAACACCACCAGCAGTGACAGCGCATAGAGAAGCGGTGTCTGTGCCCCGGCCGCACGCTCCTGGTAGGACTGGCCGGTCCACTCCAGGCCAACGCCGCGCGGCAGCTGGGAAACGAGCTTCTCCACCTCGGCCATCGCCGTGCCGGAACTGACACCCGGCGCCGCTTCGCCGTTGATCTGCAGTGACGACGCGCCGTTGTATCGCTCCAGCCGCGGCGGACCGTAGTCCCAGCTCCAACTGGCGAATGCCTGGAATGGCACCATCTCACCGTTCGAGTTGCGCACGCTCCAGCGGCTGAAGTCCTCGGGCACCATGCGGTACGGCGCGTCGGACTGCACGTACACACGCTTTACACGTCCCCGGTCCACGAAGTCGTCAATGTACTGGCCGCCCCAGGCGGTGGAGAGCGTCGCGCTGATGTCATCGATCGAGACACCGAGTGCTGCGGCCTTCCTGTTGTCCACGTCGATGCGGAACTGCGGTGCGTCTTCCTGCCCATTCGGCCGCACGTTGGCAAGCAGCTTGTCCTGGCTGGCTGCGCCGAGGAACTGGTTGCGCGCCGCAACCAGCGCGTCATGGCCGAGGCCTGCCTCGTCCTTGAGGTTGAACACGAAGCCCTTGGAATTGCCGAGCTCGGGCAGCGGGGGAGGGGCGAACGCGAACGCGAACGCGTCCTTGATCTGCATCAGGCTCATCATTGCGCGCCGGGCAACGGCATCGACGCCGAGTTCCTTCGACTTGCGTTCGGACCAGTCTTTCAGGTTGATCCACGCGATACCGGCGTTCTGCCCGCTGCCGGCGAAGCTGAAGCCCTGCACCGTAAACACCGAGCGGACCGTGTCCTTCTCGTTCTCGAGGAAATGTCGCTCGACCGCGTAGATCGAGTTCATCGTACGTTCCTGAGTTGCGCCTGCCGGCGTAATGATCTGTGCCATCAGCCAGCCCTGGTCTTCCTGAGGCAGGAAGGCAGTGGGCAGGCGGAGGAACAGTACGGCCATGACCACGACCATCGCCGCGAATGCAGCGAGGTAGCGACCGCGCCTGCCCAGCATCCTGTTTACGGAGCGCTGGTAGGTCGCACTGCCGCGCTCGAACGTGCGATTGAACCAGCCGAAAAATCCTCCGCTCGCGGCATGCTCGTCGACGGATACCGGCTTCAGCATGGTCGCGCAGAGGGCTGGCGTCAGGATGATCGCGACCGCGACCGAGAGCGCCATCGCCGAGACGATGGTTGCCGAGAACTGCCGGTAGATGATGCCCGTAGACCCACCGAGGAAGGCCATGGGCACGAACACTGCTGCGAGCACCAGACCGACGCCGACCAGCGCACCGGTGATCTGGTCCATGGACTTGCGCGTCGCTTCCAGCGGCGAGAGTCCCTCCTCGCGCATGATGCGCTCGACGTTCTCGACCACGACGATGGCATCGTCGACCAGCAGCCCGATCGCGAGCACCATCGCGAACATCGTCAGCATGTTCACCGAGTAGCCGAGCGCCGCCAGTACTGAGAACGTGCCGAGCAGCACCACCGGTACCGCAATGGTCGGGATCAGCGTCGCACGCAGGTTCTGCAGAAAGAGGTACATCACGAGGAAAACGAGCGCGATCGCCTCAAGCAGCGTCACGATCACGCCCTGGATCGCGGAGCGCACGAATGGCGTCGTGTCGAAGGGAACGACGGTCTCGACTCCCGGCGGAAACGACTTCGAAAGCTCCTTGAGCTTTGCTTCCACCGCGCGCGACGTGGCGAGCGCATTGGCGCCGGTCGCCAGCGACACGGCCATTCCGGACGCCGGGTGGCCGTTGAAGCGGCCGATGTTGCTGTAGCGCTCTGCGCCCAGTTCCACGCGCGCCACCTCGCCGAGAGTCAGCACGGAGCCGTCCGGGTTGCCGCGCAGCACGATCGCGCGAAACTGCTCTGGCGTCTGCAGGCGGCCCTGGGCAGTGATCGATGCGTTCAGCTGCTGGCCGGGGATCGAAGGCGTGCCGCCGAGTTCGCCGATCGCCACCTGCTGGTTCTGCGCACGGATCGCAGCGATCACGTCCGAAGGATTCATGCGATAGGTCTCGAGCCGGCT
>JALHTE010000126.1 GCA_022865595.1 Steroidobacteraceae bacterium | reverse complement strand
CTGGACCGCCAGTGGCGGGCGCAGGCGGACGAGATTCTGACGTCCGACGCGGCCGCTGCGCACGCAGAGGCAATGCTTGGCGCGGGCGACGGAATGGCGCAGGCGCAGCAGAGTTTCGCGCTCGACTACGCACCGGCAGCCACTGGCGCGGCCAGTGCCGTGACCAGCATCGACCAGCCCTACAACCTCGTCGTCCCCCGCTCCGCCTGCCCGCATTGCGGCGCGAGAATCCAGGCGCACCAGAACATCCCGGTGCTGAGCTGGCTGCTGCTCGGCGGCAAGTGCGCGAACTGCAAGGCCCCGATCTCCGCCCGCTACCCGATCGTGGAACTCGTGACGGCGCTGCTCTCTGCAGCGGTCGTGTGGCGCTACGGCTGGGAGTGGCAGTCGATCGCAGCGCTCGTCTTTACCTGGGCACTGGTGGCTCTCACGGTGATCGACCTCGACCACCAGATCCTGCCCGACGTGATCACGCTGCCGCTGATGTGGCTCGGGCTGCTCTTGAGCGTTGTCTGGCAGCCGGGCCCCGCGCTCGCCATTCCGGTCGATCCGTGGTCGGCGATCATTGGCGCGGCGGCTGGCTACATGAGCCTGTGGCTGGTGTACTGGGCCTTCAAGCTGCTCACCGGCAAGGAGGGCATGGGCTACGGCGACTTCAAGCTCTTCGCTGCGTTCGGCGCTTGGATGGGCTGGCAGATGCTGCCGCTCATCATCCTGCTCTCGGCCTTCACCGGGGCGGTGGTCGGCATCGCGCTGATCGTGGTACGCGGCCGCGACCGCAGCGCGCCGATTCCGTTCGGTCCGTATCTCGCCGCCGCCGGCTGGATCGCGCTGATGTGGGGGCCGCAGATCGTGGGTGGCTACCTGCACTTTTCCGGCCTGGATTCCTGACCGGCGTCGAGGGAGCGAACCGGTGAATCCCGCTCCGTTCCGCGTCGCACTCACCGGTGGCATCGCCAGCGGCAAGTCCACGGTAGCTGGCCTGTTTGCCAAGCTCGGCGTACCGGTGATCGACACCGACGTGATCGCGCGCGAGGTGGTCGAGCCGGGCCAGCCGGCACTGGCCGAGGTCGTCGCAGCATTCGGCACCGGGGCGCTCGATGCCTCGGGCCGGATCGACCGACCCCGCATGCGGGAGTGTATCTTCACCGACCCGGACGCAAGGCGCCGCCTCGAGGCCATCCTGCACCCGGCGATACGTGCTGAAATGGCACGACAGTCGCTGGCCGCCAAAGGAACCTACCAAGTGCTCGTCATCCCTCTGCTTGCCGAAGGCGGACGCCGCGACCACGTGGATCGCGTGCTGGTGGTGGACGCGCCCGAGGAACTGCAGGTCCAGCGGCTGATGGCACGCGACGGTGTGATCCGCGAGCAGGCCGAGGCATCGCTTGGCGCACAGGCGACCCGGACCGCGCGGCTGGCGCTGGCGGACGACGTGATCTGCAATACAGGCGCCGCAGATGAGCTTCGCACGGCGGTAGCCGGCCTGGACCTCAAATACCGGCAGCTCGCCGATGCGTGAGAAACCTACCGGGCAAGGCACATTTCCGTTTCCCGGGGAGCAACCGGAGACGCGCGAGAGACGCCCGCTGCCGACCCCGCACGCCCCGCAGCGGTTGTGCGGCTCGGACGCCGTAGAGCAGAATACCGAGATGAATGCGAACGAGGCCATAACGCCCTCGGCGGGGCCGGCTGCCCGCATGGTTTTCCATGAGCAACCGCTGAACGAGCGGATGCGCAATTTTCTGCGCCTGGATTTCCTGTACCAGCAGGCGGTGCACCATCACACCAAGGCCGATCCGTGGTCGACG